>NZ_WIPE01000076.1:0-45254 GCF_009760835.1 Bacillus sp. EE-W1 | reverse complement strand
CAATAACCAAGGCGGAAACAATAACCAAGGTGGAAACAACAACCAAGGTAACAACGCAACCATTGATCCAAAAGCCCTTAAAGATGGTGAATACAGCATTGGCTTCAAAGTTCTAAAAGATCAAACAGAAGAAATTTCAATGATGAACACATATACAAAGAGTCCAGCTGTACTAAAAGTGAAAGATGGTAAGAAGTATGTATCGTTTACATTAACGAATAGTGCATGGATTACAAAGTTTGAGTTTGAGAAGAATAGTTCTTTTGTTAATGCAAAAGTATTAAGTGAGAATAAAGAGCAAAATACAAAAGTAG
This sequence comes from Bacillus sp. EE-W1, assembly GCF_009760835.1. Lineage (NCBI taxonomy): Bacteria > Bacillati > Bacillota > Bacilli > Caryophanales > Bacillaceae > Bacillus > Bacillus sp. EE-W1. The sequence goes on along the minus strand of NZ_WIPE01000076.1, from coordinate 44,940 downwards.
TAGAGTTAGAAGTAGATGATTTATCTAAAAAATTAAACGCAAAAGTAAAAGTAGATATTGATGCGATGAATTATCACCATTTCTACGATGTTCAATTTGTATTTGATCAAGATAGTATTAAAGTTTTAGGTAACCAAGGCGAAAACGACAACCAAGGCGGAAACGATAACCAAGGCGGAAACGATAACCAAGGTGGAAACAACAACCAAGGCGGAAATAGTAAGCCAAAAGTAATAGTTGATCCAAGAAATTTAGTGGATGGTCAATATGATATTCCATTTAAAGTGTTAAAAGATAAAACAAATGAGCTTTCAAAGATGCATGACTATACTGTACACCCAGCAAAATTAATCGTTAAAGATGGTAAAAAGTACATTGAGATGACGTTGAAAAATAGTGCATGGATTACAAAATTCCAAACGGAAAATAACAGTCTTTTTGCTGATGCGAAAGTAGTAAGCGAAGATAAAAATGCAAATAGGAGAGTAGTGCAATTTGAAGTAAGTGATTTATTTGCAAAATTAAATGCAAAAGTAAAAGTTGATATCAACGAAATGAACTACCATCATTTCTACGATGTCCAAATTCAATTTGATACAAATAATATTGGTGTGTTAGGCACGATTAAAGAGGATCCAAAAAATAATCCGAACAATCCAGTGATTACACCGAAAGTAGATAATGTAAAAAAAGTAGATAATCCTGATTTTAACCGAAATGCAGATGATAAGAAGAAAAAAGAAGATCAAAAAAATGATTCAAAAAAAGAGAAAAACTCAAAAACGGCAGATACAGCACAACTAGGTTTATACATGGTGCTATTGCTTGGGTCACTTGCTTTACTAGTTCGTAAATATAGAGCAGGAAGATTGTAATTTTTGGAGTCTTGATGCATGTTCGCATGCATCAAGACTTGTTTCATATTGTTTGGAAAGGAGTGGTGATTGAGAGTGAAGAAAATTGCTAGTGTACTAATGGCTATCATTCTATTAGTGAGTATAGCTGGATGCTCGGCGCCCAAAAAAGAAGCAGCAAAACAGGTAAAGAGTGAGAGTAAAGAGAGAATTGTTGCAACGACAGTTGCTGTTACTGAAATTATGGATGCGTTAGAAGTAGATTTAATTGGTATTCCAACAAGTACGAAAGATTTACCAAAGAGATATAAAGGTTTACCTGAAGTCGGGAATCCGATGAGTCCTGATATGGAAAAGGTAAAGTCATTAAAGCCGTCAGAAGTATTATCCGTGACAACACTTGAATATGAATTAAAGCCAGTTTTTGATGGTGTGGGCACGAAAGCAAATTTTTTAGATTTAACAAGCTTGAAAAATATGCAAAATTCCATTAGCGATTTAGGTAAGCAATATGGACGTGAAAAGCAGGCTGAAGCAGTTGTAACGAAGTTAGATAACAAGGTTGCAGAGATTAAAAAAGCAGTAAAGGGAAAGAAAGAACCGACAGTGCTTATTTTATTAGGTGTACCAGGGAGTTATTTAGTAGCAACAGAGCATTCTTATATTGGAGATCTAGTGAAACAACTAGGTGGCAAAAATATTGCGCAAGGTGAACAAGTAGAGTATTTAGCTTCTAATACAGAGTATTTAAAAAAAGCTGATCCAGATATTATTTTACGAGCAGCTCATGGTATGCCTGATGAAGTTGTGAAAATGTTTGATAAAGAATTTAAAACAAATGATATTTGGAAACATTTCGTTGCCGTTAAAAATAACCGTGTTTACGATTTAGAAGAGCGCTTATTTGGGACGACAGGTAATTTAGCAGCAATGGAAGCGTTAGATGAATTGAAAAAAATGATGTATCCGTGATGCATTTTAATATAAAGGAAGAGTGGAATGAATAAAAAAACTTGGAGTTTCCTCATTGTTACTGCATTGCTTATTGTTATGACATCATTGTCAGCGATGAAAGGGAGTTTAGAAATAGGTATTGTTGAGCTTGTGCAAGGGATATTTACAGGGGGAAATGAAGATGTTGAAGTGATTAAAGATTTACGTTTCCCACGTATTATTATTGCACTATTTACTGGAGCAGCTCTGGCCGTTTCAGGTGTGCTTTTTCAAGCTGTTATGAAAAATCCACTTGCTGATGCTGGGGTAATCGGGATATCTTCTGGAGCAAGTTTTATGACACTTGTTATTATTACGCTATTCCCGCAATTCTTTTTCTGGACACCAGTATTCGCCTTTTTAGGTGGTGCGTTTGCATGTTATCTCGTTTATGCATTTTCATGGAAGTCAGGGTTAAGTCCGCTTCGCATTATTTTAGTTGGTATAGCTATTAATGCAATGTTCACTGGATTAAATGAATCGTTCATTACGATTTGCGGATACTTCATTAAGAGTATTAAGCAAACGACGACTTCTAACATAACGATGAAGACGTGGGACGATGTAGAAATAATGGTTACATATGGAACGATTGGTCTTATTCTTGCTCTGTTTGTAGGAGCTTGGTGTAACTTATTATCGCTACAAGATAAGACTGCGAAAAACTTAGGTTTGCACGTGACGAGAGTTCGTCTTATTATTTCTGCTATTGCAGTACTTTTAGCAGCAGTATCAACAGCAATTGCAGGTGTTATTGCTTTCGTAGGATTACTCGTTCCGCACATTTCAAGACAACTAGTCGGTTCGGATCATAAAGTATTAATTCCATTTTCTGCTCTTGCAGGAGCGTTATTAATTTTGACGGCGGATACGATTGGAAGGTTAATTGTGCCACCTAACGAAATTCCAGCAGCGACGATTATGGCAGTGATTGGTGGCCCATTCTTAATATTCTTGCTTAGAAAGAGTGATAAAGTTCATGGAAATTAAAAATGTAACCTTTTCGTATGATAATGTAACGGATCGATTAAAGTCGGTTAGTAGTGAAATAGAAATTGGTAAAATTACAACAATTATTGGTCCAAACGGTTGCGGGAAATCGACATTACTTGGTGTGATGTCAAGAAATCACGACCCTCGTAGCGGAGAGATAATACTCGATGGGAAGGCGATTAGTCAATATAAACCGAAAGAGTTTGCTAGAAAGTTAGCCGTTGTCCATCAACAAAATGAAGCACCGGCAGACATGACGGTAGAGAAATTAACAAGTTATGGTCGTATGCCTCATAAAAATATTTTTTCCTCGCAAACTGATGAAGATAGAGAAGCAATCGAAAGGGCTTTAGCATGTACGAATTTGCTAAGTAAACGTGATAAAGAGATTCACGCCTTATCTGGTGGAGAAAGACAACGTGTTTGGATTGCCATGACGTTAGCTCAGAAAACACCAATGCTCTTTTTAGATGAACCGACAACATATTTAGATATTTATTATCAACTTGAAATATTAGAGCTAGTAAAAGAGTTAAATGAAGTACATGGATTGACGATCGTTATGGTATTACATGATATCAATCAGGCGATTCGCTATAGTGATCATATTATTGTTATGAAAGACGGCGAAATTGTTACGAAAGGTAAGCCGAATGATGTTGTGACAGAAAGTATGATAAAGACGATATACGGTGTAGATGTCGTTGTAAAGCAAGATGAAGATACAGGGTTGTATATGGTCCCAACGGGTATTTAAATATGCGAACAATCCGTTTTGAGGTGATGATTTGAGTAGTAAAAAAGAACGGAAGAAGAATTCTTTTTTTCAACGAATACTTACAGTTGTTTTTTTAGGTACCTTTTTCTATTCAGTATATGAATTAGGTGATATTTTCATGGATTACTATGAAAATCGTAAAGTAATGGCCGAAGCACAAAACATTTATGAAAAGAGTCCGATGGAAGAGCAATCACAAGACGGGGAAGTACGTAAACAGTTCAAAGCTCTGCAGCAAATTAACCAAGAAATAGTTGGATGGATTACGATGGATGATACACAAATTAATTATCCAATCGTTCAGGCGAAAGACAATGATTACTATTTATTTCGTAATTATAAAGGTGAAGATATGAGAGCAGGCAGCATTTTTATGGACTATCGTAATGATGTGAAATCTCAAAATCGAAATACTATTTTATATGGTCACCGTATGAAAGATGGTTCTATGTTTGGAAGTTTAAAGAAAATGTTAGATGAAGAGTTCTTCATGTCGCATCGTAAATTATATTACGATACATTATTTGAAGGATATGATCTTGAAGTGTTCTCGGTGTATACAACAACAACTGATTTTTATTACATTGAAACGGATTTTAGCAATGATACGGAATACACATCGTTTTTGGAGAAAATTCAAGAAAAATCGCTGTACAAAACGGATACAAAATTGACAGCGAGTGATCAAATCGTAACACTTTCGACGTGTGACTATGCACTTGATCCGGAAGCAGGAAGGTTAGTCGTGCATGCGAAACTAGTAAAGAGATAGTAAAAAAAGTATAGAATATGAGAAGTGGTAACGCTTCTCATATTCTATACTTTAAAAAAGAAATATGTTTACTGTGCTGCAGCCATTGGCATACGTACAACTTCAACATTGTAGTAAGTGATTTTATTATCAAGAATATATTCTGGCATCCCACCTTGATGTGAATGAGCATCTTTAAATGCTGAGCTCTTCGTCCAACCTTGGAAATCTTCTTTTGCATTCCAGCGTGTGCTAATTGTTACTTCATCATAATCAACTGTATTTTGCGTTAAAAGAACTTCTAATCCTAAAAAGCCTGGCATCGTTTCGACTTGACCTACTTTATTAAAACGCTCAATTAATTTATGTCCATTTCCCTTTGTAATTTTAGCTGTATTTGTAACAATAATCATGTTTTATTCCTCCTATAAATGTAGCCTTTATTTTCGAGAACTCATATACATTAAATGATAATGAAAATCATTATCAATGTCAATGGTAAATGTGAAATAAATAAGTTTTTTGATTATTTTGGACAGTAAGATTTCCATTTCAAAATGTAGTAAATATGTGGCGGTTAAGTGAGGGAATGAGCGAGTTGTACTAGCAAAGCAATAATATGGTATAGTGAAACGAGGCTGTTTTTTCAGGCTCGTTTTTTAAATGCTTCCTATAGAGAAAGCATGCAAATGGAAAGGAAGTTATTATATGCGATCAGAAGTAACTGTAAAAATAAAACCGAAATTTATAAAAGAAATTAAAAGTGGATATCCGCTTATTTTAAAAGATGCGATTCAAAATTTAAATGATGTTCAGGAAGAAGGAACAATCATTAAAGTAGTAGATGAGAAGAACAATTTTGTCGGAAAAGGTTATTATGGAAAACAAAATAAAGGATACGGCTGGATTTTAACGAGAAAAGAGAGTGAACAAATTAATCAATCTTTCTTTGAAAGTAAAATAAAATCTGCCTTACATAAACGAAAGCAATTTTACAAATCAAGTGATACGACAGCACTCCGTGCCCTAAATGGTGAAGGTGATGGTCTTGGAGGCTTAATTATTGATTATTATGACGGCTATTATGTAGTAAGTTGGTATAGTGAAGGGATTTATACTTTCAGAGATGAGATTATAGCAGCTCTTCAAAAAGTAGCAAACTTTAAAGGTATTTATGAGAAAAAGCGTTTTGATACGAAAGGGAAATACATTGAAGGCGATGATTTCGTAGCAGGAGTACGCGGTGAGTTCCCGCTTATCGTAAAAGAGAACGGTGTGAACTTTGCTGTTTATTTAAATGACGGAGCGATGGTTGGTGTATTTTTAGATCAGCGTAACGTTCGAAAACAAATTCGTGATAAATATGCAAAGGGGAGAACAGTATTAAATATGTTCTCTTATACAGGTGCTTTCTCTGTATTTGCAGCGCTTGGCGGAGCGAGTAAAACGACGAGTGTCGACCTTGCAAATCGTAGTTTAAGTAAAACGATTGAGCAGTTTAGTGTAAATGAAGTTGATTATGAAGCGCAAGATATTATTGTAGAAGATGTATTTCTTTACTTCAAATATGCAGCTAAGAAAAAGATGAAATTTGATATGGTCGTACTTGATCCTCCAAGTTTTGCACGCTCAAAAAAATATACATTTAGTGCAGCGAAAGATTATAAAAACTTACTAAAAGAAACAATTGCGATTACAGAAAATAACGGGATTATCGTTGCTTCTACAAACTGTAGCGCATTTGATATGAAAAAGTTTAAAGGATTTATCGATACGGCATTTAAAGAAATGAATGGCAAATATAAAATATTAGAAGAACATTCTTTACCAGAAGATTTTCGTACCATTGATCAATTCAAAGAAGGAGACTATTTAAAAGTAGTTTTCATTGAGAAAATTAAAGGGTAATAAAGAAAAAGGAGCTCGAGTTTATTTGAGCTCCTTTTCTTATTGAACGATATTTTGTACTCTACCGACTTGCCCGTCCTGCAATCGTACTTTAATGCCATGAGGGTGGGAAGGGGAGTTTGTTAAAATATCTTTTACAATTCCACGTGTTAATTTACCGGTGCGTTGATCTTGTTTTAATACAATATCAACTTCAAGACCGGGTGCGATATTAGAACGTTTTTGTCCGTTCATTTATACACCTGTACGTCTACGTTGGTTGTTTGTTTTCTTCGTTTGTTGGTTTTGTAATTTTTTCGTTGCTTGGCTTTGATTTGTATTATTTGCACCATTTCCATTTCCTTGCTTTTTCTTTGCAAGTTGTTCACGCATTAAATCAGCTAAGCTTACTTTTTTGTTTTCTGACATGATAAGTCTCCTTTATATAAAGTTAATTATGAACAATAGTAGTGAATTTTATCATATCATTGTTAAGGAAGGAAGGGAAGTTGGTTTGAAAATTCATATAATTCTTTCCAGTATTCATTCGTTACGATACAATTGAAATGTTAATGTTTGTAAAAAAGGGGATAGACATATGTCACATCATATTTTATTAGTTGAAGATGATATTTCAATTCAAGAGATGGTGGAAAAGTATTTAATAAAGGAAGGTTTTCAAGTTACAATCGCGTCTGACGGAGAAGAAGGGGTGCAAGCATTTTTTAAATCATCCTTTGATTTAGTTATCCTCGACATTATGATGCCAAAGCTAGATGGCTTAGAGGTTGTGCGAATCATTCGGGAAAAAAGTGCCGTTCCGATTTTAATGATGTCGGCAAAAGATACAGATGTTGATAAAGCTGTTGGATTAGGACTTGGAGCAGATGATTACATTTGTAAGCCGTTTTCTATGATTGAATTGGCTGCACGTGTAAAAGCGGGTATTCGGAGGTCTACGAAATATTCAGCTACAGAAACAACAGAAAAGATGATTCAAATTGGTGATTTAGCAATTAATCCAATTAATTTTACGGTTGAAAAAAACGGAAAGCCGCTCAAACTTACTTTAAAAGAATTTGAGATTTTAAAGCTATTCGTAAAGAATCAAAATCGTGTATTTACGAAAGCGCAAATATATACGTTAGTTTGGAACGAAGAGTATTACGGTGATGATAATGTTATAAATGTTCATATGAGAAGATTGCGCGAGAAAATTGAAAGTGATCCATCTAATCCAGAGTATATTAAAACGTTATGGGGCATCGGCTATAAGTTGGAAGTGATGTAATATGGTCAATTTGTTAATAGGTATTATTTTTACATTGTTATGTGTCATTTACATACAGTATAAAATGAGAAAAAACAGTAGCAAAAATTTACGATACACATATGAAAAGCTAGAAAGTATTGTAAATGAACAAACAGGCGAGAAGTTACTCGTTATGACAGATAATCTACAATTACAAAAATTATTAGTGGCAATTAATCAATTACTAGCTGCAAAACAGAAAACGAATGCAGATCATGCAAAAGTAGAAATTTCGATGAGAAAAATGCTTTCAAATATTTCACATGATTTAAAGACGCCACTAACAGTTATTCTTGGATATACAGAAATGTTAAATAAGGATAAAGCGATGAGTAAAGAAGAACAGCAAATATTACTTGAAAAGGTGCATGTAAAAACACTAGAAGTAATGGAATTGATTCATAAGTTTTTTGATTTAGCAAAATTAGAATCTGGTGACAAGGCAATCGAGATGACAAAAGTAAATATGAATGAAGTTTGTCGTGAGAAGATTTTATCTTTTTATGATTTAGTGACGGCGAAAGGGTTTCAAGTTCATATTGATATACCAGAAAGAAATATATATGCACTTGGAAATGTAGAAGTATTAGGTAGAGTATTGAATAATTTAATATCAAATGCAATTACATATGGAGACGATGGAAAGACACTTGGTGTGAGGTTAAGAGATGATGAAACGAGTGTGTATATAGATGTATGGGATACAGGGAAAGGAATTGATGAATCTCATATTGATAAAGTGTTTGAGCGTATGTACACACTTGAAGATTCAAGAAATAGATTGTACCAAGGGAGCGGTTTAGGGTTAACGATTACGAAACGGCTTGTGGAAGCGATGGATGGAAAAATTAACCTTTCTAGTAAGCCATATAAAAAAACGATTTTTACAGTTGTATTAAAAAAGATGCTGTTTTAGCTTGTAGAGAAGTAGATTCTACAAGCTTTTTTCAGCGTAAGGAATTTGTAAGGAACGGGTAAGAAAAAAGAGATTTCCGTTGTCTATTATAGAAGTATAAGGTAGTGCGAAAGGAGACAGTGACATGACATATATATTAAAAACGAATCAGTTAACGAAAGTGTTTAAAGGGAAAGAAGTTATTTCTAGCGTCAACATGCATGTGAAAAAAGGAGAGATATACGGTTTCTTAGGACCGAATGGTGCAGGTAAAACAACGATTATGAAAATGATTACAAATTTAATAAAACCGACGAGCGGTGATATTGAAATTTTTGGTGAGAAGTTAACGGATACATCTTATGAATTGTTAAAGCGCATGGGGACAATTATCGAATATCCAATCTTTTATGATAAATTAACGGCGAAGGAAAACTTAGAATTACATTGTGAATATATGGGGTATTACGACAAGAACGCAATTGATCATGCTTTAAATTTAGTGAAATTGCACGGTATAGATGATAAAAAAGTAAAAGATTTTTCATTAGGTATGAAGCAACGACTTGGTATTGCAAGGGCAATCATGACAAAGCCAGAATTACTCATTTTAGATGAACCTATTAACGGCTTAGATCCAATTGGTATTAAAGAATTACGAGACTTATTTAAAATGCTCTGCAAAGAATATGGTATTACGTTATTAGTCTCTAGTCATATTTTAGGCGAGATGGAACAAATGGCGGATACAATTGGTGTAATTCAAAATGGAAAACTAATAAAAGAAGTTTCAATGAAGAGTATTAACGGAAAACAAACAGAGTACATTGAAATTACTGTTCTTGATGTGAAGCGTGCAGCTTATATTTTAGAAGATAAACTCGGTATAAAAAATTACAAAATAATGAGTGGAAATATGATTCGTGTGTATGAATTGGCGGCGACACAGCAAGCCATTTCAAAAGCACTTATTATGAACGATGTAGAAATTGAAAGTATTAATAAGAAACATAGTTCCTTAGAAGAATATTTCTTAAATGTAATGGATGGAGAGGGCATTCATGCTTAATGGATTGTTAGTGAATCTAGTAAGTGGATTGATTGTAATGTTCATAAGTGGGATTTTATATTATAGAAAACCAGAGCGGAAATGGTTGTTAATTGTACTAGTGATAGGAATAGTAAGCGTAGTTACGGCTGGAATTAGAATGTTAGCAGCGTAGAGATAGTTATATAAAGGATGGAGGAGTGGTTTGTATGCTTAGATTAATGAAGCTTGAGTGGAAAAAGCATCGATTATCTAGTTACTTTAAAAGTGTAGCAATTTGTATTATAGCAATTTTCGCTGCAGTAAGCCTTATGGCATGGGGAATGAAAGCTGAGGGAGACGTGCTCTTCTCTGACTTCACACAGAACATGGCTTTAGCAAATATTTTTATTAGGATAACATTCATTATTTTTAGTTCGGTCATTTTATCACGTTTAGTAATTGATGAGTATAAGAACAAAACGATACAACTATCATTTATGTACCCACTGCAAAGGAAAATGTTAATGAGAGCGAAATTAACAATTGTTTTTTGTTTTTGTTTTGTGAGCACGATTATTGCTACTTTTATTATTAGTTTGCTCGTATATTTTGTGAGTCCAATGATGGGACTGATTGAAACGCCAGCTACGATAGGTGAAATAATAGCTATCGTTCCAGCTACTATTATAAGTGCATTTATGATATCTGGTATAAGTTTAATTTCTTTATTTTTTGGGATGAGAAAGAAATCAACACCGACAACAATTACTTCGGCTGTAATAATTGGTATGCTGATTAGTGGTAACGTTGGGGCTGAAAGCAATCAAGTAAGTATGTTTGATTTTATAGCTATCCCAATAGTGCTCTGTTTATTAGGGATTTTCATTAGTTATCTATCGTTTCGTAAAATCGACAAGATCGATGTGGCGTGAAGCAAGCCTAAAACAAAAACGAACTGGGGTATGAATGGTGAAAAAAATAATAGTAATTGCAATATTATTTTTGACAATTGCTAGTGTGGTTTTTGGCTTTAAGGTATTTCAGGGGAAAGATTTTAAGAAAGAAAAGTCTTTTGAGATAAATCATATAAAAGAAATAGAAGTGAACAATGAAGACTGGGATATTGAATTTAAAGGTACAGATGCTAACAAAATAGTGATTTTGGCTCAAGGTAAACAAGTGGATGAAGAGATAGATCCTGTCGAAATAGAACATGAAGGGAATAAAGTTATAGTTAAGCAAAAACAAAAGGCGACCAGATTCTTTAATGGTTTTACGTTTAGGAAGAAAAATAGTATATCTATAGTTGTTCCGAAGAAAGAAATAGATAAAATTGTATTAAATAATAAATCGGGTGATGTGAAAATAAGGGATATAGAAGTGAAAAATATTGTGACAAAAAGTGAGTCTGGAGATGGAATGGTTGTAGGACTATCGGCAGAGAAGGGTGAATTTACATCCGAAAGCGGAGATTTAATGTTAAAAGATAGTTCATTACAAGAAGTAAATATAACTTCTACTACTGGCGATAATTATGTGAGAAATATAAAAAACGAAAATATGAACATCACTTCAACATCCGGTGAAGTATTACTGAAAGATATGAAAGAAGGAAAATCATTATTTGTAGAAACAAAGTCAGGAGATATTGGCGTAAGATATAAAGGTGTTCCAGCTTCATTGAAACTTACGGCTAAAAGTAATTCGTCTGACGTAATGATAGATTTAAAAGGACTTAAGAAAGATAAAAATACAGAAAAGATAAAAGCAGGAACGATTGGTGATGCAAAAAACAAAGTGGAGATTTTAAGTAAAACAGGGGTAATTTATATCGATTAAAATGTAAATGAAAGGAGGACTATTATGCTACGTCTTATGAAGCTAGAACTGAAGAAATTTAAGATTGGATGGTATGTGAGGGGAGCGATTATTGCAAATATCGCTATACTGGCATTACTGATCTTTACGAGCATCGTTTCTCAAATAGAAGGAGATCCAGAAATAAGAGATCCACAGATGGTTTTGTTAATGGCTAGTACATTAGTAAGAGCAACATTTATTATTTTTGGTAGTGTGTTAATCGCAAGGTTAATAATTAGTGAATATAAAAACAAAACAATACTACTTATGTTTTCTTATCCAATTAACCGAAAGAAAATGATGGTTAGTAAGTTGGTTATTACAGCAACATTAACATTTATAACAGTTATTTTATCTAATATTTTAGTAGTAGGAATGTTCTTTGGGGTAGATAGCTATTTTTCAATTCTTCCTAATTCATTCACAGTAGATCAATTGATGCAAGAAGGGATAAACCTTGTTCCTTTAGCCGTTGCAACTGCGGGAATAAGTTTAATCCCACTATATTTCGGAATGCGTAAACGTTCAGTGCCAACTACAATTGTTTCATCCCTTATCGTTGTATCAATTGCAATGAATAGCACTACGTTTTCTGTAGCAACTTTCCTTCCTCTTCAACTAGCATTGGCAGCAATTGGAGTTGTGATTGCATGTTACGGAATTAAAAATATAGAGAAGGAAGATATAACTGTATGACAAGAATAAAAAAAGAGTTGACGTTACAGCAACTCTTTTTTTGTATATGTATGCTTTGTTACTACTCTGTAAATTTGGAGTGTTTGCTTAAATATGCTTGTACTCCTGGAGAAATATTAAAGTTATTAGGACTTTTATATTCGGTAGTAAACTCTCCGTCTTTACTTGTTTCAAAGGAGATTGCATAGCTATTCATTTTAGCATCGTAAGAAGTATTTTTGACTTCCGCATCTAGATTAAAGTATTTTGTAATATATTCTTTTGATTCCGTAACTGCTGTTTGTTTTCCCCAAGGGGTACCATAACTTGTACAATAAAGAGACACACTGATAACTCCGATAATAGAAGTTAGTAAAATAGTTCCCATAGCTATTTTTTTATTTTTTGTATTCAATTTGGTTGCCCCTCCTCATAATATGTATTCATTTTAACGTATTTTTTCCATAAAACAACCATTTAGCAAAAATAGTTTCACATGAAACAAGTTACAGAAAAAGACAAGATGTGTAAACAACTTGTCTTTTTTTATTGTTACATTTTAGGAGCTTCCATTCCAGCCGCGGCCCATTCTTCTTTTGCAGGACCATATACGCCAGGGACGGTTAAGCCAGCTTGGCGCATTAAAACAGTCATTTGTCCGCGGTGGTGATTTTGATGATTAATGAGTGTCATTAAAAATATAGAATTCGGCATAGGACGACCAAAGAAGTCATTAATAGTAGCTAAGTCTTTATCAGTCCATTCGCCTTGAAGTGCATCAACAAAAGCTGCGTTCACTTTACGATACCCATCTGAAATTGTTTTAGCTGAAGGTGGAACAGGATAATCTTTTGTTTCTCCTTCAAATTTAAGTCCCGTACCAGATAATATAACTGGAATTGCCGTCACGATATGCCAAGCAACTCTGCCTAACGTCCAGTGCCCAGGTGCAATTTCTTTTGACAAAGATTCATCTGTTAATGCATCGAGCATCTTCTGAGTAGACTCAGCCTCGTATGTCCATGATTGCAAGAAGCCTTCAATAGTTTGATACATGTTATCCCTCCTCGTTATGTTCATAGGTTACATTCGTGAAAAAAAGATAGTTTCCTTTTGATCTTATAAGAACGAATAAAAAAGGAGGCTTCTTCCCACTCTTCTTCCTCATCAACTATAAGAAATAAGGCGCTCCAAGTACAGCAACGTTCAAATTTGTGTTAACGATAAAGAGTTGAATAATTGTTGAGCTGAGAGCTGAAATGCCGATTTCTATTAAAGCAAGGGCTATTGAGCTAAATCCTAATTTCCATGAAAAAAAGGAAAATTTCAACTGCAAGTAGTCCGCCGATGAATACACCAATTGGATTGAAGTTTATATGTATATGCAGAATGAAAAAAAGAACTTCATTTGAGCAAGAAGGCGAAAGTACAAGCAAAAGGAGAGCAAATCGCATGTAATAATTACTAGAATGTATGGAATAAATCTGTGTTTATCCCGACTAGGTAAAGTATTTCTTTGTTATTTAAATAGATGTTTTTTAACTCGGCGATTGTACTTAAAAGATTGAATGTGAAGGAAGTGGTCAACATGTCTTCATGGCGCAATAATATAAATGGGTATTGTGAGTGTAATAATCAAAATGGTGTACATGTTGATTCTTGCTGTTTTAGTTGTGATGGGACAGTTCCTAAGCTGGGCCCAACAGGTCCGACAGGAGTAACAGGTCCAACAGGAGCGACGGGAGTAACAGGAGCGACGGGAGTAACAGGAGTAACAGGTCCAACAGGAGCAACGGGAATAACAGGCCCAACAGGAGCAACAGGTCCAACAGGAGTAACAGGAGCGACAGGAGTAACAGGTCCAACAGGAGACACGGGGGCAACTGGCACAAGTATAACGGCAACATACGCTTTTGCAAATAATACGTCGGGAACAGCGATATCGGTACTTCTTGGTGGAACGAATGTCCCGCTTCCGAATAATCAAAATATTGGTCCAGGTATTACTGTTTCTGGGGGGAATACAGTATTTACGGCTGCAAATGCGGGGAATTATTATATTTCATATACGATTAATATAACGGCTTCATTATTAGTCAGTTCGCGGATTACAATTAATGGTGCACCTCTTGCTGGAACGATCAATTCTCCTGCGTTAGCAACTACATCATTTAGTGCAACAATTATTACGACTCTTGCGGCTGGAAGTGCCATTAGTTTGCAACTATTTGGTTTGGTAGCTGTTGCAACGTTATCAACAACTACACCAGGAGCTGTGTTAACGATAATAAGGTTAAGCTAAATAATAACTCTCTTATTCTTTTAAGATTAGGAGAGTTTATACATATAATAAGAAGTTAATGGAGTGAAGCATAGTTATATAAAAGTCAGAATATTATGATTGTAACGTTATGGCGACTATAATATAATGAAACCAACCATCATGAATGAACATTCATTTATTTTTATGTATTTGGAGGGGGAATGAAGGTGGAAAAACCATGGTTGAAAAGTTATCCAGGAGAAATTCCAAGTACGATTTCTTATGATATTCAGCCGCTTCATGGATATGTGGAACAGGTGGCTTCACGCTATCCAGAAAAGAAAGCGCTTCACTTTTTAGGGAAGGATATTACATTTTCAGACTTCCACGATAAGGTGAAGAGGTTTGCAAATTATCTTCAAAAACTCGGTGTGGAAAAGGGTGATCGAGTTGCTATTATGTTACCGAACTGTCCGCAATCTGTAATTGGTTATTATGGTACATTACTTGCGGGAGGTATCGTAGTACAAACAAATCCACTATATACAGAAAGAGAATTAGAATACCAGCTTCATGACTCGGGAGCAAAAGTAATTCTTTGTCTCGATTTAGTGTTTCCAAGAGTAACGAATATTCAATCTGCTACAAAAATTGAACATATTATCGTAACTCGGATTGCGGACTTTTTACCCTTCCCTAAAAATTTACTTTATCCATTTGTACAAAAAAAGCAGGCAAATCTTGTTGTGAATGTGTCGGAAAGCGAAACGATTCATCTATGGAAATCAGTAGAAAGAGAAAGTAATGTTAATGTTGAAGTTCCTTGTGATCCTGAAAATGATCTAGCCCTTTTACAGTACACAGGAGGAACAACTGGATTTCCGAAAGGCGTTATGTTGACGCATAAAAACCTTGTTTCGAACACTTTAATGGGAGCTCATTGGCTATATAATTGTAAAGAAGGGGAAGAAGTAATTCTTGGTGTCCTTCCGTTCTTTCATGTGTATGGGATGACAGCTGTAATGAATTTAAGTATTATGCAAGGATATAAAATGGTGCTGATTCCGAAGTTTGATATGAAAATGGTTTTTGAAGCGATAAAAAAACATAAAGTCACACTATTTCCAGGGGCACCGACCATTTATATTGCTCTATTAAATAGTCCCCTCTTAAAAGAATATGATATTTCTTCTATTCAAGCTTGTATTAGTGGATCTGCCCCGCTTCCTGTAGAAGTACAGGAAGAGTTTGAGAGAGTTACAGGTGGGAAATTGGTAGAAGGTTATGGATTAACGGAGTCGTCGCCAGTTACACATGGAAATTTTTTGTGGGAAAAACGCGTGCCAGGAAGTATTGGTGTGCCGTGGCCAGATACAGAGGCAAACATTATGTCACTTGAAACTGGAGAGGCTTTACCTCCGGGTGAAATTGGTGAAATTGTTGTAAAGGGTCCTCAAATTATGAAAGGGTATTGGAATAAGCCAGAAGAAACAGCAGCTGTATTACAAGACGGGTGGCTTCATACAGGGGATGTTGGTTACATGGATGAAGATGGATTTTTCTATGTGAAAGACCGTAAGAAAGATATGATTGTTGCGAGTGGATTTAATGTGTATCCTCGCGAAGTAGAAGAAGTATTATATGAGCATGAAAAAGTGCAAGAAGTAGTGACGATTGGAGTTCCCGATCCGTACCGGGGAGAGACAGTTAAAGCATTTGTTGTGTTAAAAGAAGGTGCGGAGTGTTCTGAGGAAGAATTAAACCAGTTTGCGCGTAAATATTTAGCGGCTTATAAAGTGCCGAAAGTATATGAGTTTAGAGATGAACTGCCGAAAACGACAGTCGGAAAAATTTTACGCCGTGTCCTAATAGATGAAGAGAAAAGAAAAAATGAGGATGAGCAAACGGGCTAAGGCCCTTTCTTTTTGAAAAAATAGGATTGACACTTTTCTAAATAGTCAGTATTATAAGAATATGAATGACTATTCATTCAGTCATCTTCTTGAAGGGGACAGTAAAGTGAAGAAAAATAGACCGAAATACAATCAAATTATTGATGCGGCAGTCATTGTGATTGCGGAGAATGGGTACCACCAAGCGCAAGTTTCTAAAATAGCAAAGCAAGCTGGGGTAGCTGATGGCACGATTTATTTATATTTTAAAAATAAAGAAGATATATTAATATCCTTATTCCAAGAGAAGATGGGAGATTTTGTCGAAACAATTCGTCAAAAAACAGCAGGAATTGAAAGCGCTGTATCGAAGTTATTCATGTTGGTAGAAACGCACTTCTTGCTGTTATCACAAAATGATCCTCTTGCTATCGTTACGCAATTAGAGCTAAGACAGTCCAATCAAGACTTACGCCTAAAAATAAATGAAGTATTAAAAGGCTACTTACAAGTTATGGATGAGATTTTAGAGACAGGTATAAGGCAAGGTGAATTCCAAGCGGATTTAAATGTTCGCGTGGCAAGACAAATGATCTTTGGAACAGTAGATGAAGTTGTGACCAATTGGGTAATGAGCGATCATAAGTATGATCTGGTCGCACTTTCAAAAACGGTACATGGGCTACTTATTGCAGCTTGTGGTTATCGTCAATAATGGGAGGGATCATGTTGAAATTCCTATCTGTAAGAGTTGAAGATCATATCGCGGTGGCGACGTTAAATCATGCGCCGGCAAACGCGATGTCTTCACAAGTTATGCATGACGTTACTGAATTAATTGATCAAGTGGAGAAGGATGATAACATTCGTGTTGTTGTTATTCACGGTGAAGGGCGCTTCTTCTCGGCGGGAGCAGATATTAAAGAATTTACATCTGTTACTGAAGCGAAGCAAGCGACAGAATTAGCGCAGCTTGGACAAGTTACGTTTGAGCGTGTTGAAAAATGTTCAAAACCAGTTATCGCGGCAATTCATGGAGCGGCACTTGGCGGCGGCCTTGAGTTTGCTATGTCTTGCCACATGCGCTTTGCAACTGAAAGTGCAAAACTTGGTTTACCTGAATTAACACTTGGATTAATTCCTGGATTTGCAGGTACACAGCGATTACCACGTTATGTTGGGAAAGCGAAAGCTTGTGAAATGATGTTAACAAGTACACCGATTACTGGTGCAGAAGCATTAAAATGGGGACTTGTTAACGGAGTTTTTGCTGAAGAAACATTTTTAGATGATACGCTTAAAGTTGCAAAACAGATTGCTGGAAAAAGCCCAGCGACGACTCGTGCTGTACTAGAGTTATTGCAAACGACGAAATCGTCTCATTATTATGAAGGTGTACAACGCGAAGCTCAAATCTTTGGTGAAGTATTTACGGGTGAAGATGGAAGAGAAGGTGTAGCAGCGTTTTTAGAAAAACGTAAGCCTTCATTTAGTGGCAGGTAGTTCAATTATTTTTTTAATATAAATTAACAGAAAATTAAAATTGATAGAATCTTTCTGAAAAACAAGGGGGTAAATGGAATGAACATCTACGTACTCATGAAACGAACATTTGATACAGAAGAAAAAATCGTAATTAAAAACGGTGCAATTTACGATGGCGAAGCGGAATTCATCATCAACCCTTACGACGAATATGCGATTGAAGAAGCAATTCAAGTAAGAGACGCACAAGGTGGCGAAGTTACTGTTGTAACAGTCGGTGGCGAAGATAGTGAGAAAGAACTTCGTACGGCATTAGCGATGGGCTGCGATAAAGCTGTATTAATTAATATTGAAGATGATGTGGAAAATGGTGACCAGTTCACGACAGCAAAAGTACTTGCTGAATATTTAAAAGATAAAGATGTAGATTTAATTTTAGGCGGGAACGTTGCAATTGATGGTGCATCTGGACAAGTTGGTCCACGCGTAGCAGAAGCGTTAAATATTCCGTACGTAACGACAATTACAAAACTTGAAATTGACGGTACAAACGTGAAGATTGAGCGTGATGTTGAAGGTGATACGGAAGTGATTGAAACTTCATTACCAGTTTTAGTAACAGCACAACAAGGTTTAAATGAACCTCGTTATCCATCGCTTCCAGGTATTATGAAAGCGAAGAAAAAGCCACTAGAAGAAGTAGAATTAGATGATTTAGATTTAGAAGAAGATGATGTGGAAGCAAAGACAAAAACAATTGAAATCTATTTGCCTCCTAAGAAAGATGCAGGAAAAGTGTTACAAGGCGAGCTGCAAGATCAAGTAAAAGAACTTGTATCGTTGCTCCATACAGAAGCGAAAGTAATCTAATAAAATACGAAATTATATATGCAGGAGGGAAAATCTATGGCTCGTAAAGTATTAGTAATGGGTGAAGTTCGTGATGGATCGCTACGTAACGTTTCGTTTGAAGCGGTAGCAGCAGCAAAAACAATTGCAGAAGGCGGTGAAGTAGTAGGTCTTCTAGTTGGAGACAGCGTTGCCTCTTTTGCAAATGAATTGATTCATTACGGTGCAGATCGCGTTGTGACAGTTGAAAATGATAAATTAAAATCATATACATCTGATGGTTATGCACAAGCATTTTCAGCTGTATATGCTGAAGAAAAGCCAGAAGGTATTGTATTTGGACATACAGCACTGGGTAAAGATTTATCACCAAAATTAGCAGCGAAGCTTGAAGCTGGTCTAGTTTCTGACGTAACTGCTTTAGATGTTGAAGGTGGAAATGTTATCTTTACTCGTCCGATTTACTCTGGTAAAGCGTTTGAGAAGAAGATTGTAACAGACGGTATCTTATTTGCGACAGTGCGTCCAAATAACATTGCGACGCTTGAAAAAGATGAGTCTCGCAGTGGTGACGTGTCTTCTATTACAGTAGATGTGAAAGATTTACGTACAATTATTCAAGATGTCGTCCGTAAGACGGCAGAAGGTGTTGACCTTTCTGAAGCGAAAGTTATTATCGCTGGTGGACGCGGTGTGAAGAGTGAAGAAGGATTCAAGCCATTAAAAGAGTTAGCTGACGTATTAGGCGGCGCTGTTGGAGCATCTCGTGGTGCTTGTGACGCTGAGTATTGCGATTACTCATTACAAATTGGTCAAACTGGTAAAGTTGTTACGCCAGACTTATACATTGCATGCGGTATTTCTGGTGCGATTCAGCATTTAGCTGGTATGTCTAACTCAAAAATAATCGTTGCGATTAATAAAGACCCAGAAGCAAGTATCTTTAAAGTAGCTGACTATGGTATTGTTGGCGATCTATTTGAAGTCTTACCTCTTTTAACAGAAGAGTTTAAAAAGTTAAAAGTACATTCATGATTTGAGTACCCTTGAGTTCCAAGTGAAGTACCCCTATATATAGAAAAGGTGAGAGATCCCCTGTCTCTCATCTTTTTAGTATTTAATCCGTATTTTTATATAGTATAAAGGAACACTTTTTTGTTACAATACATAACGATACATATTATTCGCCACGTATATAAGTTAATGATATACTCTTGGTAGAATATACTTGAAGGAGGAAATAAAATGGCAATTGTAAATGCAAATGACCAAAGCTTCGCAGCTGAAACTAGCGAAGGTGTTGTATTATTAGATTTCTGGGCACCTTGGTGTGGACCTTGTAAAATGATCGCTCCTGTATTAGAGGAAATTGATGCAGAACTAGGCGAAAAAGTAAAAGTAGTAAAAGTAGACGTGGATGAAAACCAAGAAACTGCTCGTCAATTCGAAGTAATGAGCATTCCAGCTCTTTTCGTATTAAAAGACGGTAAAGTAGTTGATCAAGCGTTAGGTTACAAACCGAAAGAAGCGTTAGTAGAATTAGTTTCTAAACACTTCTAAAATAAAGGGCTACCATTTGGTAGCCTTTTTTATTTTCCTTTTTTACACCTTTCCGTTACAATAAAGGAACGTATGTTGGGTGTTTTGGCATAGTATGTTTTCATGTGAAAATAAAGATGCTAAGCATGTAGAAATGGAGGGTAACGAGTGCACGAACATTTAAAAGAAAAATTGGCTATTTTACCAGATCAACCTGGTTGTTATTTAATGAAAGATAAGCAAGGAACGGTTATATATGTCGGAAAGGCAAAAGTGCTTAAAAATCGTGTGCGCTCGTACTTTACTGGTTCGCATGATGGAAAAACACTGCGGCTTGTAGGAGAAATTGTAGATTTTGAATATATTGTAACCTCCTCAAATCTAGAGGCTCTCATTTTAGAGTTAAACTTAATAAAAAAACATGATCCAAAATATAATATTCAATTAAAAGATGATAAAACATATCCTTTTATTAAAATTACAGCTGAGAAACAGCCGCGATTACTTATTACGCGAAATGTAAAAAAGGATAAGGGAAAGTATTTTGGTCCTTATCCGAATGCACAATCAGCTCATGAAACGAAAAAGCTGCTAGATCGTATGTATCCGCTTCGTAAGTGCTCAAATATGCCAGATAAAGTTTGTTTATATTATCATATGGGTCAATGTTTAGCGCCTTGTGTGAAAGAAGTGACGGAAGAACAAAACAAAGAAATTGTAGATGAAATTATTAAGTTTCTAAATGGTGGGCATAAAGAAGTTCGTTCAGAATTAGAAACAAAGATGTATGAAGCTTCAGAGAAACTAGAATTTGAACGTGCAAAAGAGTTGCGGGATCAAATTGCTCATATCGATGCGATTATGGAAAAACAAAAGATGATTATGAGTGACTTAGTGGATCGTGATGTGTTTGGGTATGCAGTTGATAAAGGATGGATGTGTGTTCAAGTTTTCTTCGTTCGAAAAGGAAAGCTAATTGAACGTGATGTTTCTATGTTTCCAATCTACGATGAACCAGAAGAGGGATTTTTAACGTTTATCGGTCAATTTTATGAGAACAGCAGTCATTTTAAGCCGAAGGAAATTGTCGTTCCAGGAAGTATAGACTCAGATTTAGTAGAGCGCTTTTTAGAAGTTGAAGCGACACAGCCGAAACGTGGTAAGAAAAAAGATCTTGTAGAATTAGCAAATAAAAATGCGAAGATTGCTCTTGAAGAGAAATTCTACTTAATTGAACGTGATGAAGAGCGAACGATTAAGGCGGTAGATCATTTAGGGAAGCAGCTCGGGATTGAAACACCTTATCGTATTGAGGCGTTTGATAACTCAAATATTCAAGGGACAAATCCTGTTTCTGCAATGATTGCTTTTATCGATGGGAAACCAGCTAAAAAAGAATATAGGAAATATAAAATTAAAACGGTTCAAGGACCAGATGATTATGAGTCTATGAGAGAAGTTGTGAGACGCCGTTATACAAGGGCGCTGAAAGAGAGTTTGCCTTTACCAGATTTAATCATTATTGATGGTGGAAAAGGGCATCTGGCAGCTGTAAGTGATGTTCTAGAAAACGAACTCGGTTTATATATTCCGATGGCAGGGCTTGTAAAAGATGACAAACATAAAACTTCCCATTTAATTATTGGAGATCCACCTGAACCTGTGATGCTTGAGCGAAATAGTCAAGAATTTTATTTATTGCAGCGCATTCAAGATGAAGTGCATCGATTTGCGATTACATTCCATCGTCAATTACACGGGAAATCTGTCATTCAATCAGCACTGGATGATATTCCTGGAATTGGAGATAAACGGAAAAAGATATTGTTGAAACATTTTGGGTCGCTAAAAAAGATGAAAGAAGCTTCTGTAACGGAATTTGTCGAAGCGGGTATGCCGAAAAATGTCGCAGAGACGATTTATACTTATTTAGCGGATAAGAAGACGTTGTAGTTTACAACGTCTTCTATTTTTTGGTATAATTTCTGAAGATTTAAAATAAACCTAACTGAATGAAAATACAAAAAAAGTCAACTAAACTTATATGTCTAGTTGACTGTAGGTAATGCTACACTTCAATGAGATCTTTTATATCCCATTTCACAAGAAATGTAATAGAGTCTGAACGTTTTTTCTTTTCTTCATAGGACTCTGCAACTACGTTTCGTTGCTTTTGAATTTGTTCAGCGATGAATCCAGCTTCTAATTGATAAGAAGAATGTCTGTTTTGTTTTTGACGTTCAGCGATGAGTGTGCCTTTAAGTTGGAACTGCATTTCACGACGCTTATGTTCAATAATGCTTAAAGTGCCCCAGCCAGCTTTTTCAAAGAACTGAATGACTTCTTCAATTGTTTCTAGTGGATATTTTCTTGCAAGGTTTCTACCAGACCAGTATAAAATACCATCTAAATCGTTACCGATTAAATCAGGTAGTAATTCTTCACGTAGCAATTCATAAGCGAAGGCGTTCAATGAAACATCTTCTAAAGATGTTGTATCGATTGTATTTTTACTCACAATATTCCCCTCTTTCTATAGGGATTATTATATAACATTTCTCATTTATAAAAACAGATTTTTCTTTGGGAAAATCTGAATATATAAGAAGGGAAAAAGAATTGGCAAATTATATGCAAATTATGTATACGTTTTCTTGACGCTTCGACAAAAATAGGGGTAAAATGAACTTGTTATCAAATTATGCTGAAATATTTCGAATAATTTTTTCAGTTTTTCTTATGCCAATAGTGAAAAAACATTATTGTTGTAAATTAATCTGAAAACAGCAGTCAAACATTCAAGGGGGTAATGGGGACATGAAAGGCCGCGAGTATACGTTTCGTAAGTGGCACTCATTAATGGGGGTCATCCCGGTTGGTGTCTTTTTGACGCAACATCTAATTGTAAACAACTTTGCAACAAGAGGAGCAGAGGCTTTTAACAAAGCTGCAGGCTTTATGGAGCTCCTTCCATTCCGGTATGCGCTAGAGATTTTCATCATCTTTTTACCGATACTGTACCATGCTATATATGGCTTATATATTGCATTTACAGCTAAGAACAATGCGGTTTCTTACGGTTATTTCCGTAACTGGATGTTCGTCTTCCAAAGAATTTCAGGTATCGTTACACTGATTTTTATTTCTTGGCACGTCTGGGAAACTCGTATTCAAGCAATGCTAGGTAAAGAGGTAAACTATGATATGATGGCAGATATTTTAAACAATCCAGCTATGTTTGCATTCTACTTAGTTGGTGTTGTTTCAACAATTTTCCACTTTGCAAATGGACTATGGACATTCTGCATAAGCTGGGGAATTACAGTATCTCCACGTTCACAAAGAATCTCTACTTATGTAACATTAGCTATTTTCTTAGGTCTATCTTATGTAGGTGTGAGTGCATTATTAGCGTTCATCGATCCACAGCTAGCAAACCAGTAAGGAGTGGGAGAGCATGAAAGGGAAACTTATAGTAGTCGGCGGTGGCTTGGCCGGCTTAATGGCAACGATTAAAGCGGCGGAAGCAGGAGTAAATGTTGAACTATTTTCTTTAGTACCAGTAAAACGTTCACATTCTGTATGTGCCCAAGGTGGAATTAACGGTGCCGTAAATACGAAAGGTGAAGGGGATTCTCCATGGATCCACTTTGACGATACAATTTATGGTGGGGACTTCTTAGCGAACCAACCGCCAGTTAAAGCAATGTGTGAAGCAGCACCTGGTATCATTCATTTAATGGACCGTATGGGTGTTATGTTCAACCGTACGGAAGAAGGACTTCTTGATTTCCGTCGTTTTGGTGGAACACAACATCACCGTACAGCATTTGCTGGTGCAACAACTGGACAGCAATTACTATACGCATTAGATGAGCAAGTACGTCGTCACGAAGTAGCAGGACTTGTAACGAAATATGAAGGTTGGGATTTCTTACGAGCTGTTGTTGATGACGAAGGTGTGTGCCGAGGAATCGTTGCACAAGACTTACAAACAATGGAGATTAAAAGTTTCCAAGCTGATGCTGTGATTATGGCAACAGGGGGCCCTGGTATCATCTTTGGGAAATCAACTAACTCTATTATTAATACAGGTACAGCAGCTTCTGCTGTATATCAACAAGGCGCATATTATGCAAACGGCGAGTTCATTCAAATTCATCCAACGGCAATTCCTGGAGACGATAAATTACGTCTTATGAGTGAATCGGCACGTGGTGAAGGTGGCCGTGTTTGGACATATAAAGATGGTAAACCATGGTACTTCCTAGAAGAAAAATATCCGGCTTACGGAAACCTTGTACCTCGTGATATTGCAACGCGTGAAATCTTTGACGTTTGCGTAGAGCAAAAACTAGGTATTAACGGTGAAAACATGGTGTACTTAGATCTTTCTCATAAAGATCCGAAAGAACTAGATATTAAACTTGGTGGAATTATTGAAATCTATGAGAAGTTTACAGGTGATGATCCTCGTAAACTACCAATGAAAATCTTCCCAGCAGTTCACTATTCAATGGGCGGACTATGGGTTGATTATAAGCAGATGACAAGTATTCCAGGTTTATTTGCAGCAGGTGAGTGTGATTATTCTATGCACGGTGGTAACCGTCTAGGTGCGAACTCACTATTATCAGCAATTTACGGTGGTATGGTAGCAGGACCGAACGCGATTGAGTATATGAAAGGTCTTTCTAAATCGTCTGATGCTGTTTCATCTACTGTATATGAGCAAAATGAATTAATCGAAACAGAGAAATTTAACAATATTTTAACGCTTGATGGTAACGAAAATGCATATGTTCTTCATAAAGAGCTTGGAGAATGGATGACAGATAACGTTACAGTAGTTCGTGAAAATAAAAAGCTACTAGAAACTGATGCGAAAATTGAAGAGTTAATGGCGCGTTACAAACGCATTAACATTAACGATACAGCGAGATGGAGTAACCAAGGTGCTTCATTTACACGCCAACTTGCAAATATGTTTGAGTTAGCACGTGTTATTACAATTGGCGCATATAACCGTAATGAGAGCCGCGGGGCGCATTACAAACCTGAATTCCCAAATCGTGATGATGCAAACTTCTTAAAAACTACGATGGCGAAATTTGAAGGAGAAGGAAATGCACCAGCATTCCATTACGAAGAAGTGGATGTTTCATTAATTAAACCACGTAAACGTGACTATTCCTCAAAACATGATGTAGCTGCTAAGGGTGAAGAGAAGGGGGATAAGCAACATGTCTGAGAAAACAATCCGCCTCATCATTACGAGACAAGATGGACCAGACGCTCAAGCGTTTGACCAAGAGTTTGAAATTCCATATCGTCCAAATATGAACATTATTTCGGCACTGATGGAAATTCGTCGTAATCCTGTTGATTCAAAAGGAAACCAAACGACTCCGATTGCATGGGATATGAACTGTTTAGAGGAAGTATGTGGCGCATGTTCGATGGTGATTAACGGAAAACCACGTCAATCATGTACAGCTCTTATTGATCAGTTAGAACAACCAATTCGCTTAAAGCCGATGAAGACATTCCCAGTTGTACGTGACTTACAAGTTGACCGTAGTCGCATGTTTAACGCTCTAAAACGCGTTAAAGCTTGGATTCCAATTGATGGTACGTATGACTTAGGACCAGGACCAAGAATGCCTGAGAAGAAACGTCAATGGGCTTATGAGCTTTCAAAATGTATGACATGTGGTGTTTGCTTAGAATCATGTCCAAACGTAAATAGTAAATCTGACTTTATTGGACCAGCACCGTTATCACAAGCTCGTTTATTCAACTCACATCCAACGGGTGAAATGCATAAAGCAGATCGCTTACGTGCAATTATGGGAGATGGAGGACTTGCAAACTGTGGTAACTCTCAAAACTGTGTGCAATCATGTCCGAAGGGTATTCCATTAACAACTTCAATTGCGGCATTAAACCGTGATACAACAATTCAATCGTTTAAAGATTTCTTTGGTAGCGACAATAACTATTAATAAATATTGCCTCTTCATGTTGAAGAGGCAATATTTATAACTTTATTTTTCTGTTTATTCTGTTTATTTTGAAGGCGAAAAGGAGAGGAAACAATGAAGAGGATTTCTTATATTGAAGACTTTGAGCGATGGGAAAGTGGTTTTTCATTTTACAATCCTGTAAAAGTTCGTTTTGGTGAAGTAGATATGTTTGGGCATGTAAATAATGTCGTTGCCTTTACCTATTTTGAAGAAGCACGTATCGCATTGTTTAAAGAACTTGGATTTATGCAAGAATGGACGCATGAATCTTCAGAAACGATGATCGTTGTTGCAGATTTACAATGTAATTTTATTAAGCAAATATATTTTGATGAACAGTTGAAGGTGTATGTAAAAGCGGGATCGGTTGGGAATTCTTCTTTAGATTTGCATTACATGGTGAAGAATGCAGAAGGAGAAGCATGTTTAGTCGGCCGTGGAATGATGGTTCAAGCATCGAAAAAAACGGGAAAAGGCGAACCGTGGCCTGAAGAATGGAAGAAAAAATTACTACAATGATAGAGTGAAAGAAAAATAAGAGAGCAATTTGCTCTCTTATTTTTTGTCTTTCATTGCTTCTTCTAATGTTAGATGATGTTTATATATGTATGTAGCGTATGGATTACCAACGTAGCGCAAATGCCACGGTTCATATGAATATTCTGTTGTTTCTGTTTTATCTTCTAAATAACGAATTACAAAGCCAAATTCATGGGCATGTTTTGCAACCCATTTTCCTTCGGCTGTCTCTCCAAAAATAGGTTCTAATTGGAATTTAGCAGATTTTGAACTAATATCCATTGCTAAACCAGTTTGATGTTCACTCGTACCAGGAATGGCACTTACTGAATCAGCTTCAGCTTTTCCTTGACGTCTAACGTATGTATCATGTAATGATTTTTGGCGTTTGTATGAACGATAACCAGATACAGCTGTAAGTTCAAGTCCTTCTTTCTTTGCCGCTTCAAACATATTTTCAAGCGCATCTGCAGCATCTTTACGCAGCAATGTTTTTTCTTTATCTTTTGGACTAGTAAATGGTACGTTTGGTCTTGTTAAGTCTTCAGGTATGTATCCGTCTGGTAGTTTTCGATGTTTATTAACTAAGACAAGATTAGACTCTGGATTTGTTACAACGGAAAAATCATTTTCTAGCTTCTTTGCAGTATGATCAGCTTTTGGAAAAGCAGGAATCTCTTCTTTTTGGTGATTACTATGCTGTTGACTTTCGACAGCTTTCGCCTCATTTTGTAGTGGTGATTTAGAACTAAAGTAAGCGAAAGAAGTGATACCGATTACAATAGTAGTGGCAGAAATAATGATTATCTTTTTCATGATACCTTGTAATCACAGTCCTTTCTTAATAAAATATGTATCGTTTTTTATTATAAGTCTAGTTTACTGAAAAAGAAATATAAGAGTCGTAACGTAATAGAAATGCAAAGAAAATGTCAGAAAATGTGTGAAATTGTAGTATTTTTTCATTTAATTCATTTCTTATCTTTCATGAAATGAATTTTTTATGTAATATATATACATAAGAAGATGTAGCGATTATCGAGAATAAAGAACTTCTTGTATAGACTAGGAGTGAATGGGAATGGATTTTGCAACAATTATTGGACTTATTTTAGGATTTGTAGCGGTAGTAGTAGGGATGGTCGTCAAGGGCGCTGACATAAATGCCTTATTGAATCCTGCCGCAGCATTAATTATTTTTATCGGTACATTTGCTGCAGTATGTATAGCATTTCCGATGAATCAACTAAAAAGGGTTCCAAAATTATTTAAAGTTCTTTTTGGTTCAAATAAAAAGGATTTAAGTTATGAACAGTTGCTAGAATTATTTGTTCATTGGACATCAGAAAGTAGAAAATACGGTATTTTGTCTTTAGAGCAACAATTAGACAAAATTCAAGATGAATTTCTTTTGCGTGGTATGAAATTTGTGATTGATGGCGTATCCGCAGAAGATCTAGAACAGATTTTAGAAGCTGAATTAGAAGCAATTGAAGAAAGGCATGCAAAAGGAGCGGCAATTTTTTCTCAAGCTGGTACATATGCACCGACATTAGGGGTTTTAGGTGCTGTTATTGGTCTTGTAGCTGCACTTGGCAATTTAACTGATATTGAAAAGTTAGGTCACGCTATTTCGGGTGCTTTTATTGCAACGATTTTTGGTATTTTTTCAGGCTATGTATTATGGCATCCATTTGCAAATAAACTAAAGCAAAAATCTGCAGCTGAATTAGAGAAAAAACGTTTAATTATTGATTGTTTATTAATGTTACAAGAGGGTACATATCCGTTTATTATGAAGAACCGCATTTTAGGTGCACTTTCTGCAACTGAACGTAAAAAGCTAGAAAAAGGAGCAGAAAAAAATGCGGAGTAAAAAAAATAGAAGAGGCAAAAAGAAAAAACACGAAGAACATATCGATGAAACTTGGTTAATCCCTTATTCTGATATGTTAACGTTGTTATTTGCATTGTTCATCGTTTTATTTGCGATGAGTAGTATAGATGCTGCGAAGTTCAAACAGATGGCAGTAGCATTTCGAAGCGAATTAGCAGGTGGAACAGGAAATAAAGAGTTTTTAAGTGATCAGAAGCCAAATGATGAAAAGGAATTATCAGCAAGTAGCCTTGAGGCAGAACAAGCAAAAAAACAAGAAGAAGCTAGAGAAAAAGAAAAAAAAGAAATGGATGAATTGAAAGCATTACAAAAAAAGATTGATCAATATATTAATGAGAAACAATTATCCTCTTCTTTTCAAACTAAATTAACTGAAAAGGGATTAATGGTGACAATATTAGAGAATGTGCTGTTTGATTCGGGGAAAGCAGATGTGAAGTTAGAATCACTAGGGATTGCAAAAGAGATGTCTAGCTTACTTGTTTCAGCGTCACCTCGTGAGATTACAGTATCTGGTCATACGGATAATGTCCCTATTGCCAATGCGCAGTTTGCATCGAACTGGGAATTAAGTACGCAGCGTGCAGTTAATTTTATGCAAGTATTACTCCAAAATAAAGAATTACAACCAGAAAAATTTAGTGCGATTGGTTACGGAGAATACCGTTCAATTGCTCCAAACGATACACAAGAAGGAAAGGCAAAGAATAGGCGTGTGGAAGTGTTTATCTTGCCTTTAACAGAGAAGGGAAAATAAAGAGGATGGCGAATGCCATCCTCTTTATTTTGCATCAAATGATTTTAAGTTGTCGCGACGGATTTTATCTTTTTCAGCATCTGATTTTTTGAAATCATAATCATATAAAGCGCCTTCCCAATCGCCATACATCGGATTCGGGAAAATAATAAATTTCTCACCAAATTGTTCTTTTGAATCTGCAACTGTTTGATTGCGATCTTTTACAGATTTCCCATCAAAACCAGTGAAATCAGATAAGTTATCACCGAAGAATAAGACGATATCATGTGTTTGAGAAACGAGTTCACGGCGTTTTTCTTTTCCTTTTTCTTTCGGATCTTGTAGTAATATATGTTCTTTCGTTGCTTGAGGAGCACCTACACGCTCAAGATTTTTAATTGTTGCATCTAGTTGGTTCGTTTTACGATTTGAGATGTAATAAATATCTACACCTTTAGATTCTGTATATTTTAAGAAATCAATTGCGCCTGGAAGGGCTTCAGCTTCAGCCTTATTAATCCAGTCATCCCATTTATACGGATAGCCTTTTCCTGTTTTTACGCTCATTGCTTGATGAGGACTGTTGTCTAAAACCGTTTCATCTAAATCAAGTACGATAGCAGGTTTTTTCTCTGTCCCTTTTGCAAGAGCTGCATCAAGCTTCAATTGACCGATATTGTATCCTTGGTAGTAAAGTGCTTTCGTTTCACCGGCTGTTTGATACCATAAATCAGCCATTAATTGCTGTTCTGTTAATTTTACTTTTTCTTCTTTTGCCACTGTTTTCTCTGGTGTTCCTGAACATGCTACAAGCGATGTAGATAGAACCGCTACAGATAATAAAGTGGTAATACCCCTCTTCATCTTCATATGTATCCTCCTTGATGTTAGAAAATCATCTTATATTATATATTAAAATATAAAAATTTTTTTATGAACATTTGCATATTGTCTTTTGTATATATAGTAGTATGTCCTATATTAGAAAGATGAGAAAAATAATGGAAATCATTTTGACAACTTTTATTGTCTAAATGACAATTATAATTGACAAATGACATGATATTATTTACAATTTTAACTAAATAGAACAAATGATGGATTAAGGAGATGTTACATACTAAGAGGATGAAGTGTAGTGCTATATTTTATCCTGAATAAACATAGTCTTTGAGAGAGTATGAATGATATTAAAGGGGAGGCTTTATACTTTGAGTTTACAAATTCAAAACTTAACGAAACTATTTGGGGAATCAAAAGCAGTGAACGGTTTGCAAATTTCGTTACCAAAAGGTGAAGTGCTAGGATTACTTGGACGAAATGGTGCAGGAAAAACAACGACAATCAAAATGCTTCTCGGATTATTAACGCCTAATGAAGGATTTATTACATGGGATGGAAAATCATTTGGGACTAGTGGGGTAACGATTGGGTATTTACCAGAAGAAAGAGGTTTATATACAAAAAGTAGAGTAATAGACCAGTTGCGATATTTTGGTAGATTAGAAGGAATGTCGAAAAAAGAAGTAGATCTTGCTATTGATCACTGGTTAGAGCGATTAGCAATACCGGAATATAAATCTAAAACGGCAGGAGAGCTTTCAAAAGGAAATCAGCAAAAAATCCAATTAATTGCTGCTCTTCTTCATAATCCTGAACTTCTCATTTTAGATGAACCATTTAGTGGACTGGATCCAGTTAATGCTGGAATGTTAGCTAGCATTATTGAAGAACAAGTACAGAGCGGAAAGACAATTATTTTATCTAGTCATCGTATGGAACAAGTAGAGGCTTTTTGCCAACATGTATGTATTTTGAAAAAAGGCGAAGCAGTCGTAAAAGGTCAGTTAAGTGATATTAAAAAAGAGTACGGTTTCCGTAATTTAACGATTGAAGATACAGAAGAGAATGCGAAGGGATTAGAAGCTATTCATGTATCGTATGAAAAACAACAAGGCCTTCTTTATGTGCAAGTACAAGATGATGCAGAAGCTCTAAAGATTTTACAACAGTTGCAAGAACAAGGTGTTACCTTACGACAATTTAAAATGTTAGAGCCGACGTTAAACGAAATCTTTGTAGAGAGGGCGAAATAACGATGCGTAAATTTTCTCACGTATTTTCATTTTATTTCAGGGAAGCATTTTTATCTAAAAAATCATTAATCATGAGCGCGATTTTATTTTTAATTGTTTTTGGGATTTTTGCGTTCAATCATTTTACTTCAAGTAATGATAAAAATAAGGATAAAGATAAAATTGCAGTTGTGACAGAGAGTTCTACATATAAAATACAAAAAGAAGAGTTAACTAAGTTATTACCATCAGCTAAATTAACAATTGGTTCAAAAGAAGATTTCAATAAACTGCATAAACAAGTAGAAGAAGGCGAGTTAGACGGTTTGTTTCGTGTAACTGAAAAGAATGGAGTTCCAGAAGTCACGTATATGTTTAATGGGTTCGCTAGTGAAACAAATTCTACAATTATAGCTAGTTATTTAAAGGGAAAATATATGGCGGTAACAGTTGCTAAACATAATGTTTCACCAGAAATTGCACAACAATTGCAAACCGAAATTTCTGTGAAACAAGAAGCAATAAAAGATCGTTCTGCCTCTGCCGGAATTGCATATTTCTTCATATTCGCTTTATATATGTTTATTGTTGCGTTCGGAAGCACAATTGCGATGAATATTGCTTCTGAAAAAGCTTCTCGCGTTATGGAAGTTATGATTCCGAAAGTAAAACCTCTTACGATGATGTATGCAAAAATTTTAGCGGTTGTTTCAACGGCGTTATTACAACTTGTCATATTGGCATGTGGTTATTTAGTTCCTTATTTACTAGGGTGGGTAGATTTAGAAAATGGTTCATTATTTGGCGTAATTGATGTTACAAAGTTAGATGCAAAAATAATCGGTATGTTCCTAATTTATTTTGTTACAGGATATTTCCTGTATGCGATGATGTATGCAGCTGCTGGTGCGGTTGTTTCTAAGACGGAGGATTTGCAAGGTGTAATGCTACCGATTTCAATTTTAATAATTGCAGCATTCTTTATAAGTCTTAAATCGTTAGGTGACCCAAATAGTACTATCGTTGTTATAAGCTCTTATGTTCCGTTCTTTACCCCGATGGTTACATTCTCACGCTTTGTAGCTGGTGAAACTGGTATGTTAGAAATTATGATAACATTGGCGGGGCTTTTAGCGACAATCGGTATTTTAAGTGCTGTTACAAGCCGCATTTACGTAAATGGCGTAATGAATTACTCAGATAAAGTGAAATTTAAAGATTTAGCGAAGTTTATAAAGCGTCAATAATGAGAGAAAAGTATGATTTCCTATTGGAATCATGCTTTTTCTTTATGTATAAATTAAAAATAGTATATAATAATAAGAGTCGTCTTTTAATAGAATGAATACAAAGGAGGGTGTGCAGATGGGGATTAGTAGTCGTTTTACAGTAGGTGTTCATATGTTAACGTTACTTGCGATAGATCGAAACTCTCGCTGTACCTCTGAATGGATTGCTGGTAGTGTGAATACAAATCCAGTTGTGATTCGTCGCATTACAGGAATGTTGAAGAGAGCAGGACTTGTTGATGTACAAGCTGGTAAAGGTGGTACGACACTTGCTCGTGATTTAGAAGAAATTACATTACTTGATGTATATAAAGCAGTGGAAGTTGTAGAAGAAGGACAACTATTTTCCTTCCATGAAAATCCCAACATTGAATGTCCAGTAGGAGCTAATATTCAATCAGTATTAGAAATTATTTTAATGCAAGCGCAAGAAGCGATGGAAAACGTACTTGCAAATGTAACGGTAGATCAATTAGTTACAAACTTAAAGTCTAAAATGAAAGAGTAAAAAAAGCGAGCAACCTCATAATGAGGGCTCGCCTTTTTTTATTCAGAAATATTGAAAATTCTATTTTTCAGTATTTAAAATGAATTTACCAACAATAGCTGCTACGATACCACCAAGAATTGGTGCTACGATGAATACCCATAGTTGAGAAAGTGCTTCTCCGCCAGCGAATAGAGCTGGTGCGATACTACGAGCTGGGTTAACAGAAGTTCCAGTTAACGGAATTCCTAATAAGTGAACTAAAACTAATGTGAAACCAATTACTAATCCTGCTAGAGAAGAACTTCCTTTTTTACCTGTTACAGCAACGATAACTAAAATGAATACGAAAGTTAAAATAAATTCAACTAGAAATGCTCCAGATAAACCAAGAGTTCCAAAACCATTTTGTCCTAAATTATCTAAAGGTGTTTTAGCAGAGCGTAAAATCGTTACTAACGTTGCAGTTCCTAATAAACCACCTAAAATTTGAGCTAATACATAATAACAAAGTTCCATAGCGTTCATTCTTTTGTTGATGAACATAGCTACTGATACTGCTGGGTTAATGTGACATCCAGAAATTGTTCCGATGCTATATGCCATAGCCACAATAGATAGACCGAAAGCCATAGCGATTCCTAATGTTCCAATTCCTTCAATTCCGCCGCCAATGACAGCTACTCCAGTTCCGAATAATACAAGTACAAATGTACCAATAAATTCAGCGATTGCTTTTTTTAACATAATTTACCTCCTAATATTGCGCATGAAACGTATTATAACATAGGTTTTAGTATAAACAGCTAATGAAATACTATTCTGATAAGGCGAAATAGGGGGACAATAAAAAAGAGTATAGTTCTTTGTTAGAGAACTATACTCTTTTTTATGCAGTTTTTTTCTGCTTAACGACTGGAGCAGAACGGTTTAAAACGCTATTTGCAACCATTCCTAACATAATAATAATCATTCCTAGTAGGGAAAGACCACCAGGAAATGAACCATTCAAGAAAACAATTTCGCCAAGCACGGTAAAGACCAGCGTTCCAGCTTGCGTTGCTTCAACAGCCCCAAGTAGAGAGAGGTTATCTTTGGCTAAGTCAGTAGCAAAGAAAAATGTCATCGTCGCAATCACGCCAGAACATAAGGCTAACAAAAATCCTTGCAACATTTGGCTGGATGTTGGAATACCGGTAGTAGAAAATCCATATATACCAAGTAAAATTGTTATAGGTAGACTTCCTATTGCCATTCCTAATACACGTTGGAACGTATCAAGACGTCCGCCAACAAGTTCCATCATTTTTCGGTTGCCGAATGGATATAAGAAGGCTGCTACTACGACAGGTAAAAAACCTGAAATGAACTGAGTCATTGTAATATGACCTGCTGCAGTCGCTTGCATACAAATTACACCAAGTAAAATAAATAATGCGACATATAAACTACGAAGTGGAATTTTTCCGCGTACACGTTTTGTGCCTGATTTCGTTTCTATTTTAACGAAGAATAATGGTGATAAAAGTAAACCTGCTAATATAGTAACTTGCCAAGTTCCGGCAACGAGCCAAGCTGGAGAAAAGACAGCTGCGAAACTTAATAAAGAATAGAAACCAATACCAGCAACGGAACCCCATCCGATCCACGCTAATGGATGTTTCTTTAATTCTTCCCATAAACTCCTTAAGTTTTTGCGAAATAAAACGATAAGGAATAAAATAGGGAGAGCAAATAAAAAACGGAAGGAAGCTGTCCAGGCCCAGCTCGTTCCAGATACATTCATCGCTCGATTAATAATAAAGGTTGCGGAAAAAAAGGCTGATGATAAAAGGCCTAATAAAATTGCGCGCATGAAGTATAGCACTCCTTTCGGAATTTGATGATTATGTATAGTATAATATACTTAAAAATAATAAAAGTAAACTATTTTATACTTTAAGGTGGTTTTATAGATGAAAGAACATGAAGATATGCAAACGAAAGAAGTCATTCAGCAAGTAGGTCAGCTGTTAAGACAAATTCGAAATGAACAAAAATTAAGTTTAGAAGAATTAGCCCAAAAAACAGGGGTTAGTAAATTAACATTAGGAAAGATTGAAAGAGGCGAAACGAATCCGACGTTAGCTGTCATTTGGAAAATAACGAAAGGGTTATCGATTCCTTTATCGAGATTGATGGTTGTTGGAGAACCTGTAGCTGTGGCGCGCTGCGGAGAAGGATTTGCAGTAGATGTAGGACAAGCATGGCATTTAGAAACGATGTTCCGCTATACGAAAGAAACGGGGATGGAAATGCACCGTGCTTGTTTAAGATCGAATAGTATATATGAACCAGAAGCTCATCATGAAGGTGCTATTGAGCTTGTAACAGTAATGAAAGGGAAAGTATCGATTCAAGTAGAAAGCGATGTATACGAATTAAATGAGTTTGACTCTATTCAATTTGAAGCGAATAAAAAACATAGTTATAGAAATGAAGAAGATGAAGTAGCAGTATTACATTTAACGATGAAATATTCTTCATAAAAAAATCACCTATAGAATTCTATAGGTGATTTTTTATATTTCGATTAAGTATATGCAGGATGCCACTAGTACGAACGTGGCATAAGTAATAAACAAATAAAATAAACTAAAAACCCCGTCCCAAAACATAAAATAGCAATGACCCAAAGTATGCGAATGAGAGTAGAGCTAATATCAAAATATTCCCCTAAACCACCACATATACCAAATAGCATTTTATCAGTTTCGGATTTACATAACCTTTTTGACATCTTCCAATCCACTCCTTTTTATCCCGCTTTAACGGGTAGTAAGAACTCCACCTAAAAATTCAGCGAAAGCAAAGAAGTTAGGTGGGGATTAACTGCCCGTAAAAGCCCGATTGGTTTAACTAATGATCAGTGGGGGGATGAACAACCCCCCACTGATCAAAGTTTCACTTTATAGCAAGCTATATACTTCTATTCTATATGGAAATTTATGAGAAGACTATGCGGTTGTATTACATTTTTTTTAGGGAACAGTCGTATTAATTGTCTTAATTTTCAGTTGATATTAAAATTATAGTAAGAGGTAACTTTTAATAAAGGGTGGGGGAAATAGAGATGACAGTATATTGGCTGACTAATGTAATGCTTGAATCGGGGTATACATATGAAGAGGGGAGAATTTCCCAAACAGAAACAGAGTTATGTAGTTTACTCATTGAAGATGGACGAATTAAAAAAATGATAGCAGGGGCTGTTCAAGAGGAAGGAGTATTAATTCTTGATGCTAATCGTTTATTGATTTTGCCAGCTTTCGAAGAGATGCATATTCATATTGATAAGACATATTATAGTGGCCCTTGGAAAGCTTGTATGCCAGCAGAGAATATTTTTACGCGTTTTAATGAAGAAGAAAAAATTCTGCCGAAGCAATTAGCAACTGCTCAAGATAGGGCGGAAAATATGTTAGCGTTATTGCTTCGAAATGGTGCAACGAATATAAGAACGCATTGTAATGTTGATCCGATTATTGGACTTGGTAATTTGGAGGCGACGTTAGCGGCGTTGGAAACATATAAAAATCAGGTTTCTGGTAGAATTGTTGCTTTTCCGCAACATGGATTATTGCGCAGTAATTCTGTACAACTTGTGAAAGATGCGATGCGTATGGGTGCGCATCTAGTCGGTGGAGTGGATCCAGCTACAGTGGATAATGATAT
Organism: Bacillus sp. EE-W1; assembly: GCF_009760835.1. Lineage (NCBI taxonomy): Bacteria > Bacillati > Bacillota > Bacilli > Caryophanales > Bacillaceae > Bacillus > Bacillus sp. EE-W1. Next base: position 8,138 of record NZ_WIPE01000076.1, on the reverse strand, counting down.
TGAAAAATCATTACATACCATTATGGATATCGCAGTAGAATTTAATGCGGATGTTGATATTCATCTGCATGATGCGAATAATCTTGGGACGTTTACGATGAAGCGATTGGCAAGTTTAACAGAAGAAGCGGGATGGCAAGGTCGCGTAACAATTAGTCATGCACTTGGACTTGGTGGTGTTACGGATAAAGAAGTTGAAGAAGTGGCGGAAAGACTAGCTGCTTTAAATATTGATATTACTTCAACGGTGCCAATTGGGAAACAAGTAATCCCAATTCCGTTATTAGATAAAAAAGGTGTGAAAGTTTCATTAGGAACTGATAGTATTACTGATCATTGGTCACCGTTTGGCACAGGTGATATGCTGCAAAAGGCAAATCGATTAGCGGAACGTTTTGGGTGGAGTGACGAAAGGTCTTTAGGAAAAGCCCTTCACTTTATTACGGGAGGAAAAGAAACGTTAAACAATGAAGGGAAGCGAGCATGGCCGAATGTAGGAGATGAAGCGAGTTTTGTTTTGACGAATGCAACATGTACTGCTGAAGCGGTAGCGCGTCAAACAGAGAAACGTTTAGTCGTGCATAAAGGGAATATTGTTGTTGGAAGTTTAAATGAGGTGGAATTAAATAATCTTGTGTAAAAGAATCGTGTAAATGTTTTGAGGAGGGTTCTAATTGTGAGTGTAGAACCCTTCTTTGTTATGCTTGCAATATATTTCTTACAGGGAAGCTAGAAAGGATGAAAAATTTGGACAATCAACATAACCAAAATCATATTATGGGAACTTTGCAATGGTTTATATTTTTATTAGCGAATTCAATCGCACTACCAATTGTCGTTGGCGGATTATTTCATCTTACAACGGAAGAAATATTTTATTTAATGCAGCGTACGTTTTTTGTAGTTGGTATATCTTCTTTTTTACAAGGGTGGCTTGGACATAGACTACCAATTGCGGATGGACCAGCTGGATCGTGGGTTGGAGTATTTACCGTACTTGCTTATGCAACGGCCGGGCAAGATCAATTACATAGTACGTTGCAAATTTTAGAATTAGGAATGATAATTTCCGGTGTTATTTTAATAGGATTAGGAGTCACTGGTTTTATCGGACGTATTTTATTTTTATTCACGCCGCTTGTGACAGGGACGTTTTTACTTTTATTATGTTTACAATTAAGCGGTGTATTTCTAAAAGGAATGCTAGGAATTACTGCTACTGTTTCTCAAATCGATGGATTTACAGCGATAATTGCGTTTAGCATATTTCTTTTCGTTATTATACTATCTAACTTCGGAAAAGGTTTTGTCAAAAGTTATGCGGTTTTAATAGGATTAATTAGTGGGTGGATTCTTTTTCTCATTGCAGGAAAAATGACGATTCCATCTCAAGTAACTCATTTTGTGCAACTTCCGCAAATATTTGCTTGGGGACTTCCAAAGTGGAATACAGGTATGGCTGTATCCAGTTTCGTTATGGTATGTATTTTAGTTTCAAATACAGTGGCAGCTATTATAGCAATTAATCAAGCTACCATTCAAAAGGGGACTATTGAACAAAAACAGTTGAAGGGTGGTACGTGGGTTGGAGGGATTTCGCATATCATTTCTTCTGTATTTTCAACTGTAGGTGTCGTGCCGTTACCAGCAACGGCAGGATTTATACGTTTAACGAAACAAAAATATATACGATCGTTCTTACTAGCATGTTTGTTACTAGTCGTAATGTCGTTGCTTCCAAATATTATTCGTTACTTAGCATCGTTACCACCCGCTGTCGCATCTGCGGTTTTAATGGCTTCGTTCGTACAGTTAATTGGAATTGGGTTTCATAATATAAAACAAGTGCCAATGAGCGAAAGGAATGTAACGGTTTTAGGAGTTTCTGTATTATTTGGAAGCGGTGTTATGTTTTTACCGTCTGGAGCACTCCAATCACTGCCGTCTGTTATGCAATATATATTCGGAAATGGTTTGTTCGTAGGTACAGTTGTCAGCATATTACTAGAACAAATATGGCGTAATGAAAAGTGAGTGGATACAAAGAGTGTCTGCACTGTATAAAAGTCTAAAATAACATGTGAAATAAAGCCTATTTTCATTCACCACCCGCACATTTCGTTCATACAATATCTTGACTAAATAAACACCCAACTTACACATACACGGCTCTGGCTTAAGCAAGGAGGTTTATACCAGTTGAAGGAAAAAGCGTATCAATCTAAACCGTTACTCACAAAGAGAGAGAGAGAAGTATTTGAATTACTGGTTCAAGATAAAACAACGAAGGAAATTGCAGGTGAACTTTTTATCAGTGAAAAAACAGTACGCAACCACATCTCAAACGCAATGCAAAAGCTAGGAGTTAAAGGACGTTCACAAGCAGTTGTTGAGCTTCTTCGCATGGGAGAGCTCGAACTATAAAAAGAAAGCCGACTTTTATATGAAGAGTCGGCTATTTTTCTGTTTATATTTTGAACTTAAAAAGGTATTTCAGACTTTGAGAAGGAAGATATGTTTAAGAAAGAAACGTTAAAAATAACTACTTTAGAACATGATGAGGCATTCAGGGTAGGTATCTTTGTCATTCACAAATAAGAAGGTGCAAATAAGAAGTTGTATTTTAAGGATATGGAGATAGGTGAAATTAAAGATGTTTTTGGAGACATGCCATGGATGTATGGAACAATTCGTCTATATGAAAATAGTAAACCGTTCCAAAAATATTTTCGTGAGATGGTAGACGAAGATAGTGGATTTGATTTTGAAAGCATAGATCCTGAATTTTTATATGAAGGAAATTGGTCTGTTTTTGATGAGGATAATCAGCGGTATTTAGGGATTGATATACCTGCTATTCATATGGAGGATAACACGATTGTGTGGCGTTGGAGATAAAAGTTATAAGGTTGTGAAAATCTTCGTACGAAAGAATTCAAACGATAACAACAAGTTGACTTTTATACAAAAGGTCAGCTTGTTGTTATCGTTTTTTCCGCTTGCTATATGAATGATAAGAACATTCCATACATAAATAGGTAGTAAGGAGGGGATATGTTGAAAAGGACATTGTTAGTTTCAACAAGCGCTCATGATATGAATGGACACCCGACTGGCTTGTGGCTGGAAGAGCTCGCAGCTCCTTATAATGTATTTAAAAAAGCTAAGTTCGATGTTGATATTGTGTCGATAAAGGGCGGTAAAGTACCTATTGATAGAGTGTCTATTCCGAACGGGATACCTCGTGAATTTAAGTATGTCGCTTCTTTATTGCAAAATACGAAGCCGATCTCAAATGTTCATTTTTCGGATTATGATGCAGTTTTATTTGGTGGTGGGCACGGAGCGATTATAGATTTTCCAGGTAATCCATATGTTGCAAATTTGATTGAGAATATGTACAACAATAACCGGATTGTAGCGGCTGTTTGTCACGGAGTAAGTTCTTTAGTCGGTGTGAAAAATAAAGATGGCTCGTTTTTTGTTGCCGGTAAGCGTATAACAGGTTATACAAACGATGAGGAAAAAGCTGTGCATTTAGAAAAGCGAGTGCCGTTTTTATTAGAAAGTAAATTGAAAGAAGAAGGAGCTTTGTTTTATGTTGCTCCAAATTTCACACCGCATGTAGTAGTAGATGGGCGTTTAATTACAGGGCAAAACCCGCAGTCTAGTATGGAAATAGGGAAAGCTATAAGAAGAGCTGTCAATAAATTATAGAAAAAGTGCTCGCTTTCATTTCTGCTCATTTCTTCTTATTAATAGGAATGTCTTCTTTCCAAAAAAAGATGGAGCGATAAATACGCATTTTATATAGAAGAAACCGACTTTCATATAGAAGGTCGGTTATTTTTCTGTCTTGCAAATTATGAAAAAAAGGAGCAAAATAAAAAAGGTCCTAGTCTATACAGGTACAAATGAAAATTTTCATACAGAAGCAGTTTAAGTTAGCGAACTTAAAGTGTGTAAAATATAATGATAAAATAAGATGATGAATGAGAAAACGGGTGATGAAGTTGAATAGAGCAATCGGTGTTATCGATTCAGGAGTTGGCGGTTTAACAGTAGCGAAGGAATTAATTCGTCAGTTGCCGAAAGAGCGTATTATATATTTAGGGGATACGGCACGTTGCCCTTATGGTCCACGTTCTCGAGAAGAAGTGCGTCAATTTACGTGGGAAATGACGGAGCATTTACTAGATTTAAATATCAAAATGTTAGTTATTGCGTGTAATACAGCAACCGCGGTTGTATTAGAAGAGATGCAGAAACAATTACCAATTCCAGTGGTAGGAGTTATTCACCCAGGATCACGTACAGCTTTAAAAGTGACAAACACGTATCATGTTGGGATTATTGGAACGATTGGAACGGTGAAAAGTGGTGCATACGAAGAAGCGCTAAAGTCTATTAATAACCGTGTTATGGTAGAAAGTTTAGCGTGTCCGCCTTTCGTTGAGCTTGTAGAGAGTGGGAATTTTGAAAGTGAAATGGCGTATGAAGTTGTACGAGAAACGTTGCAACCGCTGAAAAATACTGATATTGATACACTTATTTTAGGTTGTACACATTATCCAATTTTAGGTCCTGTTATTAAAAAAGTAATGGGAGATAAAGTACAACTCATTAGTTCAGGTGATGAAACAGCGCGCGAAGTAAGTACAATTTTATACCATAGTAAAATGTTGAATGAGGGAGAGGAACAAAGTGATCATCTCTTCTTAACGACAGGAAAAATAGGCCTATTTAAAGAAATTGCATCAAAATGGTTCGGTCAACCGATTGAAAATGTGAAACATATTCATTTAGAAAAAGAATAATAGTAGAATCCATATAAGTGAGCTCCTGAGAAATCAGGAGTTTTTTTGTTTATAGGAAGCACAGCTTGTTCTAAAAAGTGAAACAGCTCGTATACATAATAGTACAAACTTAGATTTTAGGGGGGAATGGCATGCCTAAATCCACTTTTAAATGGGTTGTTGGTGCTACTGTGAGCGCTGTTTTACTAACAGGGTGTGGCTTTATAAATCAGGAGAAAGCAACGGAACAAATTGATCCGCCAAAACAAGTTACGTATACAGAGGGTGGAAAGAAAGAAGTAGCTAAGAAAGATAAGCAAGGACAAACGGTGAATAGAGAACTATACCTTGTTGATAAAAATGGCTATGTTGTACCGCAAACGTTAGCTATACCTACTCCGAAAGCGAATGAGGTCATTCAGCAAACGTTAGAGTACCTTGTGAAAGATGGACCGGTAACGAATTTATTACCGAATGGGTTCCGTGCAGTCATTCCAGCGAATACATCGATGACACTAGATTTGAAAAAAGATGGGACGGCAGTCATTGATTTCTCTAAAGAAATGAAAAACTATGCAAAAGAGGAAGAGCGTCAGATGGTTGAGTCAATAGCCTGGACGTTGACGCAATTTAAAGAAATAAAACAAGTGCAGTTCCAAATAAATGGTGAGAAATTGGCAAAGATGCCTGTTGGTGGTACACCGATTGGTGAAGGGGTGAGCCGTGCTAATGGTATCAACTTCGATGATGAACAAGTAGCGGATGTAACAAATACAAAACCGGTTACACTTTATTTTATGGCACAAAATAATAATAAGCAGCAATACTACGTACCAGTAACACGCCGCGTTGTAGAAGGAAAAGAAAATGATTATGCAGCAATTGTAGATGAACTTGTAAAAGGACCGATTCATCAATCGCTTCTGAATGATTTTAATCCAGGAGTTAAGTTGATTACGAATCCGAAGTTACAAGATGGAAATCTTACATTAAACTTTAATGATAATATATTTATAAACCCAGATAAAAATATGGTTTCAAATTACGTATTGAAGTCGTTAGTTTTATCTTTAACAGAAAAGAAAGGCGTGAAAAGTGTTTCTATTGAAGTAAATGGTAAAGCGAATCTTATAGATGAAAAGGGCGGAAAGTTAATAAAACCTGTCGATCGTCCAGAAAACGTGAATACAGGTAGTTTTTAATCTTCAATAATTTGATATACTTAAGTAAGAAAGGGGAATTGCTTTTTGGGTTCCTCTTCTTTTATTGTATACATATCATACATTTAAATTTGGCTATACTAACAAGTAGTTATGAGGAGGTTATTTTTATGCGAGTAGATGGTAGAGAGAAAACAGAATTACGCCATATACATATTCATACGAATTATTTAAAACATCCAGAGGGATCAGTATTAATTGAGGTTGGGGATACAAAGGTAATTTGCTCAGCGACAATTGAAGAGCGTGTCCCACCGTTTATGCGTGGAGAAGGAAAGGGCTGGGTAACAGCTGAATATGCGATGATTCCACGTGCAACAGAACAACGTACAATTAGGGAATCAAGTAAAGGGAAAGTAACAGGACGTACAATGGAAATCCAGCGCTTAATTGGACGAGCATTACGTGCGGTAGTTGACTTAGAAGCACTTGGTGAGAGAACGGTTTGGATTGATTGTGATGTTATTCAAGCGGATGGTGGAACGAGAACTGCTTCTATTACAGGTGCATATGTAGCAATGGTATTAGCGTTTGAGAAGTTATTACAAGCAGAAAAAGTATCTAAAATTCCAGTAAAAGATTATTTAGCAGCAACGTCAGTAGGAATTGTTGAAGAGCAAGGTGTTGTTTTAGATTTAAACTACGCAGAAGATTCTAAAGCAGACGTTGATATGAACGTAATTATGACTGGAAAAGGTCAGTTTGTTGAAGTGCAAGGAACTGGAGAAGAGGCGACGTTTAGCAGAGCGCAGTTAAATGAATTACTTGATGCTGCGGAACAAGGTATCTTCCAACTAATCGACATGCAAAAAGAAGCGTTAGGTGACATCGTATCTCATATAGAGTAGAGGTGGAAAGTATGAAACAAGTTGTTATAGCGACAAAAAATATAGGGAAAGTACGTGAATTTGCTGAGTTATTTGAGCGATTTGATTTAGAAGTAAAATCATTGCACGATTTTCCTCATATTGAAGAAGTCGAAGAAACTGGTGAAACATTTGAAGAAAATGCGATCTTAAAAGCGGATAGTCTGAGTAGACAGCTGAATGCGATCGTAATCGCGGATGATTCAGGTCTTATTGTAGATGCTTTAAATGGAAAACCAGGCGTGTATTCAGCTCGTTTTGCTGGAGAGCCGAAAGATGATCAAGCGAATATTGATAAAGTGTTACAAGAATTAAATGAAATAGCGTTTGAAAAGCGTAAAGCTCGTTTCTACTGTGCATTAGCAGTGGCTTTCCCTGAAGGGGATAAAAAGCCTGTCATTGTAAACGGGACGTGCGAAGGGTATATTTTAGAGCAGCGCCGCGGGGAAAACGGCTTTGGATATGATCCGATTTTTTATGTGGAAGAATATAAAAGAGCGATGGCGGAACTAAGTTCAGATGAGAAAAATGCCATTAGCCACCGTGGACGTGCTCTTCGTAAACTAGAAGAAAAAATCCCTGAATGGTTTTTAGGAGAATAAGGGAGAGAGATTGATGAAAGCTTTAATCGTAAGCGATAGTCATAGCTCCGTGAAGGAATTACAGCAGTTGAAAGAGAACTATGAAGGAAAAGTAGATGTCATGATTCATTGCGGTGATTCAGAGCTAACGCCTGCTCATGAAGAGCTGCAAGGTTTCCATGTTGTAAAAGGGAACTGTGATTATGCTAACTTTCAAGATGAAATTGTAACTGATGTAGATGGCATTCGTTTCGTAGTTGTGCACGGACATCGTCATAACGTGAAAATGACATTACAAACATTAGCGTACCATGCGGAAGAGGTAGGGGCGCAAGTTGCATGCTTCGGACACTCTCACGTATTAGGTGCAGAATTAATCGATGGCGTTTTATTTATTAATCCAGGCAGTATTTTATTGCCACGTCAGCGTGTAGAAAAGACATTTGCTTTATTAGAAATGGATGAAAATCAAATGGAAGTTCGTTTTGAAACATTAGACGGACAACTAGTTGAACAAGCAGTTTTTAAAAGAGGATAAGAAAAATTATCCTCTTTTAAAAAAGGTGTTGACTTTATGTATGGTTATACATATAATAAATATTGTCGATAGGGCAACAGCGCTAACGAAGAAAAATAAAATAACATATGCGGGTGTAGTTTAGTGGTAAAACAAGA
>NZ_WIPE01000094.1:0-10448 GCF_009760835.1 Bacillus sp. EE-W1 | reverse complement strand
CACTGATTAAAGTTTCACTTTATATAAAAAGCTGCCATTAAAGTGGCAGCTGGAAAAGTTACTTCTGTAATGATTTATAATACTGGCCTTTTTCAACATATTGTGTGCGAATTCGCTCCATGTCTTTACGGTCTTCTTCTGTTAATTCACGAACGACTTTAGCTGGTCGACCGAATGCTAATGTGTTTGGCGGGATTTTCTTTCCTTGTGAAACGAGGCTTCCAGCACCGATAAAGGCTCCTTCACCAATTTCAGCACCATCTAATATAATAGATCCCATTCCAATTAAAGCATCTTTTTTAATATGACAGCTATGTAAAATAACTTGATGCCCAATGGTCACGTCGTCTTCTAAAATAAGAGGATACTGTGGGCTTTGGTGAAGTGTACATTGGTCTTGTACATTTACCCGGTTTCCAATGATTGTTGGTGAAACATCACCGCGTATGACTGTATTAAACCAAATACTTGATTCTTCACCAATGGAAACGTCGCCTGTAATCGTAACATAATCAGCGACAAAAGCGCTACTCGCAATTTTTGGATTTTTTTCTTTGTAAGGATATATCATGTAAAGTCTTCCTTTCCTAGAGACTAGTTTCAGTGTATCAAATTATGAGAAAGAGTGAAATGGAGGAGGTCCGTATGTGGAATTATGAAACAGAGGAAGCGAAAGCTGTCGTTGTTATCGTGCACGGCGCAATGGAATATCACGGACGTTATGAAGCCGTTGCGGAAATGTGGAATCATATCGGCTATCACGTCGTGATGGGGGACCTTCCGTCACACGGAACGACTTCAAGAAATAGAGGACATATTGATTCATTTGATGAATACATAGAGGAAGTTAAATTATGGGTGAAAGAGGCAAGAAAGTATAGGTTACCTATTTTTATATTTGGTCATAGTATGGGTGGTCTTATTGTCATTCGTATGATGCAAGAAACGAAGAGAGAAGATGTAGACGGCATTATTTTAAGTTCGCCATGTTTAGGCTTAGTAGCTGGACCTTCAGCACCACTTCAAGCTGCCTCAAAAATATTAAATATTATCGCTCCAAAATTGCAATTTGCAACGAATCTTACAGTGGAAATGTCCACTCGTAATCATGAAGTTAGGGACGCGATGGAGAATGATTCATTGTTCTTGCGCAAAGTATCAGTACGTTGGTATAGTGAATTGATCAAGTCTATCGAAATTGCTCATAAAAAAATAGATGATTTTCCAGATGTTCCGCTCTTGCTAATGCAAGCTTGTGAGGATAAACTTGTAGATAAAATACGTGTCCGCACTTGGTTTGATAATGTTAAAATAAGTGATAAGGCTTTTAAAGAATGGCCGAATTGTTATCACGAGTTATTAAATGAGTATGAGCGTGATGAAATTTTGAATTATATTCAGTCATTTACTGAAATACGCATCAATAACATAATAGAAACAAACAAATAAGTAAATTATTTGTACATCGAATAGAGGAGATGAAGGAAGAAGTGAACGTACCGAGTAATCCCATAACGCTCATGGCGAAAGTATACCGTGATGTGTTTCCGGTAGTACACCATGAGCTAGCGGTGTGGAAAGAGCGTGCCTACCATATTCCGAATGATGAGCTTCATAGTCAGGCAATCGCGAGTATTGAGAATAAAACGTTTCATTGCGAAGGCGGTGGTATTTTAGCACTGTTAGCAAATGAGCACCGAGAGGAATGCATTCGTTTTATCGTAGCGTATCAAACAATCAGCGATTATTTAGATAATTTATGTGACCGCAGTACATCACTTGATCCGAATGATTTTGCCGCACTGCATGAATCTATGTTAATGGCATTATCACCTGAAGTAGAAGGTGGCGGTAATTATTATCGCTATCGTGATGACCAAGACGATGGTGGTTATTTAGATGAACTTGTTGAAACATGCCAAGATGTTTTAAAGAAAACGAAGCACTATGACAAAATTGCTCCTGTTCTTCATGAACTTGCTTGTTATTATTGTGATTTGCAAATTCATAAACACGTGAAGTTAGAAGAAAGAGAACCACGCTTACAAAAATGGTTTGAAGCACATAAAGAAAATTTACCTGAAATGAGCTGGTTTGAATTTTCAGCATGTGCCGGTTCTACACTTGGAATCTTCTGTCTTGTAGCATATGCATTTCATGATGAATTACATGATGAAGATATTGCGAAAATTAGACAAGGATACTTCCCATACGTACAAGGACTTCACATTTTACTTGATTATTTCATCGATCAAGAAGAAGACCGTATAGGCGGGGATTTGAATTTCTGTAGTTATTATGAAAACGAGCAAGCGATATTAGATCGTATGAAACATTTTGTAGAAGAAGCAGAGAAGAGCATTGGTGATTTACCTCATGCGAAGTTTCATCGTCTCATAAGCCGAGGGTTACTTGGTATTTATTTATCAGATCAAAAAGTATCAGCACAAAAGAATATGAACAAAATGGCACGGCGCATTGTAAAATACGGAGGGCTTACTTCACGATTCTTCTATTGGAACGGGAAGATGTACCGAAAGAAAATGGCGCAGTGATGAAAAAAACCACTCATGTAGAGTGGTTTTTTGTTATAATATGGTAAATGCTGGTGGTGGAAATGAAGCGATTGTTTCAAAAGCTATATGAAAATATTGAAGTAACGTTACTCATGCTACTTTCCATTTCATTTGTAACTGGAATGTATATGATGATGAATAGGCCAAGTGGTCCTACTATGATGGATTATGTGCCGCAAGTAATAATTGGCACAATTATTATTGTAGATATCGTGTTCTTAATGAATAGTAGAAAAAAACAAACGAATAGTAAATAAAAAAGCATTTGTACACGAGAGTACAAATGCTTTTTTATTTATGATCGTATTTTTGAAAATACATATATGAGAAGTTCAATTGCGAAAATAACTAAAACAGATAGTCCGAATAAAGGCATGACAGCGCCTAGTATAACCATCATGATAAAGAAAACGATTATGCTTTTTTTATCTCTTTGTTTTGGCGGTGCTGCTAATTTTCCTTTCGGCTTTCTTGCAAACCACATTTTTACTCCGTAATAAATAAGAAGTAATAAAGATAATGTCGTTAGTAAGCATAATATTTTATTTGGCCATCCGAATAAATGACCTTCGTGAAGCGGGATACCGTAAGTGAACCATTGTGCAAATAAGCCATAATCACGATAGTCCGTTTTTGAAATGAGTTTTCCGCTATATTGATCAAAGTAAGCTGTTATTTCTTCATTTGGTGCCACATCCATGCCCGTAATACCAGAACCGCTCGATTTCGAAACGGTGAATACACCTTTCGGATCAGTTGGTAGTGAGATAACGTATGGCTTTTTTATTTCAATTCCTTTTTGTAATTCATCGACAGAAATTGTTTTTGGCTCATTTGAATTCGATTCAGGAGGAGCTTCTTTTCTTGTTGCCCACGGCAATTCTTTTACCTTTGATTCAGGCGGTGCCATATACAACTTGGGATATCCAATCGATTCATTCGACGATGCGATTTTATAAATTTGGTTACCCATAAATCCTGACCATGGCAATCCAGATGCGACTAACAAAACGAGTGGAATTGTAAATATAATACCGATAATAGAATGACGTCGTTTTGCTTTTTCTCGCTTAGTGGATGCCGGTGTGTTTTTGAATTGGCGTATACTCATATACAATCCAGTCACAAATAAAAAGATTGTCCAGCATGCCGCAAGCTCTACAGTATAGTTGACGACAGTGCCACCAACTAAAAGAGAACTATGTAATTCCCGCATTATATTGGCAAACGTTTCACTTGCATTTTGATCTCCAATAATTTGATTATTGCTATCTAAATACACATATTTTTGTTGCCCTGTATATTCATTTGCAATAGTAAGCCTCGTATTATAATCCCCATTAAACTCACTAATTTTCGCCACACTATAATGTGGATATTTTTTCTCTGTTAAGGAAATAGAATCAGACATCGAAATAGATTCCGTTTGGGCGCTCTTCCCAAAATATAAATCTTTATAGATGAAATCTTCAACTTCTTCCCGAAATAAATACCCAATTCCGCTCAGTGACAACGTAATAAGAAGCGGTGTAATAAAAAGCCCAGCATAAAAATGCCAACGCCAAAAAATGTAATGAAGCGAACGATTTACTTTCATACTTTCAGTTCCCCTAACCTTCCCTATATGAATAAATTCCTCATTTTAATATAGCGAGATTAAGTGTGGATATTTTGAAGGAATTGTGAAAAATGTTAAAAGTTTTGGGGAGGTTTTCTATGTTTATGAAGATTTCTTTGTATTTGATAGATACATCCTAACAACCGCCTCAGCAAGACATTGAGAGGAATCAACAAAATCCTCATCCGCCACAACATTTAAATCGGTACATGCGATAATTGCGGTATCTACTTCATTTCTCAATTGTAAAACGAGCGTATGCCACAATTCGCGGGCTTTTTCAATTTCTCCGCCTTTAATACAAGAAATAGTTTGATTAATCATTTCTTGACATTTTCCATGATGAATGTATTCTATATTCCGTTTTGCAATACCGTCTTGATAAATACCAGCTTGAATTGTCGCTTCTGTTGCGAGAAGCGCGACTCTTTTTGTACTTTCAGGAATTGCTTGTAACGTCTCATCGACTATATTTAAAATCGGGATAGAAAGAGAATGCTGTAATTCTTCAAAATAAAGATGCGCTGTATTGCAGGGCATAGCGATAAAGTCTACGCCAATACTTTCAAGTTTTTGTGCCCCTTCAATAATTGCTTTTTTCATCGCCTCATGATCAATAGGCCGATTCATATAAAACGGTGTTGGACAAGAATAAATCATCATATGAGGAAAGTCCATATCATGCTTTGCTCCGTATATAGTTTGGCACCCTGCTACAACTGTATCAACGAATGGCCCAGTTGATTTTGGTCCCATTCCTGCTAGTATTCCGATCATTGGTTTGTCTCCTTTAATATGTAATTAAAAACGTTTTTTACGAACGACAAAAAGAAATAAAGTAAGTAATAAAAATGAATATACGATAGCCCAAGCTGTGAGCCATAGCGTGTGAGTAAGTATATTAAATTTGTATTGTCCAAGCATTAGAAAGCTTTCGACAGGTGGTAAAAACCATAGTAACTCTTTTTTAAACCGGATGGAGGCGATTGTTATAAGTAATATAAATGTCAGGCTAAGCCAAGCGGTGCTTGTTTTTTGAATCATATTTCTAGTAAATAAAGTTGCAATTGAAATTCCTATTATAGAGAAAGATATATGAGCGAGAAATCCGACTAGGAATAAAGAAACTGTCATTTTTTCATTAAACATTTGCAAAATCATTGGATAGATTACGGATATAAAAGATAGCACAGTACAAATGAGAAGAGCGGTAATATATTTACCCACATATAGTGCGGAAATATTATTTGTGTGAGAAATAGTAATTTGTTCTTGTACAGGATCTTCCGTATGAAAAATTGTGATTGTAATCCAGGCAGATAATAAATAAAGGGCGAGAGCTGTTTCTAAGTATGTCGGTACAATAGGAGTCGGCTTATATGTATATACAAAAAGTAAGCTCACAAAGTACATCGCAATAGGAGGGACGTACTTATACGATTTTGTATAGTCGAGAAAATGGTAACGAATAAGGGCAAACATAATAAACCTTCTTTCGATTTAAAAGTTAGGTTGTAGCAGTGTGATAGATGCTTTTTTATGTAATAAAAACTGAAGCATTTCGTTTGTATATTCTTTTTCGATTTGTAATTGAATAAGGTTTTGATTTGAATTGTGTGCAACGTGTATAAAGCCTAATTGTTTCCGTAGTTCTATCGCTGAAAATGTTTCATGAACGATTGCTTCAATATAGACTTGTTCTGCTCCTTTTTGCACAGAGATATCTTCTGTGATTGTATGATTTGCTAACGTCACAATTCTATCGGCGAAGTTTTCTAGTAGTTGTTTTTCGTGACATGTGAAGAGTATAGATATGCCTTGTTGTTTTAATGAGAGTAAAATATGTTCTAATTCTTGCTGAGAGTTAGGATCAAGTCCAGAAAGAGGTTCATCTAAAATTAATAAATGGACGTCTGTAAGCAATGCTTGCATAATGCCAGTTTTTTGTTTCATACCTTTTGAAAAGTTTCGTAAAACGGAATGCCTTGCATGATGTAAATGAAAAGATTCAAGAAGCATCGGAATTTTATCTTTTAAATATTTTGTTGATAAGCCGTGGATGTGGCCGAGATGATATAAATAATCCTCTAATGTAAAACGAATCCCTTCAGGAAAATGTTCAGGTACATAGCCAATTTGTATATGTTCTTTTCTTTGAAGTGTCCCTGTTGTAGGTGAAATAAAGCCTGCAATTATTTTGAGTAGAGTACTTTTTCCAGTCCCGTTCCCGCCAATAATAGCGAGTGCCTCTCCTTCTGGAATGGATAAATCGATGTTGTCTAGTATAAGTGATTTGCCGTACTTCTTTTGAATTCCCCTTAGTTCTACTAGCAAAGTTCTATCCTTCTTTCTTCAAATAGTGTATATATCCATTATATAGGAGAATAAGAAAAAGACGTGCAATGAGTGCACGTCTTTTTTTGTTATGTTTTGTCGAATCGTCGATATATCGAAAAAATCGTTGATATATTTTATCGCTTCTCAATCGCCACAATAAATGGTGGGTTATTTTGCTGGTTAATGAAGCCGTATCGTAGTACGTGAGCTTGTTTTTGGTCGAGTTCTTCTGCAAATTTGAGAACAGCGTCGCGTTCTACTTGTCCTTCTGGGTGTCCGTGGTAAATGACAAGGACGATGATTCCTTCAGGTGCCATTACTTCTAGTAATTGTTCAATTGCCGAGAGTGTTGAGTTCGGTTTTGTAACGATATGCTTGTCACCACCAGGAAGGTAACCTAAGTTGAAGATAGCGCCTGTTACTTTTCCTTTTGCATCTTCTGGTAGTACGGATAGAAGCGTATCGTGACTATCGTGAACTAAAACAGTACGTTCAAAAAGCTCTTTTTCTTTTAGACGGATAGTAGAGCTTTCAATTGCTTCTTTTTGAATATCAAATCCAAATACTTTTCCGTTATCTCCAACGATTTCAGCTAGGAAGCATGTGTCATGTCCATTGCCGAGCGTTGCATCTACAGCGTAATCGCCTTCTTTTACTGCCGTTTGCAGTAGTGTGCGAGCAAACGGTAATACACGTTCTAATTTCATTGTTGTTTCTCCTCATTTGCATATTTTCCTTGCCAGCTTCCGCGGCGTACAAATTCTGCATCGATGGAATTTAATACTTCCCATTTATTTAAGCTCCACATTGGACCAATCATTAAGTCAGGCGGACCGTCACCTGTGATACGGTGCACAATTACGTCTTCTGGAATCATTTCAAGTTGGTCAACAACGAGACTTACGTAATCTTCAAGAGAAAGGAATTCTAGTTGTCCTTTTTCATATTGCTTCACCATTGGCGTTCCTTTTAATAAATGAAGTAAATGAATTTTAATTCCTTGTACATCAAGCTTCGCTACTTCACGAGCTGTTTCCATCATCATGTCGTAATCTTCAAGTGGAAGACCGTTAATAATATGAGAGCAAACTCTAATGCCATGCTTACGTAATTTATTTACACCTTCCACGTAAGATGGGTAATCATGAGCGCGATTAATAAGGTTTGCAGTTCGTTCGTGAACAGTTTGTAAACCGAGTTCAACCCAAAGGTATGTGCGTTTATTTAAGTCCGCTAAATATTCAACGACATCGTCCGGTAAGCAATCTGGACGAGTGGCGATAGAAAGACCGACAACGTCTTTTTCTGCTAGAAGCGGTTCGAATTTTTCTTTTAACACTTCAAGTGGTGCATGTGTATTTGTGTACGCTTGGAAATAAGCGATACATTTTCCGTCTTTCCACTTTGAGCGCATTTTTTCTTTCATTTCATGATATTGCGTTATAACATCATCGCGGCGATCACCAGCGAAGTCACCAGATCCGGCAGCACTACAAAATGTACAACCACCGTAAGCAACTGTACCGTCACGGTTCGGGCAATCGAAGCCAGCATCTAATGAAACTTTAAAGATTTTTTCACCAAATTCATTTCGTAAATGGTAATTCCATGTATGATAACGTTTATTGTCGTTTGTATATGGAAAAGGGTTTTGAACCTTCATTACTTTCCCTCCTAAGCCGAGTCAAAATGAAACAAAATCCATTATAACATACTCATAAGGTAGAGATGGAAGGGACACACTAAAGGGGAATTGAAGCAAGGAGGGACAATTATGGCAGAGCGTCAATCACTTGAATCGTATATTACACAAGCGGAACAAGCGGTGGAATATGCGAAAGAACAATTAGACCAAGGTATGAGACAAGAGCATTATAATACGATGGAGTATTCAGATGCACAGTTACAATTAGAACAAGCATATAACGATTTACAAACGATGCAGCAACATGCGAATGATGAGCAACGTGAGCAGTTAAATAGAGCACGCATGGCAATTCGCCAACTGCAACATCAAATGATTATTACACCGCACTAATAAGGAGTGAATGTAATGGCGAAACGTTCCGATCAAAATAATCCAGAGCAAAAAACGCAAAATGGACATAACGCTGAGTTTTCAAATGAACTTGATCCAGTTGTTCAAGTGAAACAGCGCAACAGTAAAAAAGGACAACCTCAAAGATCAAAGCAATCAGAGTAAACCAGGTCGCAATATGACCTGGTTTTATTTTGCTATATGACAATAATGTAAGATTTCTGTAAGGTTTGCCGATAGTTGTAAGCTTACTTTTCCAGTAGAGTAAGGGAGGATTAAATTTTGGACAAGGAGTTGCTTTATGGGGAACAACATTACAAACAAACGAATTGATGAGTTAGATTACATTCGTGGCTTCGCATTACTGGGGATTATTTTAGTAAATATTCTTGCACTACTCAATATTAAGGTACCCGATCCTAATACAGTAGATGCCAGTTATCAAAGGTTTCTATACTTATTTGTAGAAGGTCGTTTCTTCTCGATTTTCTCATTCTTATTTGGAGTAGGATTCTACATCTTTATTACAAGAGCAATTGCGAAAGGGAAGAATGGGTACGTTCTATTTCTACGCCGCGTAGTTGCACTATTTATTTTTGGTTTAATTCATCAAATGTTTCAGCCTGGAGAAGCACTAGCGTTATACGCAATTTGTGGATTAGTCGTTTTACCGTTTTATAAAGCGAAAAAAGAAGTGAATGTAGTACTCGGTCTTATTCTTACGATAGCTTTTAGTATTATGGCAGCTAAGGAATTATTACCATTAGGTTTAATTTTATTAGGTCTTGCTGCAGGGCAGTATAAAGTGTTTGAAAACCTTTCAGCAAAAATCAAACAAGTCGCTATTTTTACAGGCATTATGTTTGTTTTAAGTGTTGCAGCGTTATGGTATCAATATGGGCACGTTCCTGCTAATCCATTTGTAAATATGATAATTATGAATGAAGATGGAACAATGGACGCTGCAGGTCAATTCTTAAAAATTGGTGTTACAGTTGGACCAATTATTTCAGCTTTCTATGTAGGAGCATTAATTTTATTACTTCAGTTAAAACCAGTTCAAACATTGTTAGCACCATTGAAATACTACGGTCGTATGGCTTTAACGAATTATATCGGACAAACTGCAATGATTTTAATTGCTGGTAGTGTATGTAACTTTGCAGGAAACTTAACATACATGCAGACGTTATATGTATGTATCGCAATTTATGCTATTCAAATTGTGTTTAGTGTAATTTGGATGAAAATCTTTAAAATGGGTCCACTAGAATGGATTTGGCGTGTTATTACGTATTGGACGGTAACACCTTTAAAGAAATAAGGAGAGAATTGGGCTGTTCCTTTTGTGGAACAGTCTATTTTTATTGTCATCTTTTTTCGGTAAGTCGATATTCCTTTGAGAATCGCTGATAAAATTGCATTTACCAATGAGGTTGATCTAAAAAAAACGAACCTTACACGCGCGCCTTTTTTATATTACAAAAGTGTAAGGTAATTGTAATGTTAACAAATAGCAGTTCTCTTCTAAAAGGCGCAAAATAGGTAATGGAAAAACAAGCGTAGGAGGATATATATGACGAAACCAGTTGTAGACGTGAAAAACGTTCAAAAAGTGTACGGTAAAAAAGGTGAGAACCAATCACACGCGTTAAAAGGTGTTTCATTCTCAATTCAAGAGGGTGAGTTTGTTGGAATTATGGGACCATCTGGTTCTGGTAAAACGACATTATTAAATGTAATTTCAACGCTTGATAAAGCAACGGGCGGCGTTGTTGAAATTGCGGGTACGGATATTACGAAAATGAAGCAAGGTGAGCTTTCTGATTTCCGTTCACAAAAATTAGGATTTATCTTCCAAGACTTTAACTTATTAGAG
>NZ_WIPE01000135.1:0-644 GCF_009760835.1 Bacillus sp. EE-W1 | reverse complement strand
CCAACCCTCCCCGTCGATGTGGACTCTTGGGGGAGATAAGCCTGTTATCCCCGGGGTAGCTTTTATCCGTTGAGCGATGGCCCTTCCATGCGGAACCACCGGATCACTAAGCCCGACTTTCGTCCCTGCTCGACTTGTAGGTCTCGCAGTCAAGCTCCCTTATGCCTTTGCACTCTACGAATGATTTCCAACCATTCTGAGGGAACCTTTGGGCGCCTCCGTTACACTTTAGGAGGCGACCGCCCCAGTCAAACTGCCCACCTGACACTGTCTCCCGGGTCGATAAGACCCGTAGGTTAGAATTTCAATACAGTCAGGGCGGTATCCCACCAGCGCCTCCACCGAAGCTAGCGCTCCGGTTTCAATGGCTCCCGCCTATCCTGTACAAACTGTACCAAAATTCAATATCAGGCTACAGTAAAGCTCCACGGGGTCTTTCCGTCCTGTCGCGGGTAACCTGCATCTTCACAGGTACTATAATTTCACCGAGTCTCTGGTTGAGACAGTGCCCAAATCGTTACACCTTTCGTGCGGGTCGGAACTTACCCGACAAGGAATTTCGCTACCTTAGGACCGTTATAGTTACGGCCGCCGTTTACTGGGGCTTCAGTTCAGAGCTTCGCTTACGCTAACCCCTCTCCTTA
>NZ_WIPE01000069.1:310313-326277 GCF_009760835.1 Bacillus sp. EE-W1 | reverse complement strand
TAAAAAAGAAATGCCATTATGTGAACGCACGTATGCTTGTTTGTGTGGACTCACAATTGGCCGTGATTATAATGCAGCGATCAATATCAAAAAGGAAGCCATTCGCTTATTAGTGTTGGCATAAATAGTAACAAAATAACCTTTGGAACAAGGGAGTTAGCTCGGCTGTCCTAGGACAAATTCGTTAGCTATCAAAAGTAGCGATGAACCGAGAAGCCCCTACTTCAAGTAAGCTCGTAAGAGGTACTAAGTGGTGGGTAGTTCACTAAGGTTTGTATACACAATCGTTTTGCTATCAATAAAAGCTTTGGAAACTGGTAAAGGCATATACCAATATTCATCGTTATAGAAAGCAGAAGGGAACGTTTTTGTATGTTCTTCAATTCGCTTTATCATCGTGTTTGTTTTACGCTTCATCCCACGTATTTTCTTTTCACGCATTGTTAAATCATCTCCATAAATTTTTGTAATGCAGCTGAGTGATATATATCTTTTCTAGTAATAAAAGTAGTAGGAACCTTTTTGAATCTATTTGGTAAAGGGTTGAATGATAAGTTATGTGCATGACCATTTAAAATAGATTTCATCATAATTGCTACGCCCATATTTGATTTTACACAGGCGAGTATTGCTTCAATTGTTCCGAACTCTAATATTCGTTTAGGCGAGATGCCTTCTTCTTGAAGCCAGTCTTCTAATAAACTTCTATAATAGCAACCTTGACTAAAAGCGAGTAAATTCATATCTTCTATGTCTGTAAGAGAGGGTAAAGGTTTTTTACTAATGAGAACTAATTCTTCTTCACGAAATACACTTGTATGAAGTTCAGCGTGCTGAGTAGAGCCAGCTATAAACGCTCCGTCTAGTTTTCTTTCTAACACTAGCCTAATTAGTTGTTCGGTCGTATTTGTTTCTAAAATCAATTCGACTTTTGGGTGTTTCTCATAGTAGGCCGTTAATATAGAGGGAAGCCTTACCGCAGTTGTAGATTCTGTACATCCGATTTTCAACGTGCCCTTTGGCTCAGTTCCATTACTTTGAACCGCTTTTATAGATTGATCCATTAAGTGGATAATTTGTTTAGCGTATGTTAATAAAATCTCACCGTTAGAAGTTAAAGTTACACCTTTTCCGTTACGGTAAAATAAAGGCACACCTAATTCATTTTCTAGTTGTTTCATACGCATTGTTACGCCTGATTGTACATAGTTCAAATTTTTAGCTGCGTGAGAAATATTATTTTCCTTCGCAACTTCGTAAAATACAGTTAAATCTTTTATGTCCACGTTTCATTCCTCCGAAAAGGTATCAATTTTTTTGATGGATTATATGATGAATATTTATTTTATATGATATCAGAACTTTCATACAATTGAAGGGGGTGGAGGGATGATTGTGTTAATCGAAGAAAGGATGAAAAGTACTTATAAGTGGATGATGTTAATTGTTGCGACGATTGCTCAAACAACAGCGACGCTTATAACGTATGGTGTTGGAGTTTTGGCGTTATTTTGGAAAGAAGAATATGCGCTTAAGAATATGGAGAGTGGATTGTTAGTAAGTTTTGTAAATGTTGGACCATTATTTTGTATGCTTTTTGTTGGGCGGCTACTTGATCAATATGATGAAAAGTTGTTAATTTCTATAAGTTCATTTTTGCTAGGAGGTTCGCTTTTACTAACTAATATAGTAAATGGATTTAATGGACTGTTATTTGTACTTTTATTAGTAGGAATGTTTTATAGTGTTTCCCAGCCAGGAGGAAGTAAAGTGATTTTAAAATGGTTTCCAAAAGAAAATCGTGGATTAGCGATGGGAATAAGGCAAGCTGGTATACCGATTGGTGGCGCGTTAGCGGGAGTTTTAATCCCGTTTCTTACAATACAATATAATGTGACTTATGCGATAAATAGTATGGCATGCATTTGTATAATTGGAGGTTTATTATTTTTTATATTTTATAAAGAGCCATATGTCCAAGAGGATGTAAGGAAAGAATATATTAAAAATTCTTTATGGATGCAGCTAAAAGTAGTGATATGTAAAAAAGAGTTGTATCCAATTTATATAACAGGTATTTGCATGATTTCATTACAAATGGTGTTAGTTGGACACTTTATGAAATTTTTAGTAAGGGAACAATCCATTACATCTATTGTAGCCGGAACAGTATTTTCAGTTATGTTCTTTTCTGGAATGATTGGCCGTGTTGCATTAGCAGCTATTAGTGATGTGTTTTATAAGGGGAATCGGCGCATACCTTTATTTATAACTGTCTGTGCTTCTATCGGTTTGATTCTATTGTTAGTAATGAGCATACATACAGTAACGAGTGGAGTATTGTATGGTGTCAGCGCATTGTTAGGCTTCTTTTCAATTGGTTGGTTTAGTCTTTTTATCGTCGAAGTTGCTGAATTGGCAAGTGAAGAATCTGTTGGAATAACAGTTAGTTTGGCGCTGACATTCAATCAAATTGCTATTATTGTTGCACCTGTTTTATTTGGGTATATTGTCGATGAGAAAGGGTATACGTGTGCGTGGTTGTGTATAGTGGTATTACTAAGTATTTCGGCAGTGAGTTTATATAGTAAAAGCAAAAAATAAAAGAAAGTTAGTAATGTAAATTTTATATGAAGAAATTCTAAAGAAATGCCGAATGTGCGACATTTCTATTTTATATGTTGTATAATCAAAAAATAAATGAGATTCGTTTTCAATGACGTTCATTACCTCTTTTGAAATTACCTGTTACTTTAGCCATAATGAGTTGTTTTTCTGTATCGTTATGTTATGTGCATGATTTATTTTGTTTAAAAATTTTTCAGCATCATTTCCTTTTAATATTTTAATTTATTTTCCGTAATATTCAATTAAAACTATGTTTTTTTTTGTTACTCTGTAATGGAACATCATATCATTTAAACGATTGTGTTTATCGGTATTTTTCATCGTAACAACTCCATTTCTTATTATGTGTAACAAATGTTACATAAGCTGTTGAAATTATAGTAGGGTGTATCCGATTGTAAGGTGGAAATTTTGCAAGAAAGAAATACAATAGAGAGTAGCCAAAAACTGAATATGAGAAAAAGGAATCTAGTTTAAATAGGTGAATAATAGATAGATAATATTATGAAATATTTGAAAATTAAAAGATATAGAATAGAATGGATGCATGTTAAGTGAAACTAGATAAAAGAGGGTTCCTATTATGCTAAAGAAATGGTTAATTGTTTTCTTTATTTTTGCTATTTTTTGTGGGAGTGTCGTTACACTAATACATGCAAATAAAGGTAAGAAATATGATATAAAGGCATTTTCTAATGTAAATAGTAAGAAAAAGGGCGATATGCAAGAAGTTGATGCGAATGAGAAAAAGCGCTATGAAGTTGCAGCTGGAAAACTAGATCAATATTTAAAAGATAAAGGATTTAATGGGAGTGTTCTTGTAGCTAGTAAAGATCATGTAATTTTACGCAAAGGTTATGGGTATGCGAATGTGAAAGATAAAGTAGTAACAACGCCAAGAACGAAATATCGCATTGGTTCTATTACGAAAACAGTCGTTGCAATATCTATTATGCAGCTAAAAGAAAAAGGGAAATTAAATATTGAAGACAATGTAAATAAGTATATTCCATCATTTCCGGCAGATAAAAACATTACGTTACGAAATTTGTTAACCCATACGTCTGGGTTGCCAGATCAGGGACAAGGTAGGGTTGATGCGGCGTCACGATTAAAGTTAGTAACGTGGATTGGTGCACAAAAATTGCAATTTCCTGCAGGGACAGGATGGAAATATACAGACTATAATTATATGGTACTTGCGTATATTGTAGAAAAGATATCGAATAAACCGCTTGCTGAATATGTGAAAGAAAATATTTTTACGCCTGTTGAAATGCATGAATCTGGAATGGGTGCAACTCTCCCTGAAGATATTTTTTTAGCAGAAGGTTATACGAAAAAAGATAACGAGTTAATAGCTGCGCCTCGGTTAAAAATGAATTGGCTGTATGGGTGTGGTGAAATGTATACGACTATTGAAGATATGAAAAGATTAGATGAGGCTATTATGGATGGAAAGTTGATTTCTAAACAAAGTGTATCAGATATGTTTACTGCATCATCTGTAAGAAAATATGGGTTTAGTTTCTATACTAATCCAGATTATTATCATAATCATGGTGTATTAGCTGGTTGGAATACATTTAATAATTTTAACCGGGATAAACGAACGTTTGTAATATTATTCTCTAACGTACAAAATGGTATGAATGATTCGTTTAATCAGGAGTTTAGGAAAATGGCGAATGATTTAATAGAAGGAAAATAATAATTTTAAAAATCGGTATTGATATGTAATTATCAATACCGATTTTTTTTATTTAGTCATGTTCTATTTGCTGACTAAGTAGGTGAGAAAGGTGGTTGATATTTGAATAAATCTATATAGGTAGTTAAATGATATGAATGTAAAGGATAATTGGTAATTTTTACATTGAAGAAAAAGCTTGAGATTCACACTATGTGAAGCTTTATATTATTGGAGATAGGAACAGGAGGTTGAAAAAATGAAAAAAGTAGTAAAGTTTTGTTTAATAAGTGTATTATCCGCAACGATTATTAGTGGTTGTTCTTTTGAAGGTGGTAATGAAAATTCAAAAGGGAAAGAGAGTGAAAAAGTAGAGGTACAGAAAAAGGTTGGAAAATATACGATGCCAGATGAAAAAGATAAGCATGAAGGTACATGGTTGCAATGGCCTCATGAATACACATATGGTCAAGAATATAAGCAGGAAGTTGAACCGATTTGGGTTAAGATGGCAAGCGCTTTAACTGAGGGTGAAAAAGTTCATATTGTTGCATACGATGAGGAAGAGAAAGAGCGCATCAATAATCTTTTAATAGATAAAGGACTGAATATAGATAAAATTGATTTCTTTATCGCTCCTACTGATGATGTATGGGCAAGAGATAGTGGACCGATTTTTGTTTATGACAATAATAAAAATCTCAAAATATTAGATCCGGCATTTAATGGTTGGGGAAAGAAAACACCTTATAAAAATGATGCTCGTATACGTGAAAATGTTAGTAAACAATTAGGGATTGAAAGGATTGATTGGGGGAACTTTGTCCTTGAAGGCGGCGCAATTGAATTAGACAGTAATGGGACTGCTTTATTAACTCGAAGTGCAGTAACAAATAAAAATAGAAATCCAAATTTATCAGAAAAGGAAATTGAAAAGTATATAAGTGACCTAGGAGTATCAAACTTTATTTGGTTAGATGGAGTACCTAATTTAGATATTACTGATTTTCATATCGATGGATTTGCTAAATTCCATGGTAAATCTACCATTGTAACGATGAAAGAAGATGACCTAGCCGAATGGGGTTTGTCAAACAAGGATATGGATACATTGTTAGATGCAAAAAATGCTTCAGGACAGAAGTATAAGTATGAATACTTACTCCTTAGTAAAGATAAAGTTACTTTAGAAAATGGAAAAGCTCTCGATTATAAAGGCTCGTATATCAATTATTATATTGGGAATGCTGTGGTATTGGTTCCTAATTATAATGATCCGAATGATAAAATCGCAAACGATACGATTCAGAAGTTATATCCAGATCGTAAAGTAGTTGGTATTGATGTGAGAGAGCTTTATAAAAATGGCGGCATGATTCATTGTGTTACACAGCAACAACCGATTCAATTGAAATAATCGATTGAAATTCAGCAACCTACCGACAAAATAGGTACATTGTTACCTTTATCTATTTTGTCATGTTTTATTTTTCGCAAAAAGGAGCAAGGGCATTGAAAGGAATAATATTAACTAGTTTCATAATGATAGGGCTTATGATTCTATTATTAAATTTCATACTTTCATATAAATTTTTATTATTGCATTTTAAAACCCTGTCAAGAGTCAATTTTTCGCTCAACCACGGCTATATATTTTTTATATAAATATATAATATTTCTCCGTGCTATAATCCATTCATGAAATGTGCACGTTTCGAACATTGTTATGAAAAGAGAAATAGTTGGCATAGTGAAATTAGTTATTCAACCATTATTAAAAAGCGAGGTAAATAATATGGAACAAAAACATAATGGAATTATTTTTACTGCAATACCAGATAAATCAAATGCATATTATCGTCCATTTTATGAAGACCTGATTTATTTTAATGAATACTTAAATGAAAATAAATCATTTACTGATCAACTTGTTTCTTTATCCATTGAAGAGCAAGACTTTCATACAAGCTTTTTTGAGTATGATGATATTTGGCTAAGAGATGTTGCACCAGTTGTTACAAATCATTTAGTTAAATTTAAATATCAACCAAATTACTTACCGAAAGATCAATGGAGATATTTAGATCAACAATTTAATAAATGGTTAAAAAAGAACGATTTTGAATATGGGAAGTCTCCATTGATATTAGACGGTGGAAATCTTATTTGGAATAAAAAAGATACTGTTATAGTAACGGAACGCATATTCGATGATAATGATGATTGGACGGAAGAAGAAATTATAGAGCAACTGGAATGGGATTTGGATGTGAGCCGAGTTATTATTATTCCTGCTGAAGAAGGGGACGTACTTGCACATGCAGACGGAATGGTTAAATTTATTGATGAACATACGATGTTTATTAGTGATTTTTTAGGGGATCATGAATTTAGATATAATGTTCAAGAAATTATTCAAGAGCAAATGCCAGAAGCTAAATTTATAGTTGTTCCATCGTCATATACAGAAAAGGGACAATATGATGAAGAAATAGCATCGGCAAAAGGGTTGTATATAAATATGTTAGAAACATGTGATACGATTTATGTTCCTAAGTTTGGATTAGCTAAAGATAGGGAAGTTTTACAATATATTCAACAGCATACGGAGAAACAAGCTATTCAAATTCATGTAGGAGAAATATCGACAATGGGAGGCGCAATAAATTGTTTAACGTGGTATTGCCCTCGTCATTTATTACCTTCAAAAATGAGGAGATTGAAAAATCAGAATGAAGATTTTTCAGTTAAGAAGATTTTTGATTGGTTTTAAAATAAGCTTATAAGAAAATGTATTCAAGGGGTAAGTATATGTATACAATTACTGAGTTTTCACGGATTTGTAAAATGAGTACACGGATGCTAAGGCATTATGACAAAGAGGATATATTAAAACCAGCATATGTGAACCCGGAAAATGGGTATAGATATTATGAGCAAGGACAGTTAGAAATAGCGTTGAAAATAAAAAAGTTAAGAGAGTATAAGTTCCCTCTACCAAAAATTAAAATCATTTTGCAGTCATCAGATCAAGACTCGTTTGTGAAACATATGCAAGCACAAATTATAGAGTTGTCTCACGAAGTGAAGCAAAATTTACAGGTTATTTCAGAAATGAATGAAATGGTAAATGTGAATAATGGCCTGCATATTGCTCGCCATAGAAGTTACGATATATTAATTGGAATGAGAAATGAAATAACAGTAATTGCTCAAAGACTGCAAATAAATATAGATGATATGGATGATTATTTTTATGACTTATATGAAAAAGTACAAAAGCATAACTTATCAATAGTTGGTTCGCCCTCTACGGTCTTTTATGATGAAGAGTATATTCCAAATGAAAGTGATGTTGAATTAAGGATTCCGGTCATGCATGGGAACAATAGAGATGTAGTACAAGAATATGAAATAAAAAAATTAAATCCACATCAAGTCGTTACTACTATGCATTATGGAAGTTATGACTATATAGGCTACGCTTATATTGCGTTAGAAAAATGGATTGAAAGAAATGGTTATGTAATAGATGATTCACCATATGAGGTCTACATAAAGGGACCTGAATGTGATTGTTTAGTAGAGGAGTATGTGACACAAATTTGTTTTTTAGTTATGAAAATAGACTGAGGATAAGGATTGACATTAACATTATGTCAATCCTTATTCTATTTATGTAAGTAATTCATCATAATAAAAAGGAGAAAGAAAATGAAAAGAACAATCATGATTATTTGTCTGATTCTAAGTATGACATGGGTTTCAGCGTGTACTCCTGGAGTAGGAGAAGGTGAGAATGGTAGCTTCGTTCTACCTAATCAGTTGCCCAAAAATGTAGTGTTTAAAAATGGTACCATCTATACTTCAAATGGCAAGCAAGACATTGTAGAGGCTGTAGCCGTTAAAGAAGGGAAAATTACATTTGTTGGTTCAAACAAAGATGTAGAAGAATTTATAAATGAAGATACGAAAGTGGTGGATTTACAAGGACGTTTTATTCTTCCTGGTTTTGTGGACAATCATAATCATATATTTGAGGCGAAATCACCAGCAGCAGGGAATTGTAGTGTTTCACCGGATGCTTCGTTGCAAGAACAACGCTCGTATTTAAAGGTTTGTAAAAAAGATGTGAAAGATGGCGAATGGATAAGTGGAACAGGATTTAGTTTGGAAGAGCTGTTAAAAGATATGGACGAAAAGTCAGAACAACAAACGCCATTACAAGTTCTTGATGAGTTATTTCCTAATAACCCTGTATTAATTATGGAAAGAACTTCTCATTCTGTCTGGGTTAACTCAAAAGCATTGGAAGTAGCGGGAATAAATAAAGAGACGAAAGATCCGCAAGGCGGAAGAATCATCCGGGATCCAGAAACAGGAGAACCTTTCGGGCTTCTGTATGATACAGCAGGAGATATCGTGATGGAAAAAGCATGGAATTCTCAGCCTAATCTCTTTGAAAAAAATTATGAAGGTTTGCTGGACGGTTTAGATGAGGTTGCGAAGAATGGGATTACTACAGTCGGCGATGGACGTCTTTATTGGAAACGAGGCTGGTTAGATGTTTGGAATAAAGTTAACGATGAGAAAAAGTTAACGTCGCGAGTAGTACTTCGTCCGTGGGTATATCCGAACTTAAATGAAGCAGAACAAATAGAGTATTTCAAAAAGATTAAGCGTGATGATGTATCATCTCGAATGCTTATTAATCAAGTGAAGATGTATAGTGATGGAATTAGCATTAACAGTACAGCTAAAATACTAGAAAAATATAAATTTGAGTGGTTTCAGGGAACGCCGTACGGTTTGAACTATATTCCAGAAGAGAAAATGAAATGGTGGTTGAAGGAACTTAATAAACTTGGTTACGGTGCGCTCATTCATACGATTGGAGATGGCGGGGTAAGAGAGAGTTTAAATGCAATTGAGGCAGCGAAAAAAGAAGGGGCGAATCAGCCTTATACGCTTACGCATGTTGAGATGGTAGAAGATAGTGATATAAATCGTTTTGCTAAGTTAGGTATTAGCGCTGATTTCCAAGTAGGTCATGATTTTACAGAAGATCCTAAACAAAGCTGGGCAAGTACGTATTTTACAAATCAACAGATGAAACGAATTATGCCGTTAGGACGCATTTGGAAAACAGGAGCAAACGTGTCACTTAGTAGTGATTGGGATGTAAATGAACTAAATCCACTTGTGACAATTTCAAATGCACTAAGTATTAATGAAAAGGGCTTGTCTAATGTATATGCAGCTATTGATGCATATACAATTAAGCCCGCTAAAGCATTAGGCCTTGATAATATTACTGGTTCAATCGAAGTAGGTAAATCAGCCGATATGATATTACTAAATGAAGATATTACTAAAATGAGTGTCGATAAGATTCCAGATGCGAAAGTTTTAGTGACGGTTTTACAAGGAGAAGTAGTGTATCACAAGGGAAAATAAAGAATCAGTTTATGAAGTAGTTAATATATTTCTGTTGACCTTAACACGATGTCAAAGTTTAGACTGAACTTACATTCGAAGAAGGGGTGAACATGTATGAGAAATATGGAAAATAGTTTGTTTTATATGCCAGCTGAGTGGGAAAAGCATGAGGGGACATGGCTCCAATGGCCTCATGATAAAGCTCATAGAGGTGGAGGTTACAGAGCTAAGCTAGATGATATTTGGGTAACGATGGCAAAGGAGCTTCATTACGGAGAAATTGTGCATATTGTTGTATATGATGAAGAAGAAAAAGTACATGTCCAATCGAAGTTAATGGAAGCGAAAGTGGATATGGATAAAATTGATTTCTTAGTTCAAGAGACGGATGATGTGTGGGTAAGAGATAATGGACCGATTTTTGTAAAAGATAAGGAAGGCAATCTCTGCTTAACACACTGGACTTTTAATGGGTGGGGTGAGAAATATCCGTATGAAAATAATGCGGGTATTCCGGCGGAAATAAGTGAAATGTATAGCATTCCAAAAGTTAATTCTAGTGTCTGTCTAGAGGGCGGGGGAATAGAGATAAACGGAAATGGAACCTTAATGGCGGCAAAAACTTCTATTATAAATGAAAATCGAAATGCTACACTAAGTCAGGAAGAGATTGAAATAGAGTTAACGAAGCATTTAGGGGTAACGAATTTTATATGGATAACGGGCATTCGCGGTGAGGATAATTATGATGAAGATACGGATTACCATATTGATGGAGCAGCACGTTTTGTAAATGAAAATACAATTCTTTATGAATATGATCCTTTCGGAGAAAGTGAATCATACCTTTTGGAGGCGTACGAAAAGCATTATCAAGAATTGCGACAAGCAAGAAATATAGATGGAAAACCATTTCAGCTCATACCAGTACCGGTGACAAGAAAAGTGGTAAAAGAAGCAGACTGTAAGGGCTCATATTTGAATTTCTACATTGGAAATGAAGTTGTATTAGTTCCTATATATGGTGATGAACATGACAAGTTAGGGCTTCAAATCATGGAAGGGCAGTTTCCAGGAAGAAGAATTGTCGGTATTTATGTAAATGAACTGTTTGCGTATGGTGGCATGATTCATTGTGTGACGCAGCAACATTTGGCATAGAGTATCCGAAATGAAAAAAGCATGCAGAGTATATACTCTGCATGCTTTTTATAATGCTGAAAACTCTTCAACAAGTGAGCTAAAACGATTTAGTGCACTTTCAATCGGTTCTGGCGTAGTTAAATCAACTCCAGCTTTTTTCAGTAAGTTTAATGGATAGTCAGAACTTCCGCCTTTAAGGAATTCAATATAATGTTTTTGAGTATTTGGATCGCCGCTCAATAACTTATCAGCAATTTGGATTGCAGAAGCGAAACCAGTTGCGTATTTGTACACGTAAAATGGACGATAGAAATGCGGTATTCTAGCCCAGCCGTATTTTACTTCTTCGTCAAATACGAGGGAGTCGCCATTATACTCTCTAAACAAGTTTTCATAAACTTCGCTAAAGACTTGGGCATTTAATGGTTTACCTTGCTGCGCCATTTCATGTGTGATTTTTTCAAACTCAGCGAACATAATTTGTGTAAAGAAAGTGCCTTTAAATTTGTCGATGAAATGATTTACTAAATGGTTACGTACATTAGCATCTTTTGCTTCTTTTAATAAATGATGAATTAATAGGACTTCATTTACTGTAGAAGCGACTTCTGCAACAAAAATAGTATAGTGTGCAGAAATTCTCGGTTGGTATCCGTGTGAGTAGTGCGTATGCATACCGTGTCCACATTCATGAGTGAGAGTGAAAAGGCTATTTAAATCATCGTGATGATTTAAAAGAATGAAAGGATGAACACCGTATACACCAAAATTATAAGCGCCGGAACGTTTTCCTGGCGTTTCTCTCACGTCAATATAACGCTTATCTTTAAAGCTTTTTAATGTTTCAATATATTCTTCACCTAATGGAGCTAGTGATTCGATCATCATGTCAAACGCTTTGTCATATGGAATGTCTTGTTTTACACCCGCTACTAAATCAACGCTCAAGTCGTACTGGCGTAGTTCATCTACATGTAATTTTTCTTTTCGAAGTTCATTATAAGTATGTAGTGATTGAATATTTTTTTTCGTCGTCTCAATTAAATTTTCATATACTTCTTTCGGAACCGTGTCGCCAAATAATGACTTTTCTAAAGCTGATGGATATTTTCTTAGCTTTGAAACAGTAACATTATTTTTAATAGCAGCAGATAAAGTAGAAGCGATAGAATTTTTTAATTGAACGTATGGTTTGTAATAAGCTTTATAGGCTTCTTTACGTTTCTCGCGATTTTCATCTTCTATTAACTTTGCATACATTCCACGCGTTAAAGTAACTTTTTCTCCCTCATCAGTAGTCACTTCACCAAATAGTATATCTGCATTATTTAACATGCCGTATGTATGCTGCGGGGAGGAAAGTGCTTCACCCATTTGTGATAAAATCTCTTCTTGGTCTTTATTCAATACGTGTTTTTTATAACGGTATAATTCAAATAAGTCTTCTTTATAATATTGTAAACCTTCTGCTTCTTCTATGTAAGAATGTAATGTGTTTTCATCTACGCTAAGTAAGAATGGGGAAAAGAAAGATTTAGCCGCACTTACTTTCACGTGTAATTGTGATACTTTATCGACAAGAGATTGAGCGTCAGTATCGCGCGTATCAAGATCAGATTGTAATCGTGCATAAGCGAACATTAAAGATATTATGCTAGAAATTTCTTCGCTCTTTGTTAAATAGGCTAATAAACTATTGCCATCGTGAATATGTCCATTAAACTCATGTAATTCTTTCGTTAATACTTCAATTTTATGAAAATCGCTTTCCCAATCTTCAATTGTATGATAAATATCCGTTAAATCCCATTTCTCTTTATCATCTACTTGTAGTCGATCTTTAAGTTCTGTCATAATCATTTCCTTTCTAAATATGTAGTTATATTCCTATATAACTATGAAATACAACAAATTGCAAAAAATCCCTGCTGAAAATTGAAAAGCCTTGCTAAAATGACAAGGCTAAAAAAATTATAATGTAATTCCGAATTTTGAATGTAAAAGATTTTTATATTGCACATCTGTAACGTTTTCTTTCGTTTTTTTACCGTTTTTCGCTATTGTGAGACTATCCTTTGTTAAAGATGCATGCCCATCTTCAGTTAGTTTTACAATAAGAGGTACTTTGTTAAATGGTGAGCCCTCATGTTCAACGATAATTTCTTGTGCTGCATTTGCCTTTTCTTCATCCACTTCTTCTATATAAAATGCATAGCCTAACGTCCAATCATCAGCAGAAGATTGATCCAAAAACTCATTGTTTTTACGCATCTCTAACATGTAATTTCCCTTTTCAGTCATTTCTTTACGAATACGATAATCTCCTGTAATGGAGTGAATGACTTCACCTGAGAAAGGAATAGGTGTAAGAGGTAAGTATGATCCGAATCCTACTTCAATTAAATAAAGTTCATTATGATGTGCTAAAACAGTTGCGATGTGTCCAGAATCAACAGCCCATATAGAATTTGCAGCATTGTACACTGTTCCTGAAACGAGATGAACATCAAATCCAGCGTCTTTAAGGAAGTAGTACATAGTAGGATTGAGTTCATAACAAAGACCGCCACGGTTGTTTACTAAAATTTTTTCTTTTAGATTTTCTTTTGATATTTCTGTAAAGTTGTTTTCGAGTATATTTAAGTTTTCAAAAGGGACAGTTTGTGCCATCGCGTACATAATGTTAGGTAAATCTTCAAATGAAACTTTTTGTTTTTCTTCTATATGTAATCGTGCGAAAAATTGTTTTTGAAAGTCGGTCATAGAAATCCCTCCGTCATGCTTTTATAGATAAATTGTAAACAATCTTGAATAAGATGTGAAATGAAAACTACTTTGAAGTATTTGTTAAATATGTGAAGTTAGATTAAAAAATAATGTGGGAGAGTGAGAGATTGCTACTTTACTAATTGTAGAACGAATATTATAATAATTCCGATAAACTATGCAAACGTTTTCTTGGAAGGGGATGATGTAAATATGTTGAAAAGAATAACAGTAGTCGGCTTGTCGATTGTTTTGTATTTACCTAGTATATATGGGGGGAGTAAAGTTTATGCAGATACGGTTAACAATGGAACGTTAATGCAGTATTTTGAGTGGTATGCTCCGAATGATGGGAATCATTGGAATCGTTTGCGTTCGGATGCTGGAAATTTAGCTCAGAAAGGAATTACATCTGTCTGGATACCGCCTGCATATAAAGGAACTACGCAAAATGACGTAGGATATGGAGCGTATGATTTATATGATTTGGGAGAATTCAATCAAAAAGGAACGGTGCGGACGAAATATGGGACAAAAGCACAGCTGAAATCTGCAATTGAAGCTTTACATAAGCAAAACATTGATGTATATGGTGATGTAGTTATGAATCACAAAGGTGGAGCAGATTATACTGAAACTGTAACAGTTGTCGAGGTAGACCGTAACAATCGAAATATTGAAGTATCCGGTGATTATGAAATTAATGCATGGACAGGGTTTAACTTTCCAGGGCGTGGCGATGCTTATTCTAATTTCAAATGGAAATGGTATCATTTTGACGGAACGGATTGGGATGAAGGAAGGAAATTAAATCGAATTTATAAATTTAGGGGGATAGGTAAAGCATGGGACTGGGAAGTGTCTAGCGAGAATGGAAATTATGATTATTTGATGTATGCAGATCTTGATTTTGATCATCCAGATGTTGCGAATGAGATGAAAAATTGGGGAAAGTGGTATGCGAATGAATTAAATTTAGATGGCTTTCGTTTAGATGCTGTTAAACATATTGATCATGAATATTTACGCGATTGGGTAAATCATGTCAGACAGCAAACGGGGAAAGAAATGTTTACAGTAGCTGAATATTGGCAAAATGATATTCGAACTTTAAATAATTATTTAGCGAAGGTCAATTATAATCAATCTGTATTTGATGCACCACTGCATTACAATTTTCATTATGCTTCAAAAGGAAATGGGAATTATGATATGAGAAATATTTTAAATGGAACAGTAATGCAAAATCACCCTGCACTTGCAGTTACTCTCGTTGAGAATCATGATTCTCAGCCTGGACAATCATTGGAATCTGTAGTAAGTCCGTGGTTTAAACCGTTGGCATATGCATTTATTTTAACTCGTGCAGAGGGCTATCCTTCAGTTTTCTATGGTGATTACTATGGGACAAACGGAAATAGTAGTCATGAAATTCCAGCGTTAAAAGATAAAATTGATCCGATTTTGACGGCACGAAAAAACTTTGCATATGGTACGCAGCGTGATTATTTAGACCATCCAGATGTAATTGGATGGACAAGAGAAGGTGATGGTGTACATGCAGATTCCGGTTTAGCGACATTAATCTCAGATGGGCCAGGAGGATCAAAGTGGATGGAAGTTGGAAAGAATAACGCAGGGGAAGTATGGTACGATATGACGGGTAATCAAACAAATACTGTAACAATTAATAAGGACGGATGGGGGCAGTTCCATGTAAGTGGAGGATCAGTTTCCATATATGTTCAGCAGTGAATTGCTGATAAAAAAGAAGAGGAAGACTGAAATATAAGTCCTCCTCTTCTTTTTATATTGTTATCATTCCTAAATTTTTATTTTCATAAATGAACTAGTCGACTTTTAAAATAACGAGAGATGCGTTGGAATAAATAATGTCACCCGTGGCTTCTCTTATTCGTACTCGAAGAACGTCTCCTTGGGTTAAAGGTAATAAATCTGTTCTGGCGGATGTAGCACTTACCCCAGGACCACCACCAACTCGTGTTTCAATTGCGAATTGAATAGAATCGTTTATTGTAAGATTTAATATACTAGACGAAATAGCTTGTATCGCAAATACGATTGAAAAGGATACAGCGTATATACCAGTGGTATTAATTGTAATGGAGTTGTCTACTGGATTTAGAGTAGCTCCACTAACAGGTCCTGGAATGGTGAAATTAACATTTGTATTAACTACTGCTGAAAAACCGATACCTATTTCAGAAGTTATTGTTCCAAATACGGGGAGTATTCCGAAACCGGTTGCTCCAGTGGGACCAGTTATTCCAATTCCGG
>NZ_WIPE01000069.1:241089-310303 GCF_009760835.1 Bacillus sp. EE-W1 | reverse complement strand
CCCAGTGGGACCAGTTATTCCAATTCCAGTAAAACCTGTCGCACCAGTAGGTCCTGTGATTCCAGTAGGTCCGGTCGGAAATGTAAATGGTGGAATTGGTGGTAGTGTGGGACCAATTAAATTTGGTTCAAGAGCAGGCCCATGTAAAATGATGTATTGTTCGCTCATATAGTAACCTCCTATGATTGCTTGTCATAATTATTAAATGTATTAGGGAAAGTAAATGACATTCGTATAAGCGGAGGTTGCGAGAAGTATTCAGGAATTTAATAAAACGATTGAAGATAGTAAAAGTAGTGTGGATGATATAATGATTCAGTTGCCAAATGATAATAAGGATGTATTACTACATATTCCGGTAGATTATATAGTAACGGCTGAAGAGGCAAAAAAGACACTTGAGAAAAAGGTGGATTATACGAAAGCTTTACAATCTGCAAGGGAATAGTCTGACACCTTTACTTATCACAAAACATATAGTATGATGATTTCAGTAAATTAGATTTCAATGACTATAATATAAATTAATGAGAGGTGCTTTTTTGTGAGTGCGGTAGGTACTAAATAGGAAAAATTTAATGAAATAAATCGGATAAGACCAGGGGATTTTTATGTATATCATACCCCTAATTTTGTCATGGATTTATTTCGATACCTATGAAGATACCTACAATACTTTATAAAGCGTGTAATAAGGGGAGTGCCATCCGTTTTTTATGGCTTATTTTCTCATATGTTATTACACATGCCTTGTAAATGTAAAAGCTGCGGTATCCCCGCAGCTTTTTTGTATATTTTTTGAATGTATAAAAATGGTAAATGAATCATGTAGAACTCATTGGAATCTAATGAGTAGGTATCTTCATTTATGATAAAAATCAATCATAGTGAGGAGAAACAAAATGAATACGATGACTTTTGAAAAGTTACAATATAATGAATTGAAGGATATAGTGAAATCTTATTGTGTAAGTGGGTTAGGTAAAGAATTATTAAATAAATTAGAGCCGAGTACGAGTATAAAAGTAGTGAGGAATCGTTTGAATGAAACAACAGAAGCACGAGCTATAGTAGATGCAGAGGGGCATGTTCCTTTCTTTGGCATTTCAAATATTGCTAGTACAATTCAAAAATTAGAAAAAGGGATGATTTTAGATCCTGAAGAGTTAGTAAGTGTTTCTGACTTTTTACGCGGCTGTAGAAAGATTAAAAAATTTATGTTAGATAAAGAATTTTTTGCGCCAGTATTAGCTTCTTATGCGAATTCAATGACTGAATATAAAAGTATTGAAGAGGAAATCAACTTTTCCATTAAAGGTAATAGTATTGATGTAGCTGCGAGTAAGGAATTAAAACGAATTCGCAATAACATTGATTCGGTAGACGGAAAAATAAAGGAGCGCTTAACGAAGTTTTTAAATAGTAGTGCAAATAAGAAGTATATTCAAGAGTTCTTTATTAGTAAGAAGGATGATAGGTATACGATTCCAATTAAATCTTCTTATAAAAATCAAGTTGCGGGAAGTATAGTTGAAGCGTCCGCTAAAGGTTCTACTGTATTTATAGAACCGCATACGGTTACAAAGTTAAATGCGGAACTCGCAAGTTTGAAAGCAGAAGAAGCGATGGAAGAGTATCAAATTTTAGCGACTTTATCAGGAATGGTAGTAGAAAACATTTATCATATAAAAATTAATATGGAATTGATTAGTCAATATGATATGGTATTTGCGAAAGCGAAGTTTAGTAAATCAATCGATGGAATAGAGCCGAAATTAAATGATCATGGCTATATTCATTTAGTAAATTGTAAGCATCCGCTTTTAAGTGGAAAAGTAGTACCGTTACACTTTGAAATCGGTCAAAGTTACCGTAGTTTAATTATTACAGGACCGAATGCGGGCGGGAAGACAATTGTATTAAAAACAATTGGACTACTAACATTAGCGACAATGTCAGGTCTGCACATCGCTGGAGATAAAGAAACAGAAATTGCTATTTTCGAAAATGTATTTGTAGATATTGGTGATAATCAAAGTATCGAAAATGCACTAAGTACATTTTCATCTCATATGAAAAATCTATCTGAAATTATGAGGATGTCAAATAATAATACGCTACTATTATTTGATGAGATAGGAAGCGGGACTGAACCGAATGAAGGGGCAGCACTTGCAATTTCTATTTTAGAGGAGTTTTATCTTGCGGGATGTATTACAGTTGCGAGTACTCATTATGGTGAAATTAAACGATTCTCAGAAATGCATGATGATTTTATGAATGCAGCGATGCAATTTAATAGTGAGACACTAGAACCACTTTATAAATTAGTAATCGGAAAATCAGGTGAAAGTAATGCACTTTGGATTGCAAATAAAATGAACGTAAGAGAACATGTATTGAAAAGAGCGAAAGAGTACATGGAAAATAAAGAATATCGTTTTGAAAAACTGAATGAAAGCAAAATTAGAAAACCGAAATTTGTGCAAGAAAAAAGAGAAAATCATTACGAGTACAAAATCGGCGATCGTGTAAATGTATTAGATTATGATGATTTTGGTATCATCTATAAGGAAATAGATAATTTCTATAACGTCGTTGTATATTATAACGGTGAATTCGTTGAAGTGAATGTAAAACGTATTACGTTAGAGGTAGCAGCAAAAGAATTATACCCAGAGGGATACGATTTAAATACACTATTTGTCGATTATAAAGAAAGAAAAATGCAACATGATATTGAGCGTGGATCGAAAAAAGCGCTTCGTAAAATCCAAAAAGAAATAAGAAAGAATAGAGAATAAGTTAAAATGGTAACGATTAGACAAGAACAACAAAGTGATTATAAAAAAACAGAAGAAGTTGTACAACAAGCATTTTTAAAAGAAGAATTTAGTGATAAAACAGAACATGAACTTGTGAGTCGTATTAGAAAATGTGACGCGTTTATTCCTGAATTATCAATCGTTGCGGTAAATGAAGAAATTGTTGGGCACATTCTGTTATCAAAAATAAAGATAAAACAAGGTGCAACTTCTGTAGAATCATTAGCACTTGCACCGGTTTCAGTTGCTAGGGGCTATCAGAAAAAAGGAATTGGTGGAAAACTTATTGGAGCTGCGTTAGAAAAAGCGAAAGAACTTGGATACGGGTCAGTTGTAGTATTAGGACACCCAGAATACTATCCAAAATTTGGCTTTAAGAAAGCAAGTGAGGGGAATATAAAAGAACCATTTGAAGTGCCAGATGAAGTATTTATGGTGATGGAGTTAAGTGAGAACGCTCTGCAAGGTGTAGAAGGAATTGTACAGTATTCGAGTGCTTTTGCTGAGTAGGAATATCAGTTAAGAAATGTAATTATAAAAGATGCTATCTTTTTGTAGAGATATACAGAAAGATAGCTTTTTTTTATTTAGCAAATTCACTTACGTATATTTTGCTAAATGAATAATTAAGATGGTAAAATTGATATAGAAATGTAAAGGGAGAGAAAAGAATGAAGAATCGAGAAACAGATAGCGATGAGAATGTAGTTACGTTATATGTTACGAGACACGGTAAAACAATATTAAATACGAATCATCGCGCGCAAGGTTGGGCAGACTCCCCGTTAGTAGAAAAAGGTGTGGAAGTTGCCTCTAATTTAGGAACAGGGTTAAAAGATGTTTCTTTTGCGAATGCGTATAGTAGTGATAGCGGCCGAGCGATTGAAACTGCTAATTTAGTATTAAAATATAGTGAGCAATCAAAGTTAAAACTTGAGAAAAGAAAAAAATTACGAGAATTAAATTTTGGTATTTTTGAAGGTGAAAAACTTGAAAATATGTGGGATGTAGTTGGAAAAGCTGCAGGTGTTGCATCACCAGAAGAACTTATGAAGTTTTCTATTCAAGAAGTGATTAATCTTATTAGAGCAGCAGACCCTACGAAACAGGCGGAAGATTGGGAATTATTTTCTACTCGTATAAAAGAAGAGATTGATAAAATTAGTGAAGAATCTGCTGCAAATGGTGGCGGTAACGTTTTAGTTGTCGTTCATGGGCTTTTGATTACTGCATTAATTGAAATGCTAGACAGTAGCAAAACAAGACTTGGAGTGGAAAATGCTAGTGTGACGAAGATTGTATATCAAGACGGAACATACACAGTCGAGTCTGTTGGAGATATGAGTTATGTTGCAAAAGGGAAAGAAAGTGTAGAGATATAAAGGTAAGAAAAGGAAGATAGAGAAATCTAGCTTCCTTTTTATTTTTCAGTATATTATTCATTAATTTCAAACGGAATATTCTGTTAAATATGAACTATGAAAATTATTGTAATGGTATAATTAGAGAGTAGGAACAACAAATTAGTTTGCAGTGTATTGGAGGGACATTAGTCCAGCCTTACATTTCATCTCGGAATCTAAAGTAAGTATACGAGAAATAAAACAAAGTAAGGAATGTGTGAATATGGATCGAATATATTTTGCGGACAACCCGTGGCCTAATGGTCATCGAATTGTTAATTTTAAGTGGAGTGCACATTTTAAATATGCAGAGGAAGAAGAGTTAAATGGTATGGCTGGTTTGTATTTTGATTTGCATTTAGAGACCGCGGATTATGATGAGGAAGATTTGGATGAAGAAGATGAAGAGGATGAGGAAGAAGATGATTGGCACGCTAAGATTGTATGGAACAACTTCCATAGATGCACTTTATCATCAGAAGAATGGGATTTTAAAGGGTTTCGTGTAGGAAGTGATGAGGCGCCTTTTAATTTGGATACGCTAAATGGGAAAAGATTTGCAATTGATTGTTTATCGGAAGATGAGCAGCAGGACTTAGATTTAGAGTTAACTGCATTTGACGTTTATTTACTTGGTCATGATGCGTCAGCCTTTCATAATATTAAGTTTACTAGATTAGAAGGGCAGACATATCAAATTGAATGGAAAGGGAA
The DNA here is from genome assembly GCF_009760835.1 of Bacillus sp. EE-W1. Taxonomy (NCBI): domain Bacteria; kingdom Bacillati; phylum Bacillota; class Bacilli; order Caryophanales; family Bacillaceae; genus Bacillus; species Bacillus sp. EE-W1. The sequence continues at coordinate 305,361 of NZ_WIPE01000069.1, read as the reverse complement.
ATTGGCACTAGCGTATATTGGTGATTATGAATTTAAATACGATTTTCATACACTAATTACCTCAACATCATTTAGTGGAATTAATATTCCTAATGAAATATCTGATCATGAGGCGTATGTTTTGCTAAAAAGATTTGTTAGTAATCCAGTATTGTTTGAATTGCAACATGATAAAGGGGATAGACGATTTGTATTGAAATAAAAATATATAATTGCATTTATGAAATATATGAGTAAAAGGCTACCGTATTCGACATAGTTAATAACTTCGGTGTCGGAAAATTTAAAGAAGGTACATAGTATGTGATGTATGTTCAGTTATAAGAAGAAAAGAATATTAACAATTATATGGAGAAGTGATTATGTTGATTAAATTCGTTCATTTGTTATTTGGAAAACCGTGTGAAAAAGGTGATTCTTTCCAAACTAAGTTTCCACGTTTTATTTATTGGAGTGCAGTTGTATTTTATTTTTTTGGAATGCTATTATTTGGGATTCTTTCTTTTATTGATACTGTATTTATTGGATCGTTGATATCAGGAGGTTTGTTCTTTCCTTTAATATTTAGATTCGTTTATTACATAAACTTAAAAATGAGGGGCCTAGAAAGAGAAGCGTAGACAGAAAAAATATAAATAACAGGGTTATTGAAAAGAAGCGAAATTGAACATAAATAACGTTAAAAAGGAAGCAAAGAAATACATTCTAGCTTCCTTTTGTTATTGGAACGATTATGGGATTAATAAAATCTTCCCAGTACTTTTTCTGCTCTCTAATAATTCATGAGCACGGGCACCATCTTGTAAAGAGAATGTAGTAGAACTTGTGATCTTTAATTTTTCAGTCGCAATCCATTCGAATAATTGAGAGGAGCGTTCTTTTCTCTCTTCATAAGATGTAAGCACGTTCCAAAGATCTCCACCAGTTAAAGTTTTCGAAGTATCCATAAGCATACGCGGATCAACAGGCGCAGGATTACCGCCGGCCATCCCGTAAAATACGACAGTGCCACCAGTTTTAGTAGCGCTAAAACTTTCTTCTAATGTAGAACCTACTGATTCATATACAACATTTACTCCATCACCGTTTGTTGTTTCAAGTACTTTCGCAGGCCATGCTTTAGTATATAAAAATACGTGATCAGCACCAGCTAATCTAGCTATCTGTGCTTTTCCTTTTGATGACGTGAGGCCGATTACTTTTCCGCCTAGTAGTTTAATTATTTGAATAAGAAGTTGCCCAACACCACCAGCTGCGGCATGTACTAAAGCTATATCACCTTGTTTTATTTGATAGCTATCTTTCGTTAAATAATGTGCTGTTAATCCTTGTAATAAGACAGAAGCGGCTGTTTCAAAAGTGATAGCATCTGGAAGCTTAATTGCTTTCTCAGATGGAACAGCAACTAGCTCTGCATTTGCAAATGGAACGTCAGCAAATGCGATACGGTCTCCAGGATTAATATTCGTAACGTCAGCTCCTACTTTTTCAACAATGCCAGCCCCTTCATAACCTAATACATATGGGGGGTTACCAGCGAGATGATAATCACCGCGGCGTCTATAAATATCAGCGAAATTTAAACCGATTGCTTTCGTACGGATAAGAATTTCATTTGGGTTTATGATTGGATCATGTATTTCTTTATATTGTAGTACATCTGGACTTCCAAATTGTTCGAAACAAAGTGCCTTCATATGGAATACCTCCATTTTTATTGTTGTTTGTCGATGCTCTTTATCATACAATACAAATATCAATAGACAAAGAGGATTATTTCGATGAAATCAATCGGAAATATCGATTGAAAAGAGGGACGATAAATGGAGATAAAACAATTAATTACATTTAAAGTAGCGGCGGATACTTTGAATTTTACACAAACTGCGAAGAAATTAAACTTTGCTCAGTCGAGCGTAACGGCGCAAATTAAAACGTTAGAAGCTGAGCTAGGTACGCCGTTATTTGAAAGATTAGGAAAACGTCTTTTTTTAACTGAAGCAGGCAGAAAGTTTCAATTATATGCCGACAAGATGATTGCACTTAGTAATGAAGCGAAAATGGCTGTAAAAGATGATAAGGAAATAGCAGGTACGTTAATAATCGGTGCGCAAGAGAGTCAATGTACATATAGGCTGCCATCTATATTAAAGAGGTTTAAAGCGCAATTTCCTCAAATAAAGCTTATATTTAAACCAGCACATTCCAATAAAGATGCGAAGGAACAATTGATGGAGGGAAAAGTCGATCTTGCCTTTATTTTGGACGAATGTAAAACAGAAGATGCTTTACATGTGGAGCCGCTTATGAAAGAAGAATTAAAAGTAGTAGCTGCTTCAGGGCATCATTTACTCGAGCAAACTTCCGTTTCTATAAAAGATTTAGAGAGGGAAACACTTTTGTTAACAGAACTTGGTTGCTCGTACCGAACTTTATTTGAAGAGCTATTTCGTACAGAAGATGTGTATCCAGCAAATAAAATTGAGTTCGTTAGTGTCGAGGCAATTAAACAATGTGTTATTGCAGATTTAGGAATAGCAGTTTTACCAGCAATAGTAGTAGAAAAAGATATACGAGAAGGGACGATAAAAGAGTTACATGTAGAAAATGCAATCTCACCGATTTATACACAAATTGCTTGGCATAAAGATAAGTGGATGACAGCTCCGTTACAACAATTTATTGATGTGACGAGGGAGTTTTTTACGACGGATTGAGTGGAGAAATTGGTATTAATATTAGTATAAAAGTGTTCGGAGTGTTATTTGATTTTGATATAAAAGTGAAAGAGCCTTACTACATTATATTGTGGTAAGGTTCTTTCAAGTTGTTAATAGTTTAAGAACAGTTATTTACAATGACATATCTTTATAATCACTTTCAAGTATCGCCATAATAATTTCATCAGAGAATGTATCGTTATAAAATAAAGATTGACGTAAGGTGCCTTCTTTTAAAAAAACAACCTTTTCATAAGCTTTAATTCCGCGTAAATTATGGCTAAATACTTCTAACTGTAACCGATTTAATGATAGTTGTTCAAAAACAAATTTTAAAACAATTGTAATAGCTTCAGTTCCATAGCCGTGTCCTGTTAATGCTATGGAAAGCATTGATATTCTGAATCCTGCTCTTTTGTTCTCCTCATCGATATCTAAAACCGACAACTCTCCAATCATTTCGTCAGTGCTTTTTAAACAAATAGCGAAATCATAGCGACTTGAATCATTATTTATATGATCTATATGTGCTTTAATTTGCTCCAATGAAAAAGTAGACTTGGTTCCAGTCATATACCTTATTTCATCATCCGTTGTACTTTCTAATATAATAGGCGCATCTAGCTGACAAAGAGGTCTTAAATAAATCCTTTTACTCTCTAATCTCATTATTATTTTCTCCTTAAGATTGGTGATAGAGTATCTAAATATTTTTGATAAGAGTTGTATTGTTTGAAAAGTATGAGTCTTACTTTAATGTTACGTGAATTTTATAATGATATGGTATACCTAAAACAAATGATAAAAGTTTTATACACAACAAAATATATCATTAAACTTTTTGTTATTATCATTATTATTGTTTTTCATTCCACTTTTAAATGAACATGAGTTTTTTCTAGATAGTTTAAGTAGAAAATAAGTATGTACCACTAATCTGCATCGTGGTTCAACAAGAACTAAATAATTTTATCGATACTTTAAAAGAGCGTGTTTTGATCATTTTTCAAAATAAGCCCTTTCTTTTTGTTTATTCCCGATTAACGGATAGTAAGACACCATATTCGAGTCGCGAATGAAGCAAAGTAGGTAGGGGAAGTTTGTCCACTCATAAAAGCTGGATGGAGTGTGGATGTTCCTTTAGGTTTTTGGGGTAATTTAACATAATATATTTTCTTTCATCCAAATTTATGCTGTAATTAAAATAAAGGAGGCAAGTAAATGGGAAAAGAAATTAAACGATACGTAATGTGCACTTTAATATTTACATGGATACTATGGGGGCTACTAATTAACTTAATAAAATTTAACATTACGACATTTGGTACACCGCTAGCGATGATAGTATTTGTTTTTGGGGGAATCATGCCGGCAATCGTTGCAATTAGCTTAAAGAAAAAATATGGATCAAAAGAAGAGTTCAGAGTGTTTATAAAAAATATTGTTAATCCTAAGTATCATTTTTTATGGTATATTCTAATCGTTGTTTTGGCTTTTATTAGTTGTTATCTGCCAATAATATTTGGTGGAGCAACGATGCAAAAACCATTATACGTGGCATTGCTTAGTTTTCCAATAATGATCGTTGGTGGTGGTCTTGAAGAAATCGGATGGAGAGGATTCTTACAGCCTGCCCTTCAGAAAAGGTTTTCGGCATTTTTTAGTACGATTATTGTGAGCTTTATATGGGCTATTTGGCACTGGCCGTTATGGTTTATTCCGGGCACGAATCAAACTCAAAGAGATTTTATAGCTTTTATAATTACGACAATTGCCATATCGTTCTTATTAACTACAATTTATAACGCAACTAAAAGTATTTTTATGTGTCTAATTTTCCATGCGCTTCTTAATTCTTTTTGGAGTGTGTACGTGCCAAATGATAAAGTGTTACCAGTATTTTCAACTTTTATTTTCGGAATTTTCGTGTTTATTGTGTATAAAGTCGTAATAAAAAGAAAGAATCTCTTATTGATTAGGTAACTGAAATAATAAAAGGAAACATATTAATATATTTTATTATGGATATGAAACTAATTAATAAGAACACGACACAAACATAATTAAAAAATAATACAGGTTTGTGCCGCAAAAAAATTGTAAAACTATAAACAACGTCAAAAAGAATCAAGAGCCTTTCCGTATACATAAACAACGTTAACGACGGTTCTAGTAGTTCATTTGTTAGAACAATCGAATTAACTAAGGTCCGTATCAGGAGGATTGTACCCAAGGTGACGAGCCATTGATACAATTTGTCCTTTATGATGAAATTCATGTGTCTCTGTATGAGTTAAAAGCCATAGCGGTGTTGTGCTCCAAGGTTCTTTTTGCCATTTTACTTCATTTGCTATATTTTCGAGCCAGCGGTCATTGTATTCATCTAAAAAACGTTGTACAGTCTCATCTACTAACTTAAATCTAGCACGGACTTTCTCTACATCTGCATGCTCAATTTCATAATCACTAGCAAATGAAAAATCTGCTCGCTTTTGCTTAAATGCAAATGATCCAAGCCAGTATCGATAGCAATCGGCTACATGAATATGCGTCTTTATAATGCTACCGCTCCCGAAATTTGGAACAGTGTTATGTAATTTTTCTAGTGGGATTTCTTCCAAAAACGAAAATAGGGTTTCTCTTGTAGAGCTAATAAGATTATATTGTTGTTTTAAAATATGTAACATGAAATTAACACTCCTCTTTTATTTACTAAACTATTTGTGTAGTAAATAATTCTATATGTACGAGAGGTGAACCTTTTTATTATTTTTGCTAAGCATATTAGATGTATTTCTTCATTGTTTCTGATAGATTAAACAAGGTGAAACTTTAATAAATTGAACATTTTTAGTTCATAATAAATGGTACATGAAGAGGGAGAACGATCAAATGAATAGATTAGTTGGTTTAAAACAATTTGAAATAACGCGCGGGGCATTACTTAAATTTATGGAAACGTTAGATGATAAAACTGTGGATACGCAGCCAGAAGGTTTTAACAATACAATTCGCTGGCATATCGGCCATGTGTTAACGGCAGCAGAAGTTTTCATGTTTGGAAAAGAATTTAAACAATTACCAACTGAATATCCAGGCATGTTTGGATATGGATCAAGACCATCTAAATGGAAAACAGAAGGACCATCGTTAGAAGTGTTAACGGCTCAATTAAAAGAACAAGCGAAACGTATTAACGAAATTCCAGCAGAAGCATTTGAAAATAAACTGCCAGAGTCATTTTTAGGATTGGAAACAGTAGGGGAGCTTTACGGTATGATGCTTTATCATGAAGCTGATCATATTGGGCAAATGAAGGCGATGGAGCGTATTATTAAGGCTCTTTAGTTGTAATTGCATGTAAAAAACGAAATTACACCTGTATTGTGAAATAATATAACGACAAAAAGGATAGATAATTTATTATCTATCCTTTTTGTCGTTGAGCTTAAAGGGGTGTAAGCGCTTGTAATCTTGATGCTGATAAAGTAGATATAGTTATTATATTTGTTTTACATAATAGAAAAATATTGAAAGAAATACAGAAATAAGGTTGCAAAACCTGTATGAAATATAAGTATAATAATAGAGAAGAACTAGAAATAGGGGTGAATACTATGATTACATTAGAACAAAAGTTGGAGCAATACACACATACATATGGACAGTTAAAGGGAGAGCTAAAATGGAAAACGAGTGATTCTCGAACAGGTATGATGATTGCTGCTATGTATACAGGTAGTGATAAATTGTTTGATCTTGGAGGTTTTTTAGAAATTAGTAGTTATATTAAGAATCAGGTGGGGATGTTTTCATACTTAAAGTCTTATCATCGCTTTGTGGTAGCCGCAACTTTAGATATTCACTTTACAGATTATAAGAAAGCTTTTCGGAAGTTTTTAGATTTATATGAACAATTAGTCGCTGGTGGTTTTAGCCGGAGTATATTTACTTATCTCGCAGCAGCTGTGCTTTTAACAGAAGAAAATGAACAGCATGGCACGCACATTCAGCGTTCGATGCAAGTATATAAACGGATGAAAGAGGATCATCTTTTTCTTACAGGTACAAATGATTATCCGCTCGCGGTTTTACTAGCAGGACAATTAGAGAATGTAGAAACACTTATGGACCGAGTGGAACGTCTGTATCAGAAACTAGCGAAAGCTGGTTTGCGTAAAGGGAATGATCTTCAGTTTTTAAGTCACATTCTTTCACTAAAGAAGGATGTCCGTGAAGAAATGTTAGTTGCAACATGTACAAACATATGGAATTCGTTAAAAAAAGAAAAGGTAAAAGTGAAACAGATGCATTATCCAGCAGTTGGGCTACTAGCGTTACTTGAGGATGGAGAAAAAGAGATTCATTCTATTAAAGCATTGATTGAAAAGTTGCAGGGGGAGAAATTATTCCGTTGGCATACAGATGCGAATATTCTTATTGCTATTCAATTGTTCGTAAGTCAGAAAGGTGAGGAAAGTAAAGCTACCAACACAGGTTTACAAACTATGATAGAAGTCCTCATACAAGCACAACAAGCAGCTATGATGGCAACGATTGCCGCTTCATCTGCAGCGACATCTTCTGCTAGTAGTAGCTCATAATGTGTAACTCCTTTAATAAGGAAGGTAAAAAAGCCCATCACTTTTTAATGAGTGATGGGCTACCTGTTTTTACATAATCAGCGTTATCTTTTCAACGCCTTCAAATGTTTAAGTTGTGTAACAATCATAATGCTAATAACAACGAGTAAAAACCAGGAGCTAATTTTGCTTAAGTGAACGAGATTCCACGCTTCCCGCTGATTTGGATATTGCCATGCTCCGAAAAATGTTGCGATGTTCTCTGCAATCCAAATAAAGAAACCAATAAGGAAAAAGGAGAGAACGAGTGGCATTTTATATGTAACGCCTCGTAATGAAAATTCCACAAATGTCCGAAAGAAAACGATGAATAATAGTAAAGTTAATACCCATCTAAAGTCATATAGAAAATGATGTGTGAAAAAATTAAAGTAAATCATTGCTCCTAAAGGTATTGCAAAAATAGCCCTTGGCCAATGATGCATTTGTAAATGCAATCTTCTCCACGCTTGGCATATGTAACTGGCAACACTTGCATACATAAAACCACTGTAAAGCGGAACTCCAAAAACTTTTGAATATGCTTCTTCCGGATAACTCCATGAACCGAAATGTACTTTATATATTTCTAGTAGAAGGCCGATGAGATGGAAGACAGTAATTACTTTTAATTCGTCTTTTGTTTCAAGTCCAGTTTTGTACATAATCCACTGCATAAGAAGACATACGATGAGTATGAAATCGTAGCGGTATAATCCTGGGATAGAAATGATTTTTGATAGGGCTAGTGTTAAAAAAATAACGACTGGGAATAAGCAAGATAACGCTTGCTCGTAAGTGAAGTATAGTAGTTGTTTTATATAGAACATTGTGTCACCTTCGATATTTTTGTTAGAAAACTCAAAATAATGATTAAGTATACTACAATTTTAAAAATAATCCAGTAGTCTATTTTGCATGTATTTGTAAGTTTTGGATAGAAATCGTAATAAGTATTTTAATATTTAACAAAGTAAAAAAATAGTTTGCTATTTAAAAAAAGTGGGGATATAATATCTAAATGAAAATGATAATTATTATCAATAATAATTATAAATTAAAAGTAATTATAAAAAACAACTGAATATAAAGGATGAAATGAAACATGTTACATAAGTCTGCTGTACATGCCGGCAATAATCGCTGGATACATATTAAGTTCATATGTTTCATGAGCTTAACAATTTTATGTTTAATCGGATCTATATTTTTAGCTATTGCATTCGGTGCAAAAGATATCCATTTGCAAACTGTATGGGCAGCGGTTTTTGATTATAATCCGAAAGTAACGCAGCACCAAATTATTTATGAATTAAGGCTCCCGAGGGTAATTGGCGCAGTAGTGGTAGGAGCAGCTTTTGCAGTCGCAGGGGCAGTTATGCAAGGAGTAATGCGAAACCCTTTAGCTGATGCAGGTGTGCTTGGGATAAATGCAGGTGCGATGTTTGTAGTTGCACTTAGTTTTGCCTTTTTCCCGCATATGCCATATTCCTATTTAATGATTGTTTCCTTTATTGGAGCGGTTTTAAGTACAGTACTCATTTTTATTATTGGATCAGCAACATCAGGCGGATTAACACCGATGAGGTTAACGATTGCAGGGGCAGTTATGGCCGCGCTTTTGCATTCGTTAAGTTCAGGTGTCGCGATTTATTATGACTTAAGTCAAGATTTAGCTTTTTGGTACGCTGGTGGTGTTGCAGGGGTTAAGTGGGAACACTTGGAATTTTTAGTTCCTATTATTCTCATAACCATTCTTTTTGCGACAGTGATAGGGCGGTCTATTTCACTCATATCAATGGGGGATGACGTCGCTACGAATTTAGGAGTAAAAACGAACCGAACGAGAATACTAGGGATGATTATAGTAGTCATTCTTGCAGGTGTATCTGTTTCAGCTGTTGGTTCTATCGGATTTGTAGGACTTGTTATTCCGCATATTGCTAGAAAATTAGTTGGTGTGAATTATCGACTCATTATTCCTATGTCAGCGTTATTAGGGGCTATGTTATTAGTTTTAGCTGACTTAGGGGCAAGAACAGTAAATCCTCCTAAAGAACTTGCGATAGGAATTATGGTAGCTCTTGTTGGAGTTCCGTTCTTCCTCTATATAGCACGTAAAGTTGGGAGGGAGCTATAAGTGAAGGATCTTTTGAACACAGATAAAAAGAGAGCTATTACTGTAACTACAATTTTTGGTTGTATTAGTATCGCTGTCATTTTAATTAGTTTAAATACAGGGACACTAAGCATAGCACCGCTTAAAGTAATTCAAACACTTTTCGGTTATGGTGATTTTGAGAGTGCAACAGTGCTATACGATTATCGTATGCCAAGAATTATAATCACAATATTAGCTGGTATTGGGCTTGGGATTTCCGGTGCGATTTTACAAGGATTATCACGTAATGCACTTGCAGACCCTGGTATCTTAGGATTACATTCAGGTGCATCTTTCGGGCTAATTATATTCGTTACTTTCTTTCATTCGATTAATGAGAATGCATCGATTTTAATACCGTTATTTACATTTGGTGGGGGAGTAATAGCTGCATTTTTAATTATTATACTTGCGAGTGATCGATCACAAGGCTTACTTCCTATTAGACTTATTCTCGTTGGTATTGCTGTTTCAGCTGGCTTTAGTGCGATTTCGTTATTTTTCTCCCTCAAGTTAAATGATGAGACATATACATTCGCTTCTAGATGGTTAGTTGGTAACGTGTGGGGAAGGGATTGGATTCATGTCCTAGCATTATTACCTTGGATTTTCATACTAACCCCGTATGCATGGCTAAAATCTAAAACGTTAAATGCATTGTCACTAGGTGATAGTGTGGCAGCAGGACTTGGTGTTTCTGTTCAAAAAGAACGGTTACTTCTTTTAGCTACAGCGGTTGGATTATCTTGCGCGAGTGTATCGATGGCAGGGGGAATTGGGTTTATCGGTTTAGTTGCTCCGCATATTGCAAGAAAGTTAGTAGGTAGTACCTATCAACATTTCCTTCCACTAGCTGGCATTATCGGAATGATTATTTTAGTACTAGCAGATACGATAGGTCGTTCTATATTCGAGCCAAATTCTATTCCAGCTGGTGTAGTAGTGGCAGCTTTAGGAGCACCGTATTTTCTTTATTTACTTACAAAAACAAAATAAATACTTCAAAGAGGAGAACATATGAAAAAGAAACTTACTATTTTATTTAGCATGATGTGTATTTTAGTATTAGCAGCATGTGGTCAAACGAAATCTAATGAAGAGGCAACGAAAAAAACTGAAAAAAGTAATAATCCGAAAATCGCTTCTATGTCCATTCACTTAACGAATAATTTACTGGCATTAGGAATTACACCTGTAGGCTCTGTTATTGGTGGAGATTTAAAAGATTTCTTACCACATGCAAAAGAGCAGTTGAAAGATACGAAGAAACTTGGTGTTGTAACGGATCCGAATATGGAAGCATTACTTCAATTGAAGCCAACTGACATTTATGTGGATGAAAAATACGCGGGAAAAGATTTAGCGAAATACGAAAAAATTGCAAAAACACATTCTTTCAATTTAGATGAAGGTACGTGGAGAGATCAGTTAAAACAAGTTGGTAAACTTGTAAACCGTGAGAAAGAAGCGGATACATATATTCAAGATTACGAAGAGCAATCAAAACGAGTAAAAAGTTTAATAGATAAAGAATTAGGTAATAACGAAAAAGTAATGGCAATTCGTGTTACTGCAAAAGAATTACGTGTATTTAGTACGAAAAGACCGATGGGACCAATTTTATTCCAAGACTTAGGATTACAACCTGCAAACGGTGTAGAGAAAATTGATGGAAACCGTCCTTTCGAAATTATTTCACAAGAAGTATTACCTGACTTTGATGCAGATGCTATTTTCGTTGTTGTAAATAGAGATGATAAGGCAAAAGCTGCATTTAAACAACTTCAAGAAACACCAATTTGGAAAGACTTAAAAGCTGTTAAAGATAAGCACATATACATTATTAATGACCAACCATGGCTTGACTATTCTGCTTTAGGTAACAAAATGGCAATGGATGAAGCGGAGAAAATGTTTACGAAATAATATCGATTCGTCGTTAGGAAGATCCTCTAAATTTTGAGGGTCTTTTTTTATTGTTAGAATAAATGAAAAATTATACAATGAATGTAATTTAATGTAGAGGAGATGTGCCAATGTCAGCGCTTATTGTAAGTATCCCGTGTATAAATCAGTTTATAGAACAAGGGGATAAATAGGCTAGAATAATTATCCCCGTTACTTAATAAAGGGGGAGTTTGAAATGACAATGAATCTTTTTCAAAATAAATCAATTAAATTATCAGCTATGAGAGAAGCTGATGCTGCAGTAATGGCTATGTGGCAAGAAGATAGTGAGTATTTAAGGAATGTAGATACAGATGTAGCATTCCCGCAATCGATACAACAAATAGCAAGTGATGGTCTATTAAAGGGGCGAAGATCGAATAGTGTTTCTTTCATGGTAAGGACAGTTCAAGATGATCGCTTAATTGGTTTTGTTGCAATTCATGGTATAGAGTGGAATAACAGAACGGGTTTATTAGCAATTGGTATAGGAGATGCGAATGATAGGGGGAAGGGATATGGAAGAGAAGCGATCTATCTTATCTTAAAATATGCTTTTTATGAATTGAATTTACACCGCGTCGGTCTTGATGTTATTTCTTATAATAAAGCTGCTATTGAGTTGTATAAAAAGATGGGTTTTCAGATGGAAGGCTGTATGAGAGAAGCGGTTCAAAGAGATGGGAAGTGTTTTGATCGTATCATTATGGGGATATTGCGGGATGAATGGATTGAGCTGCAAGGTTAGAAAGTACATTCAAAATTATATATGTAGTATGCAGGAGATATAATGATAATTGGCGAATTTTTACAATGTACTGATTGAACTTATAAGGAGTCATGAAAAATGAATTTAGAAAAAGCAAAACCAGTAAATGAAGAAGTCGCTGAATTAAAGGAACTAATTAAAGAATTACACGGAAGTGTACATCAACTGCAAAGTGAAGTGCAGCAACTAAGGCACGAAAGACCGGTTGTTGAAGTAAGAAAAGGTGTTCAATTATCACCAGCAATCGTTGGACAAATTGGTGGTATGATATTAGGTGGATTAGCAATTATAGGTATATTTTGGTGATAAAAAAAGGTTTGCAGCATAGTGCTGCAAACCTTTTGTATTTGACGATATAATTTTACGCACTACAACTTTTACATTAAATAACGTAAATATATATAAGCGTGTGATAACAATAGCGCAATAATTGTTAACGGTAAACCAATTTTTAAGAAGTCCATATACGAGAATCCATGTCCTTCACGTTTTGCAATACCAGCAACGACTACGTTTGCGGATGCTCCGATTAATGTTCCGTTTCCGCCTAAGCAAGCTCCAAGTGATAACGCCCACCATAGTACTTCGATTTGTGGAGAGTCTACAGATAGTCCGAGTCCTGTAGCTAAATCTTGAATAAGCGGAATCATCGTTGCGACAAAGGGGATATTATCAATTGTCGCAGATGCGATGCCTGATACCCATAAAATAAGTACCGCAGCGAAACCGATATCGCCATTTGTTACGTCGAGTACTTCTTTTGCGAGTGAAGAAATAAGCCCGATATCAATTAACCCGCCAACGAGAACGAATAGTCCAGCGAAGAAGAAAATAGTTACCCATTCAACGTGGGCAAATACATCTTCAATATCGTGTTCTTTTACTCCAATTAGCATAAGAATTGTAGCGCCTGTCATCGCGATAACGGCAGCGTCTACATGAATAATCGAATGAAGTACAAAGCCTAAAATAGTTAGTCCTAAAATTGAAATGGATTTTAAAAGGAGGCTTTGATCTTTAATATAATCTTTTTCGTTCAATGCCATTAATATTTTAATTTGCTCAGTTGTTGTTTTTAGTTTGTTACGATACATGAAGTAAATAATGCCAAGTGTAACGATAGAAATAATAATTACGATTGGAGCTAAGTTTAGTAAAAAGGCATTAAAATCTAAATGTTTATTTGCTGATCCAATCATAATATTAGGTGGATCACCGATTAATGTTGCTGTTCCGCCTATATTTGAAAATAGCACTTCTGAAATCAAATAAGGAACAGGGTTTACTTTTAAAATACGTGTAATGGATAGTGTAACAGGTACGATTAGTAAAACGGTCGTTACGTTGTCCAGAAAGGCAGAACCGACAGCAGTTAATAGGGATAGTAATAATAAAATGCGGATTGGTTTTCCGCCAGCTGCTTTTGCCGCTTTAATGGCTACAAATTCAAATACGCCTGATTGACTCGTAATATGTACGAGAATCATCATCCCAATTAAAAGGGTAATCGTTTCCCATTGAATATGTGATGTGAAAGCAGTATGTAAATCTACAACGCCAAAAATAATCATAATAGCAGCGCCGAATAGTGCGATTACAGCACGATTCAATTTCTCAGAAATAATAAATCCGTACGTGATTAAAAATACGGCAATTGCAAAATAATATTGCCAATTTGCTACTTCATGTGCTGATTGTTCCAATCATGTCACCTTCTTTAAAGTATGTATTCAATTGTCAAAATATATCTCGCTGCATAAATACGGGATAAAATATATTGTAGCAAATTCAAAAAAGAAAGAAAACTATTTAACAAAGTGAAGGAAAAAATGATGATTTTACATATGATATAAAAAAATAAAGAAACACAGTGCAAATTATTAGGAAAAGTGGGCGCTGTCCTCTAATATAGAGATAGCAATTTACATTATTTTTGCGTAAAATGGTTTAAAGAGGTGAATTCCGATGGAAATAGTAAAAGATAGTTCTCTTATTCAAAATGAAATTGAACGTTTTGTAAATAAAGATGTATATATTCATTTAGAAACAACGAACGGAGCGTATGCATCACACTTTAACGAAAAGATGATGACAGTTGGAGCATTCATTCGAAATGCAATTATTCGCTTTGAACGTGGGAAGATTACTGGAACAAATCCATACCGAGTTGGTTTAAAAATGGATCATGGCTGGGTATATGCAGAAGGTATTACGCACTGGGAAGTAGACGATAAAGAGCGTTTATTACTTGCAGGGCATGATAACCAAGGCCGCTTAGCAGTTGCACTTGAGTTAAGCTTAACGCCATTTAAGTAAGAAGGAGGGAAACTTATGGAGAGACATGTACTTGTTGTATTTCCGCATCCAGATGACGAAGCATTTGCGGCGGGAGGAACAATTCGCTTATTAACAGATCAAGGAGTACCTGTAACGTATGCATGTGGTACTTTAGGACAAATGGGACGTAACATGGGGAAAAACGTATTCGCTAACCGTGAAACGATTCCAAATATCCGTGAAAAAGAATTAAAAGATGCATGTGAAGCGATGGGGATTCAAGATTTAAGAATGCTTGGTTTCCATGATAAAACATTAGAATTTGAAGATGTTGATTTCGTTGCAGATAAAATTGAAGCAATCATTCAAGAAGTAAATCCGTCTCGAATTATTACATTTTATCCAGAGCACGGCGTACATCCAGATCATGATGCATTTGGCCGCGCAGTTGTTCGCGCTGTATCACGTATGTCAAAAGAAGAACGTCCAGTTATTCATGCAGTTGCGATTACGAGAAATCGCGAAGCTGTATTAGGTGAGCCGGATGTTGTAAATAATATTAGTGAAGTATTCGAGCATAAGCTAGCTGCACTAGGCGCGCATCGTTCCCAAACAGAAGCGATGCTAGAAGAAACACACGCAAAAATTAAAAACAAAGATGCAGCAACATTAAAATGGCTGCAACTTGAACAATTTTGGACTTATAAATGGGAGTAGGCTAGAAGGGAACCTTCTAGTAGCTCTTACATAGAAAAAGCACCGTCATTTGTGACGGTGCTTTTTAGTGAACAGTTATCACGTTATCTCGTACTCCATTCTTTCACGAATTCATCATGATATGCTTTGCTCCAATGATATGGCTGTAATTCTTTTAACGGTTTGAAAACAATATCTTGTTTAGGATTTGTAATGGCGCATAGTACTTCTGGTCCCCAATAAAATAAACGTTCTTGGCATACACCACAAGGTGATAACACTTTTAATTCAGAATGCTCATTTTCCCTTGCAAGACAAATAGAATGTGTAACTTTCTTATGAAATTTATGTGCTTCTAAAATTGCACCTGTTTCCATACAAAGTTCTGTTGAAGCGTTTATTACGTCAGGGGCCACACTTGTATAAATGGATCCATCTTCTACACGAATTGCTGCAGCTCCGCCCCAACCGTGTGGGTATCTTTGGTCAATTAAACTTTTCACTGTATCATATAATTGTTGTTCAATGCTCAATTGTATTTCCTCATTTCTGCTTAAATTTCGATTCAATGACTGTTATTTTTTTAGTTACACGGCTAAAAAGAATAGACACTCAATTTCAAACTATAAATGCAAGAATTACTCTTCATCTGCATACTTTTCCTCTAAAGAAATTAATAGAGCAATGAATCCGAGTACTACAATAATTAAAGTGGCTATAAAAGATTTAGAAAGAGAAAAAGAACCTGCAATGAAAGGTGATAAAAACTTGAATGAAAGTATACTAGCTAGTAAGGACACTACTAAAATGGTAAAAAGAGCTACATTTTTATTACTAATAGATGATTGTAAAAAGTCTTTAATAAAGCCAATAGAGACAAATATAGTTAGTATGATAAGGGAAATAAAATAATGTGTTACATTTGTCATACTAATAGTAGGATCGTCTATTATGTAGGCAAGTAACTTAGATATTAACATACCACCAAATAATAGAATGATAAAAGCGAGTAACTCTGTTGACATATAAGTGCTAAAATTGACTTTCTTTTTAAAGAGCTTATAGCTTAGTGTAGCCTGGATTATTTGCATGATAAAAAGAGCGATAATCCACACATAATAGACAATTGGTAATTCTCCTGAGAATAGAGAAATTAGGAAATTTACTATTGTCTTTAAAATTTCAATCATTACGAAAGGCCTCCTGTTTGCAAGCTTTACGACACTAAAAATGCTAGTCTATCGCTTTATAATTAGAACTGTTAATTCAAACTATTTCTAATTATTCCATAAAAAGGTGGTAGCTTCAAGTTATCTTTTTAACAAAGATTCCAAGGCTCAACACTAGAAAAAGAAACGCAATATGTAATATAATTGAAAAAGTATATATTAAAATTAATGTTAATATTACCCTCCTATAAGTATTAACATACGTAATTGAGGTGTTTTCTTTGTTGTTTTATGATCGAATTTCTATAATGGCCCCTCCTGTTCCGTAGCTAAGGAAAGTCTTTTTATTTCTGAGATTTTCAAAGTTATAGGAGGGTATGAAAAATGAAAAAAGTCTCAGTACCATCACTTTTGTTAATGATCATTCTTGTCGCATTTCCGCAAATTAGTGAAACGATTTACACACCGTCTTTACCTGATATTTCAAAGGCGTTACATGTAAGTAATAATGAGGTACAGTTAACACTTAGTGTGTATTTTGCTGGATTTGCTTTAGGTGTATTTTTTATTGGATGGTTATCAGATATAATTGGCCGTCGCCCGGCAATGTTATTTGGAATTGTCGTATATGGCGTTGGGAGTTTCTTATGCTTTATTGCAAATTCCATTGAAGTTTTATTGCTAAGTCGTTTTATTCAAGCGTTTGGAGCAAGTGCTGGCTCTGTTGTTACACAAACGATTTTACGTGAAAGTGTAGAAGGGCATAAGAGGCATGTTATGTTTGCTCAAATCTCGGCAGTCATTGCTTTTACACCAGCGATAGGGCCGTTAATTGGTGGTTTTCTTGATCAAATGTTTGGATTTAAAATCGTATTTTTAAGTTTAGTAGTTATGAGTGTCGGAATTTTGCTGTATACGTTTGTTTCCCTTCCGGAAACAAAAACGGACTCAGTAACGAATAAAATAAATGTGTTTTCTGTTTTAAAACGATTGATTACAAATCCTAAAGTAGTAACATATGGGGTATTAATTGGAGGAGCGAATGGTGTTTTATTTAGTTATTATGCAGAAGCACCGTTTATCTTTATTGAATACTTTCAATTATCGCCTAGTATGTATGGACTTCTAGGAATTGTTGTTGCTTCCGCTTCTATTATTGGAGCGAAAGTTTCGAAACGATTGCTTGCCACGTATAAACCAGAGAAAATTATATATATTGGTTGTCTTGTAATGACAGGGGGAGCTATTCTTTTATCTGTTATTACGTTTGTTGGATCAAATCCGAATGTAATATATATGATTTTATTTTTAATAGCGATGTTTATATTGCTATTAGGAATTGGGATAGCGTTACCTAACTGTTTAAGTTTAGCATTAGTAGATTTTCAAGATGTCATTGGTACAGCCGGAGCGTTGTTTAGCTTAGGGTACTATGTAATTGTGACGATGACAGTTTGGGGAATGAGTCAACTTCATACGGGCTCGTTACTGGTGATGCCACTTTATTTTTTGGCTATTGTAGTTATCATGATGGTGTTTACTAAAGTGTTGATTTTAGGTAAACGAACTTCAAAAATGATTTAAATATAAAAGGGGCTCATTAAAAATGAGCCCCTTTTATATTTTATCCTGCTGTTTTGAGGCAGTAAGATTCCTACCTCAAAATTGGGCTGGACTAAAGAACTTAGTAGTTTATTAATATATTAAATTTCTGATTGGTATATGAATCGGACGTGTGGGGAATTACGTTAACTATTATAAAGATTGAAGTACATGAGATGTGAAACTGAGGAAGGAATACTCTCCTCGGTTATTTATATTGTAATAATATTCATGCCGGAATCATATTGAATAGATGTATTTTATTGTTAATTCAGTTAAAAATTAAACGTAATCATGCATATTAATTTATTGAAAAAATAATTGAATTTTTCAGATTAATGAATTAATATAAGGTAAGTAATTTTAAGATTTAAAGAATATTGGAAGATGAAAGGTTTTGAGAATTTTATAAGAAGCAAAAAACGATTTTAGGATAGCTTTAAAGTTAGTCTAAAATGACGTTTGCTTCATCATTTTCAGGGCCGAAAGGAATTAGGGGAAAGCATCTTGTATTAAAATGCGGCTATGAATCATCTAAGAGGGGGAAATGAAGTGGCAAACAAGGAATTGAAAAGGGGCTTAGAAGCACGTCATATTCAAATGATCGCTTTAGGCGGAACGATTGGTGTTGGTTTGTTTATGGGGTCGGCCAGCACGATTAAATGGACAGGTCCGTCAGTAATGCTTGCGTATGCAATTGCAGGTATTTTTATTTTCTTCATTATGCGTGCGATGGGTGAAATGTTGTATATGGAGCCGAGTACAGGTTCATTTGCGACGTTCGGTCATAAGTATATTCATCCGCTAGCTGGCTATATGACAGCGTGGAGTAACTGGTTCCAGTGGGTTATCGTTGGGATGTCAGAAATTATTGCTGTTGGAGCATATATGAAATATTGGTTCCCTGACTTACCAGCTTGGATACCAGGTGTAATCGCAATGGTTATTCTTGGCGCAGCTAACTTAATTTCTGTTAAGTCATTTGGTGAATTTGAATTTTGGTTTGCGATGATTAAAATTGTTACGATTCTATTAATGATTATTGCGGGATTTGGACTTATTTTCTTTGGAATTGGTAAC
Source organism: Bacillus sp. EE-W1 (assembly GCF_009760835.1). Classification (NCBI taxonomy): domain Bacteria; kingdom Bacillati; phylum Bacillota; class Bacilli; order Caryophanales; family Bacillaceae; genus Bacillus; species Bacillus sp. EE-W1. Next base: position 286,318 of record NZ_WIPE01000069.1, on the reverse strand, counting down.
GGCGGAGAAGCGATTGGTATATCAAATCTTTGGTCAAATGGCGGTTTCTTTACAGGTGGTTTTTCAGGATTCTTCTTTGCATTATCACTTGTAGTTGGTGCATACCAAGGTGTGGAATTAATCGGTATTACTGCTGGTGAAGCGAAGGATCCGAAGAAGACACTTACAAAAGCGATTCAAAGTACAATTTGGCGTATTTTAATTTTCTATATTGGTGCTATTTTCGTTATTGTAACTGTGTATCCGTGGGATCAATTAAGTACAATTGGTAGCCCATTCGTAGCAACTTTTGCGAAGGTTGGTATTACGGCTGCTGCAGGACTTATTAACTTCGTTGTTATTACAGCGGCGATGTCTGGTTGTAATAGTGGTATTTATAGTGCAGGACGTATGCTTTACACGTTAGGTGTAAATGGACAAGCACCGAAATATTTCACGAAACTTTCTGGAAATGGTGTACCTTTATTCGGTACAGTTGGCGTACTTATCGGTTTAGCGGTTGGTGTTGTATTAAGTTATATTGCTCCGAAAAACTTATTCGTATATGTATATAGTGCGAGCGTACTTCCTGGTATGGTACCATGGTTCGTCATTTTAATTAGTCAAATTAACTTTAGAAAAGAAAAAGGGGCAGAGATGAAAGATCATCCGTTCAAAATGCCATTTGCTCCTGTTACAAACTATTTAACAATTGCCTTTTTAATTATGGTATTAATCGGAATGTGGTTTAACGATGATACGCGTATTTCACTAGTTGTAGGGATTATTTTCTTAGCTATCGTTACAATTAGTTTCTATGTTTTCGGAATAGGGAAACGACCTCCGTTAGATGTTCCAAATGATCAAGAGATTTCAAGTAAATAAAGATAGTAAAAAGTCCGATTTCTCATTTGGAAATCGGACTTTTTGTTATTAAAACTTTTCTAAAACGATTTTCCCAATTGTACTTCCGCTTTCAAGTAGTGCATGTGCTTTCTTTATGTTTTCAGCGTTAATTGGTGTGAATGTTTCATTTAGAGTAGTCTTTAAAATGCCTTCATCTAATAATTCACTTACTTTATTTAATAATTCGTGCTGCGTAATCATATCACCAGTTTCATACATCGCTTTTGTAAACATAAACTCCCAAACGAATGTAGCACTTTTACTTTTTAAAATCCCCATCTCAAGAGGATGTTCATTTTCTACGATAGAGCAAATTTTCCCTTGTGGTTTAATAAGCTCACATATTGCTTGCCAATGTTGATCTGTATTGTTTAAGCAGAAAATATAATCTACATCTTTTAGCCCAAACTCTAATATTTGATCTTGTAAAGGTTGGTGATGATTAATAATATAATCGGCACCAAATTTTTCAACCCAATGTATCGTTTCATTGCGGGATGCAGTTGTGATTACATTCAGTCCAGCCCATTTTGCCAATTGAATTGCAATCGAGCCAACACCACCAGCACCGCCAATAATTAAAATGTTTTTAAATGTATTTGTATCCTTCTTATTATAATCAATGCCTAAACGTTCAAATAAACCTTCCCAAGCCGTAATAGCTGTTAACGGAAGTGCTGCAGATTCAGCATCACTTAACGTTTTAGGTTTTTTACCAACGATTCTTTCATCAACTAAGTGGTATTCACTATATGTACCTTGTCTCGTAATGCTTCCAGCGTAAAACACTTCGTCGCCTTCTTTAAATAACGTACAACCTTCGCCAGTTTGCACGACAACACCAGTAGCATCCCAGCCAAGTATTTTCGCTATATCTTCTTTTTTATCTTTCGGAGAGCGAACTTTTGTATCAACTGGATTAACGGAAATAGCGTTAATTTTAACGAGTATATCTCTTCCTGTAGCAACAGGCCTTTCAACTTTGATATCAATTAAACTATTTTCTTCTTCAATAGGTAAGTATTCATGTAAACCAATTGCTTTCATGTGTATTCCCTCCATTAAAATAAGAGTCATTTACTCTTTTATTATAGTAGGTAAAGCGTCATTATGTAAAAAAGTTGAGTTCTTTCCATTTTGTAAAAGAGCTGTTTCAACTTCATTTAGAACTTTGTAACTGGCGAGCAACATCCATCACTCTGATTTTATAAGCGTCGGATGAGAGGTATACTTATTTTTCCAGTGTACCTTGCAATGAACAATACCAAGTGTTATATTATACTTGTAGTTATTAGTTATAAAACAGTACTAAATAATAAATGGTAGTGGATATCAATTAGAATAGGGTGAATGAATATTGAATGTACAATTTAAAAAAGGAGTTTTAGAACTTTGTGTTCTTGTCTTACTGGATAAGCAAGACCGTTATGGATATGAATTAGTTCGAAATATTTCCAATCGAATTGAAATATCAGAAGGGTCTGTTTATCCTCTTCTTCGAAGGCTAACTAAGGAAGAATATTTTACAACGTATTTACAGGAGTCTTCAGAAGGCCCTTCAAGAAAGTATTATACACTGACGGATAAAGGTAGAACGTATTTGTATCAACTTTTGGAGGAATGGAATGAGTTTTCACAAGGTGTCAATCAATTAATTAAAGAAGGTGTAGGTAATGACGAAAGATAAATTTTTACAACAATTAAATGTATCTCTAAAAAGGTTATCTGATAAAGAGCGTGCAGATATTTTAAAAGATTATGAAGAACATTTTACTTTCGGATTAGAGGAAGGGAAAAGTGAAGAAGAAATCGCAACTTCATTAGGCTCTCCAGCTCAAATCGCCAAAGAGTTATTAGCAGATTATCATATTGAGAAAGTAACAGCAAGTGCAACAACAGGAAATGTTTTTCGGGCAATTTGGGCAGTAATTGGATTAGGTTTTTTTAATTTGTTAATCGTGCTTGGACCTGCAATTACATTAGCGGTATTAATTTTTTCAGGATGGGTTCTAGGTATATCATTTTTAGGCGCACCATTACTTGTTTTAGTTGATACGATTATACATCCAAATACATTCTTGCTATTTAATCTTTTTGTTTCTTTAGCACTTTGTGGACTTGGATATTTCATTGTTATTGCTATGTTATTTTTAACGAAGCTAGCAAAGAATGGATTTGTTCGTTATTTAAAGTTCAATATAGCATTAGTAAAAGGTGGTTTAAAGCATGATAAATAAAAAGAGTCTTTCAATCATTGCAGGTATTATTTTCATTATTGGTATTATCGGAAGTTTATTCACTTATCGTTCAATTGCTGCAGTACCAATTTCAGAAGAAAAGGTCGTTAATAATAATAATAATGTGTCAAGCGTCATTATTGATACAAATAACGTTCGTGTTAATATCAATCCTACAAAAGATAGTAACGTGAAAGTAAAATTAGATGGCGAGGTTAATCCAAACGTAAAAAGAACATTAGCTACGGATGAGGAAGATTCAACGCTTCTCATTTCTTATAAAGAAAAACAACAGAGCTGGTTCAACTTTAATATTTCTGAAGTATTGGCTCCATTAACATTAAATGTGTATCTACCCGAAAAACAATATGATTCATTAAAAGTTTCCAATAATAATGGCTACGTTTCTGCTAAAAAACTAAACGCAACACATTTTAATATAAATACAAGCAATGGACATGTTGAATTAAGAGAAATCAATTCGCCAAAAATTATCGCAGAAGCAAACAATGGAATTATGGATTTCAAAGATGTATTGGCACAAAATATTCATGTGAAATCGAACAACGGACGAATAATGTTAGACCATGTTGAAGGTGAAATAGAGGGGCAAACTAAAAATGGAAGTCTTACTCTTAAAACGAATGAACTGGATCGAAATCTCAATTTTATGACTCATAATGGGAAAATTAATATTGAAACCGAAAAAGAACCAACTAATGTTCAATTTAATGTTTCTGTCGACAACGGCAGCGCGAATATCCTGAATAAATATAACGGGAATACGGTTATTGGAAAGGGAGAAAATATAATTAAATTAAACACACATAACGGAAATATTACAGTGAAAAACCAATAGCATATTACCTTTTATAATCTCAGCTCGTCGCACATAAAGAGCAATAATAAATAAAAAAGAATCGACTCCTTTTTTCAACATATAGGTAGTCGGTTTTTTTTATGTAACCTTCGTTTAAGTGTGTATCCTTTTCGTATTTCAAAATACAAACAGTGGATTTATTACCCTGGATTCTTAGAAAAATAACGAATAATAATTAATAGTGTAAGGAGAATTTGTGAATGACTCAAAAATAATAGCTGAAACAATGAAAAGTGAGAAGGAGTTTATTTCTAGCAAGAGGAATTCTTTACTGTATTGTTTTATTCAAAACTAAATTTAAAGGTGGATACATAATGACAGTAAAGAAGCTTTATTTCGTCCCAGCAGGTCGTTGTATGTTGGATCATTCGTCTGTTAATAGTACATTAACATCAGGAGAATTATTAGACTTACCGGTTTGGTGTTATCTTTTAGAGACTGAAGAAGGACCTATTTTAGTAGATACAGGTATGCCAGAAAGTGCAGTTAATAATGAAGGTCTTTTTAACGGTACATTTGTCGAAGGGCAGGTTTTACCGAAAATGACTGAAGAAGATAGAATCGTGAATATTTTAAAACGGGTTGGTTATGAGCCGGAAGACCTTCTTTATATTATTAGTTCTCACTTGCATTTTGATCATGCAGGAGGAAATGGCGCTTTTATAAATACACCAATCATTGTACAGCGTGCTGAATATGAGGCGGCGCAGCATAGCGAAGAATATTTGAAAGAATGTATATTGCCGAATTTAAACTACAAAATCATTGAAGGTGATTATGAAGTCGTGCCAGGAGTTCAATTATTGCATACACCAGGCCATACTCCAGGGCATCAATCGCTATTAATTGAGACAGAAAAATCCGGTCCTGTATTATTAACGATTGATGCATCTTATACGAAAGAAAACTTTGAAGATGAAGTGCCGTTTGCGGGGTTTGATTCGGAATTAGCCTTATCTTCAATTAAACGTTTAAAAGAAGTTGTGATGAACAAGAAGCCGATTGTTTTCTTTGGACATGATATAGAACAGGAAAAGGGATGTAAAGTGTTCCCTGAATATATATAGTACAAAAAGTCATGAGCTTATTCGCTCATGACTTTTTCGTTTAAATGATTTTTTTAAATAAGTTATAAACTTTTTTAGAACTATCTTCATTTAATTGATAGTACGTAAGGTTTACATCATCAGGAGTATCTTGCTGAGCAATCATCACTTCGTTACTGTGATGGTCAACTACCCATATAAAATATTTTTTATAAGTTCCATCCTCGAAAGTAATCCACATATCACAGTCTATTAAATCTGATCCTTCTTCATCTAATGTTAATTTTCCTTTTTGGGCGGTATCCATACTGTTAATAAATGTTTTTAATTCATCTGTTTTTGTGAGAAACATATCCTTTTTTGTTTTAATTGACTCGACATGTATATCTTTTATTTCCTGTTTTCCTAAAAAGACAGGGGGCTCATTTGGATCTCTTTGAGTTGAAATAATAGTAGCTTTCTTCTTTGGCTTATTTGCTGTATAGAAGTCTTGAATAGATTTTCCAGAGTTAAAAAACCATACGATACCCAAAATAATCAATGCACTACCGAGCAGTAAAATGATTTTCTTAATAGAATATTCTCCTCTCTATCACTTCGTATGAAGAGCTTTTCTATTAATATATGATAGGGAAGCATAAAGTATTATAATTGAACTTGGTTATTCTGCACAGTTTTAACAGGGCGATCTACGAGTAAATTGTAAGTGAGTCCGATTAGTACGAAAATGCCACCGACAACCTTTCCTATAGAGAGTTCGTGTGACAAGATGAAATCAATGATAGTCCCCGCAAATAATTGTCCGATAAAGATGAGTAACGTTAAATAAAATGCTGATATTTTAGGTGTAATATAGTTCGATAACGAGATGACGATAACGCCTACTAATCCGCCTAAGTAAACAGCGATAGGAATAGATTGCAACGTATGACTAGGAATGTACATTGAATCTGAACTGAAAATTAAAAATAACATAGAGAAAAATAATCCAGTAATATAATTAAAAAACGTACCTTCCCAATTACCGATTTTCGCTGCTAAATTTGCGTTAATAATTCTAGCAACAACGATAGAAACACCAGCTAAAATAGCGATAGTAATATATAACATTTTCTTGCCCCCATTAATAAATTGTCATGATTATAATTCCGGAAGAGATGAAACATAATCCAATTAGTTTTTTCTTTTCAAACTTTGCAACTTTCATTCCTAATAAGCCGAAATGATCAATAACGATGGAAGCAATGGATTGACCAAGTAAACTTAATGCGATCGTAATAGAGGCACCAAGGACGGAGAAACTTATATTATTAAAAAGGACAGTGAATACCCCAATCGCTCCAGCGCTATATAAAAAAAGTGGAATGCGTTTATCAAAATAAATTTTATTTTTGTTTATGATTAAAACGAAAATAACTGCAATTAAACCGACAAGGTGAATGACAACGCTTGCTGTATACTTGCCAATTAATTCAGATAAAATCCCATTCAATGGAAGCATAACGGCAATGAGCACACCAATAAAGACAGAAAGAAAGTTGTACAATGTAATATCCCCTTTAATTTTCATATTTGTAATGACTGTATCATGCTGAAATTGTGAATTACTATGACATATGTCATAGTGGAAGGGGAAAATTTTGATTACAATGGGGAGTAGTTGTAAAGGCGGGGGAACTATGAAGAAAATATGTAATTCTATTAAATTAACAAATTATATGAAAGAAAATAATATTGACTCCTTTTTTAGTAATGATATGAAACCATATATGGAACTAATATTTTTTAAAAAGAATGAGTTTATTTGTAGAGAGAATGAAGAGATAGATTATTTATTTTTCTTCGTTGAAGGAAAAGCGAAAGCGTTTAATACATTAAGTAACGGGAAATCTGTATTGTTATGCTTTTATGATAGCTTGCAGCTGTTAGGAGATGTGGAGTTAATTCATTCTCAAAAGACAGCTTCAAACGTACAAGTGATGGCAGATTCATATTGTGTTGGTTTGCCTTTAGGGAAAGTGAGAAATCAATTATTTCATGATGCAAAATTTTTACGATGTATTTGCGGATCGTTAGCACATAAGTTAAATCGACTTTCAAAAAATAGTACAATTAATTTACTATATCCACTTGAAAATAGACTTGCGAGTTACATGTTAGCAGCAGGGGAACGAGCGGTGCAGCATGGAAATAGAATTGTGTTTAGTGGGAATTTAACGGAAACAGCTGAATTGTTAGGAACGAGTTATCGACACCTATTACGTACATTAAATATTTTTTGTGATAAAGAGATTATAAAAAAGAACAATGGTTGCTTTGAAGTAGTAAACTTGGATGTTTTGAGGGAATTGGCGGCAGATGTTTATAAATAGGAGGAGATTAGAATGATTACACCTATATTTAGAATTTTTGATGTTGAAAAAGCAAAGCTATTTTACATAGATTTTTTAGGGTTTAAAATGGATTGGGAACATCGGTATGAGGAACATATGCCATTATATATGCAAATTTCGTTACATGATGCTGTAATACATTTATCAGAACATCATGGGGATGCTTCGCCAGGCGGTGCGATTCGGGTGAAAATAGAGGATTTAAAAAGTTATTATGCTATTTTATCAAGTAAGGATTATGCTTATTCAAAACCTGATATAGAGAGCACACCGTGGGATACGATGGAATTAACTGTGATTGATCCGTTTTCAAATAGAATTATATTTTATGAGGAAAAATTGTAGAAATGGAAGGGGTTCATATACAAGTTTTCCTAAATTGAGTAGTGTAATTACGTGTTAAATGAATGGAATGAAGAGTAGTTCATAAAGTAGTGAACTACTCTTTTTCATTTTGTTAAACAAATTGAATTATTGATAAATAAATCGTATCATAAAACATATGAACGAATGAGTATATGTTCATACGTTTTGGGAAGGAGGAAAAAAATGTTAGATGCAATTATCGTTGGAGCTGGTCAAGCTGGATTAACAATGGGATATTACTTGAAGCAAGAAGGTTATAATTTTTTATTACTTGAGGCAGGAAACCGAATTGGGGATTCATGGAGAAACAGATATGATTCTTTGCAACTCTTTACACCGAGGGAATATAGTAGTTTACCAGGTATGATAGTAAAAGGAGAAGGAAAGGGATTTCCGTGTAAAGATGAAATGGCAACGTATTTAGAAGAATATGCAAGGTACTTTAAATTACCGGTCCAATTGCAAACCGAAGTTTTAAAAATAAAGAAAGAAAAAGAGATATTCAAATTACATACTCCTACAGAAATTTTACAAGCAAAAAAGGTTGTTATCGCAACAGGTGGTTTTCAGCAACCATACATCCCCTCATTTTCACAACATCTTTTATCACATGTTTTTCAAATACATTCATCACAATATAAATCACCATCACAAATTCCTAAGGGGAATGTACTAGTAGTAGGTGGCGGGAATTCAGGAATGCAAATTGCAGTAGAACTTGCAAAAACTCATGAAGTTACAATGTCTATCAGTCATCCTTTAACATTTTTACCGTTACGTCTTTTTAGAAAAAGCATTTTTTATTGGTTAGAAAAATTGGGTTTATTGTACGCCGAAGTAAATACTAAGAGGGGAAAATGGTTTCAGAAGAGAAAGGATCCTATTTTTGGTTTTGAAGGCAAAGAACTTATTCGTAATGGAGCAATTAAACTAGAGGAAAAAGTGGTTAGTGCATCAGAAAATAATATTATGTTTCAAAATGGTGGCACGTATAGTGCAGAAAGCATTATATGGTCAACTGGTTTTATTCAGAACTATAAATGGATTGAACTAGAAAAGGCAGTGAATGAGAATGGATTTCCTAATCATGTAAAGGGAATAAGTCCCGTGAGAGGATTATATTATATCGGTTTGCCGTGGCAATCTCAAAGAGGATCTGCACTTATTTGTGGTGTAGGAAAGGATGCATCATATTTACTTTCTGAAATCAAAAAAATAGATCAGTAGCAGCGACTACTGATCATCCATATGTACATGAATTAGGAGAGGTCAAACATTTATTAACTTTATTATAATAGATTTTCATAAGAATAAAAACTGAAAATTCTAATTTTATGTTGAGAAAGTTTTTTGTATCGAAATATATAAAAGAATAGGGGTTTTTAGTAAAAAGAAATATGATATTTATATTTTAATAAATTATGATATAGTTTATAAAGAATAGATTACATAAAATGTTATTTTATTACATATTTAGGAAGGGGGGATTGTTATGAAGTTTGATGATCAACGCCTACTAGGAGTACGATTAGGTTCTATACTTGTAACAGAGGAAAATCAATATTTAGTAATTAAGAAAAAAGATCATTATGCACTTTTAAATATACATAATTTAGAATGCACACATGTTGAAGTGCAGCTAGAACATATTGAAGAAATGTTGCAGGAAGATTTTCAAGAAAGTATAACGGAGATTATCGCACCAGAACATATAAAAATTGTTGCGAAAAATGTAATATAAAGAAAGAAGCTGGAAGGAACAGCTTCTTTCTTTTCGTTAAAAGGATAACGTTTTTAACACGTCACCAATAATCCCTTCCATTTGATGAACGCCTAAGTCAGCGTTCGTCATTATAACAGCACCATTACCTCGGTATGGATAGCATATCATCATACATTGAAATCCAACGCCCCATCCAAGTGAATACATTTGTAAGTCTTTATTCGAATCATCTAGAAACACACCTAATCCAGTCCATTTTGAGCAACCTTGAGGAGAAATCATATCTTGTACTAATTTTTGAGAAAGTTTTAGTTTGCCCTTTCCTTGTAAGGAATGAATGATTTCAATTACTAAAGTTGATAAGTCTGTTGGTGTTGTCCAAATACCTGAAGCGGCTGCGAATGGATAAAATGGATACTTCTCATTTGTAACGGTGCTATCTTTATTATGCCCACAAGCAAAGGCCTCCATTTTATTTATATCTTTAGTAGAGAATAGCATGCTATTTTTCAGTTGGAGTGGCTGAAAAATATATTCTTCAAGTAAAAGGTTGAATGATTTTCCTGTTATATCTTCAAGTAGTAGTTCAATAATACAAAAGTTTGCATCAGAGTAGTGAAATTCACTTTCTGGCTTATAAGTCACTTCAATAGGTACGGAGCAATATGATGTTTTACCAGCAAGTAGCTCAGCCATTTTTGGTCGCCTTTGTGCAAGTGTATAATGTTCAAAACTATTAGGAGGATCAATAATTCCAGATTGATGGCTTAATAAATTTCGTAACGTAACTTTTTTCTGTGAGGTAAATAGATTGGTATGTATGTTCCAAGATGAGAGTGTATTATTTACGTCTTCGTCTAAATGCACGATTTCTTGATCTGATAACGTGAGTATGAGCATTGTAGTAATGAATTTACTAATTGAACAAGAATTGAATATAGAATTCGTAGTGACAGTTCTAGTTGTTCCAGATTCAAGTGTTCCAAAAGCAATCGCTTCGTCTAGTTTGCCGTCACGTATAACGGTAAGACTTAACCCTGCAACGGAATATTGGCTCATTTTCTCATATATATTGTTACTTTTTAAGTTCATAGTGACTCCTTCCTTCTAAAAGATAGAATGTTAGTTCTATTATACAGTAGTAAATAGAGAGAATAAGAGAAAAAGAAAAAACTTCATCTTTTATCGATGAAGTTTTTTTAGTTAATTCGAAGTGAATGTTTTAAAAAATTTGTCTCGGTACATGTACATTAGCCAGAAAGCTGTTATAGAGGAAATACTCATTTCTTTGTTTTGAATTGGCGCATTGAAAACAAGCCAGCCAACGATATCAAATAATAAATGTAGTGCAATTGAAAGTACTACAAATTGTAGTAACGTCTTAAAAAATCTTTTCATAAAGTGCCCCCTTAAAATAAAAGGTTTTATCAACAGTGTTGTATATTACTATTATACATTAAATGTGTTTCATGGTAAAATTTACATAAGTTGGTGAAATAAAACAAATGAAAGCTAATGAGGGGGAATAGTCATGGAATTTTGGATGATCATACCGATAGCGGTCTTTGGGTTTATTTATATCGTTGAAAAATTAAATAGAATCGAAAAGAAAACGGATGCACGTTTAAAGAGGATGGAAGATAGATTACAGCTAATTTCGAAAGAAATGGGAATTATAGATAGAGAACCTGAAATTAATAAAGAGTTGCGTCAGCTTATGGAAGAAGGAAAAACAGTTACAGCAGTTAAGAGAGTAAGAGAGGCTTTTGGTTTTTCATTATTAGAAGCGAAGCAATATGTCGATAAATTATAAAAAAGATCATCCAATTGGATGGTCTTTTTTTATTGAACCATACGTGTATTTACATAGGCAGCTATTATAACGTGTCCAATTATAATGATAGGAAATAAGATTTTGGCATTAGGAGTAGTGAAGACACTACCAATTGTGGCAATAACACCGGCAGTTAAATTATAAAGACCAACTATTTGTGATAACTTACCTTTATCTGGCACACGGCGTTCGTTGAATCCTGATAAGAGCCAAGTGTATTGTTTTACTCCGATGAAATAAGCTAATGCAAATGAAATGATTGCTAATATGAATAATGATGGGGAAGCGAAGAGAGTCATTGAAAACACCTCCGTTAAAGGGTTATAAATAAATTATAGTATGAATGTTATAATTTAACAAAATATAAGTGTAATAGAAAAACGGAGTATTTATCATGAAGGGGGATTAAGTATGAATATTGTAGAATTCCAGAGATATGTATCAAATTTCAGTAAAGAAAAAGGATTTCAAGATACAACCATTGAAGAGCGTACAATGTATACGATGGCGGAATTGGGTGAATTAGCGGAAATTATATTAAAGCGTGATAAAATACAAGATTCGAAAAGAGAGATTGGTTTAGAAATGTTTGATGTCATTTGGAATGTATGTGATTTAGCAAACAAGTTAGAAATTGATTTAGAGAAGGCATTTGAAGAAAAAATGAGGATTAATAAAAAACGTGAATGGTAAAAGGAAAGTTAAAAAGCGTACAAAATTTTGTACGCTTTTTATTAATGAGATGAAAAATATGTAAGAAAAGATGGAACAAACTGTTAAGGTGAATTGTCTATTATAGGTAATAACTATTTCGTTTGAAAGAAAGGGTGGAGAAAATGAAAAAGAATACATTATTAAAAGTAGGGGTATGTGTTAGTTTGCTAGGAACAACTCAATTTGTTAGTGCTGTTTCTTCTGTGAAAGCGGAACAAAAGCTAGAGCAAAAAATAATAAAAAATGAGACAGGAACTATTTCAATTTCTCAGTTAAACAAGCATGTATGGGTTCATACGGAGTTAGGTTATTTTAACGGAGAAGCAGTTCCTTCGAACGGGCTAGTTCTTATTACTTCTAAAGGGTTAGTGCTTGTTGATTCTTCTTGGGATGATAAGTTAACGAAGGAATTAATAGAGATGGTAGAAAAGAAATTTAAGAAACGGGTAACGGATGTCATTATTACACATGCGCACGCTGATCGAATTGGCGGAATAAAAACATTGAAAGAAAGAGGCATTAAAGCGCATAGTACAGTATTGACTGCAGAACTAGCAAAGAAAAATGGATATGAGAAACCGCTTGGAGATTTACAAACCGTTACAAATTTGAAGTTTGGAAATATGAAAGTAGAAACGTTTTATCCAGGGAAAGGACATACAGAAGATAATATTGTCGTATGGTTACCGCAATACAACATTTTAGCTGGAGGCTGTTTAGTGAAATCTGCGTCCGCGAAAGATTTAGGAAACGTTGCTGATGCTTACGTAAATGAATGGTCTACATCGATTGAGAATGTGCTGAAGCGATATGGAACTATCAATTCAGTAGTTCCTGGTCATGGAGAAGTTGGGGATAGAGGTTTACTTTTACATACATTGGATTTGTTGAAATAAGAAACAGTGGGAATAAAAAAACGAGGAGAAACAAATTTCTCCTCGCTTTCTTCTAACTATATTTAAATGCGAAGCCTGCATACGTTACTGAGATTTTAATTCCAAGTATACAAATACCAGTACCGTCATAATTGCTATAACAACGTAAGTAGCATCAAGCATTATAAGTGTTTTTAAAGTTTCAGTCATCCTCATTCACCCCTGATATGAAAATATAACATAATCTCTTGTTAATTAAATCAGAGATTATAAAGATAACAATGTACATGAAATTTATTAAGTAGTTTCTATATAAATATATCATATAAATAATGTAAACAATGTTAAGATAATGTAAATGTATTGTAAATGAAGGACTTTCCCATAGAATTTTTAATCAAAAAAATTGCTAGTTGCTAATAGTTCTTTAAATCTATTAACTAGCTATTTGAAAGTACCAACAAAGATGTACATTTTTCAGTAATGTTTTTAGAGTCAATAAAAATATTATGTCAACAATATGAACTGTCACAAATTTATCTATATTATTGTGATTGATATCACATCCTTTCATCTCACCAGATATTATGCTTAGTTTGTAAGGAATGATTGGGAGAGGGTGGGATGATAATGTTTTGTTATCAATGTGAACAAACGCCAACAGGCGGATGTAAAGTAATCGGTGTTTGCGGTAAAAATGAAACAATTGCAAGTTTACAAGATACGATTGTGTTTGGATTAAAAGGAATTGCGGCTTATCGTACGCATGCTGCTCAGCTAGGGTATACTGATGATTTTGTAGATGCTACAACGCAAGAAGCACTGTATATGACATTAACCAATTCTAACTTTAATGAACAAGAACATATTGATATGGCTATGAAAGTAGGGAAATCAGCTTTACGAGTAATGGAGTTGTTAGATGAGGCGCATACGAATCACTTTGGTGTTCCAGAGCCTGTTCAAATTACACAAAACCATGTAGAAGGTAAAGCAATTGTAGTTACTGGTCATAATTTATTTGCGTTAGAAGAATTATTAAAACAAACAGAAGGAAAAGAAATTAATATTTATACGCACTCTGAAATGTTGCCAGCACACGGGTATCCGCAGCTGAAAAAATATAAACATTTAAAAGGAAACATCGGTAAGGCATGGTACGATCAACGACGTCTGTTCGAAAAATTTACAGGTGCCATATTAGCGACAACGAATTGTGTTATGCCAATTAAAGGATCATATTCTGATCGATTCTTTTCATATGATATTGCAGGTTTAGAAGGTGTACAAAAAATTGAAAATGATGATTTCACGCCGTTGATTCAAAAAGCGCTAGAACTTCCAGAAGTACATATGGAGTCGGATGAACAGTTAGTAACAGGGTTTCATCATAATACAGTATTATCATTGGCCCCAGAAATTATTGAGGCAGTAAAAGAAGGGAAGATTAAGCGTTTCTTTGTCATCGCAGGTTGTGATGCACCAGGAAAAGGCGGGGAATATTATCGTGAATTAGCAACGTCACTTCCGCCAGAAACGGTTATTTTAACGACTTCTTGCGGAAAATTCCGCTTTAATGATGTAGAGTACGGTGTTGTACCTGGTACAGAGATTCCGCGTTACATTGATTTAGGGCAATGTAATAATTCAATTTCTACAGTGAAAATAGCAGCCGCTTTAGCAGGTGCTTTTCAATGCGAAGTGAACGAACTGCCAGTTAGTATTGTCCTTTCATGGTTTGAACAAAAAGCGGTTGCCATTTTACTTGGACTATTTAGTCTCGGCATTCAAGATATTCGCATCGGTCCAAAGGCGCCTGAATTTATTTCACCTGGCGTGCTTGATGTATTACAAGAAACATTCGGTTTGAAACTGATTACAAATGCAGCGGAAGATATGGAAATGATGTTATCGTAACAAAAGGATGATCTGTCTTATTAAGAAGAAGAACTAGCCTATAGCGCCCCAAAATAAAAATGTAGAATTTTTGTTTTGGGGTATTTTCTTTTCTTAGCGGGATGGGTAATAGTTGATTTTAGAAAAATATAAAAATCGAGTTGACATTTACAACTACTCAGTCATACAATGTACTTGTAATAGGTAATACTGAGTAGTGCTGTTTCTCAAAATATTTTCAGCAAACGATAGGTAATAGCGGTTTTTAGAAAAATTTTGAAAATCAGTTGACATTCACAACTACTTGGTCATACAATGTAGTTGTAATAAGTAATACTGAATAGTGTAGTTTTACTCAAAAGCTATTCAGTAAAAATTCGCCTTAGTACTCTGTGATACTGAATATAAGTCAGACAGAATAGGGGGTAAAGGAGGATCAGGATATGGAAAATTTAACTGAAATGTTGAAAGGTTCACTGGAAGGGTGTGTACTGGAAATCATCAGCCGCCGTGAAACGTACGGCTATGAGATTACCCGCCACCTGAATGATCTTGGGTTTACCGAAGTCGTAGAAGGGACGGTTTATACTATCCTCGTACGATTAGAAAAGAAAAAGCTTGTGAATATTGAAAAGAAACCATCAGATATGGGGCCGCCTCGTAAGTTTTATTCATTAAATGAAGCAGGCCGTCAGGAACTTGAATTGTTTTGGAAAAAATGGGATTTTGTATCTTCAAAAATTAACGTCTTGAAGTCAAACTAGCCTCATAATATAAAATGTTCCGGCTCATATTTGGAGAGTTTCTTGTTCTGTTTTATAAAAAAGGAGGAAAATAAGATGTTGGAAATATTCAAAAAATTAATTGGTGATAAAAAAGAGTACAGAATGATGATGGCACGTGTTGCAGCACTACCCGAGGACTATCAATTTGTGTTTAAGAAAATTCAAAACTACATGTGGAATTTTTCGACCGGAAACGGTATGGATATGCTGCACATACAGTATGAATTAATCGATTTGTTTGAAGCTGGTGCAGCAGAAGGCAGACAAGTGCTTGACATTACTGGGGAAGACGTAGCATCTTTTGCTGACGAACTAGTGGCAAACGCTAAAACGTATGTTTCCAAGTATCGTGAAGATTTGAATGAAAGTATTATGAAGAAGTTGAGAAAAAAATAAATACAATTAGGAATACCAACTGATTAGCTGGTTACAAATGTGAATTGCCACCATCGCTATTCAGTTATATTTTTAAATCACTACTAAGTATTACAGATTATCAGTGATACTAAATAGAGGGTATAGGTAATCTATTTTGATAAAGGGGGAAAAAGTATGAGTAATGCAGCTGTTTCTGTAAAAGGATTAAAAAAATCTTTTAAAGATAAAGAAGTCTTAAAGGGAGTGGATTTTGAAGTGCAGCGTGGCGAAATTTTCGCGCTGCTAGGCTCAAATGGAGCGGGGAAAACGACAACGGTCAATATCCTTTCGACGCTAATGAAACAGGATGATGGTGAAGTAAGTATTTGTGGATTTAATATCGAACGTCAACCAGATCATGTTCGTCAAAGCATCAGTTTGACAGGGCAGTTCGCAGCTTTAGACGGCATGCTTACCGGGAGGGAAAACTTGATCATGATTGCCAAGTTACGTGGTGTCTCCAATCCTGTTCAAATCGCTGACAATTTGCTTGGAAGATTCAGCCTGACGGATGCGGCTAATCAGAGGGCAGATCAGTATTCAGGCGGGATGAAGCGCCGGCTTGATATCGCGATGAGTTTGATTGGGGCGCCAGCAGTTATTTTTCTTGACGAACCAACGACTGGACTTGATCCTGAAGCGCGGATCGAAGTGTGGGATACAGTCAAGGAACTTGCTGGTGGAGGCACAACCATCTTGCTAACAACCCAGTATTTAGAGGAAGCAGAACAACTGGCAGACCGTATCGCTATTTTGCATGGCGGAAAAATTATTACGACAGGTACTCTTACTGAACTAAAAGAGATGTTCTCGCCAGCAAAAGTGGAGTATATCGAGAAGCAGCCGACATTGGAAGAAATTTTCCTTGCGATTATTGGTAAAAAGGGGGAGATGTAAATGAAAAGCAAAACAGGGGTATTACTAGGGCGCTTAATGCGTAATATTATGCGTAGTCCGGATACAATTATTACAGTAGCGATTACACCAATTATGATGATGCTATTGTTTGTTTACGTATTTGGCGGGGCTATAAAGACAGGAACGGATAACTATGTCAATTATTTATTGCCGGGAATTTTGCTAATGGCTATCGCATCCGGTGTGGCTTACACTTCTGTGCGATTATTTACGGATGTAAAGAGTGGGCTAATGGCACGTTTTATTACGATGCCAATTAAGCGCTCATCGATATTGTGGGCTCACGTTTTAACCTCTCTTGTTGCTAATGTTCTTACTATCGTAGTGGTTATTCTTGTTGCGCTCTTAATGGGCTTCCGTTCCAGTGCTAGTATGCTAGAATGGCTTGCAGTAATTGGAATACTAGGAACGTTTACGCTAGCGCTCACATGGCTAGCTATCATTCCAGGGTTGAAAGCGAAGTCAATGGAGGGAGCGACAGCGTACTCGTACCCACTAATTTTTCTACCATTTATTAGTTCAGCATTTGTACCTACTGAAACGATGCCAAAAATTGTTCGTGCATTTGCAGAGAATCAGCCTGTAACTTCAATTGTGAATGCGATTCGTGCCCTCTTATATGAAGGGACTGTTGGCAACGATATTTGGATTGCACTTGCTTGGTGCGTAGGGATCATGATTATCTCGTACTTTTTTGCTAGTAAAGTATTTAAACGTCAGTTAGGGTAAGTGAATTAAATCATCCGAAATTATATACGTTTTAGAAAAAGTACGGGAAGATTTTCCGTGCTTTAATAATACATTCATACTGCGCTTAATTGTAATAGTTTTAAAGTAAATAGGAGAATAATGAATTGAATACAAATGCCATGAAATATGGTATGTAACGCGGAACTAAAATAACTTAAAAATAAACAGAATATTCTATATAAATATAGAGGTTACAGTTGTGATATGTTATATTTATACTTATAAGGTATATAATGTATAAATTAATTGTTTAGGGGATGGAAAAGGGAGAGATTCAAATGAAATGGTATTTATATGCTCTCAAAAACTATGCGAAATTTAGTGGGAGAGCAACGAGAAAAGAGTACTGGATTTTTACTTTAGTTAATAAGGTTACGTTTTGGTCATTAATATATTTTGCCTCATATTCTCCGTCTGTCTTCTATTTAAGAGCCAATATTACTTTGCTATATATAGCAATTTTTATCGTTCCTACTCTGGCAGTGGAAGCTCGTCGATTACATGATAGTGGAAAAACAGGATGGTGGCAGCTATTAAATTTGGTACCATTTGGAGGAGCGGTTCTACTTGTGTTTTGTATCATTGAAAGTGACGAAGGTGAGAATAAGTATGGACCAAATCCACATTTAAATCTTAAACAAGCAATTTAATGTATGTATAGTAAACTCTAATATAAAAAGGTGTGAACTAAAAGCTAGTTCACACCTTTTTATTGTATTATTCTTAGAAGCTTCGTTTAGCTTTGATAGCAAATACAATGTTTTCCCTAGGAACTTAAAAATATGGACAACTGGTAACGAATTAAATTCAATATTTTCAGGTGCAACCGATCGCTGCTTATGGTGAATATAAACATAACCTCACTTGGAAATCGTTTAATACTTCTTCAGGCATTTCCTTGATTGTAATATCTTTCCCTAAGAAAAGTAGCCAATTTGTCATCTCTGTCAATTCATCGGAATTGTGAACATCGATAAATGTTTTTAAAATAGCTGTAGATTGGTAAGGATTTGTATAAGATATAGAAACTTTGAAAGGATGGTATTTTTTGTACTGGGCAATCGCTTTTGGACCAAGTTCAAGTACAAGGTTAATTGCTTCGTCCTTCTTACTGAGTTTTTCTAAAATCTTTTTCTTATTTAACCTCTTTTTCGTTGTGTACGGTTCGATATTGATGAGGTCATCGACAGGAAACATCATCTTCTTTTCTTCTTTTAAGTCAAATCCTTCAATAATCCAATGACTTTTTTCTTGATAAAGGTGTAATAGGTAAATTGGATAAGACTTGATTTTTTCTTCTTTGACAGTAATCAATAAATGTCTATCCAATAGAAGGATTTGAATGAGTTTTTCTAACATCGGATGGGGGAGGTCAGAAAGCTCAAGTAGATCGGGATTATGGGGGTTAGTCCCTTCAAAAAGTAAGAGTTGATTTAAAAGAACAAGGTCATCTTGTTGAGTTTCAGAAATGAGTCCTAGTAGTTTTTCGGCTAAAGATTGGCGACTCTTTAGATAGGGAAGTTGTTGATTTCTTGTAGCCATAAAGGCAATAAAAAGAGCTTTGACTTCATTATCAGTAAAGCGAACAACGGGCAGGATAGAGTTATGCATAACAAAATATCCACCAGTTCTTCCAACTTCAGCGACAAGTGGCATGCCCATAGTTTCAATTTCTCTTATGTCTCTAATAGCTGTCGATCGTGATATGTTAAATTCTCGTATGATTTCAGTAATTGTAAAGTGGGAGCGATTATTGATATACCGCATAATTGTATTAATCCGTTCAACTTTTTTCATTGGAGTCTCCTAAACAGTATCATTTTTTGACATGATTTAAAGATATTATAAACTTATCAAATGAAAAGATAAATCATTTGATTCAATTTAAAAGAAGGAAGGTTTTGAATATGAAAAATTATACGATTGAAGAAAAAAATAGCTTTATTGTGTTAGGTATTGGAACTGAAATTGAGAGTGACTATACAGACTTTGCTGGAATAAATAAAGAAAAGGAAGACTTTTGGTCAGCTGTTAAACAAGATGGAAGATTGGACGCTTTAAAAGCTTTAGCTACAAACGAATACATTTTTTCTGTGAGTGAAGCGGTGAATAACAAGATGATGTATTATGCTGGTGTTATGACAGAGGCACAAATAGAAGAAGAATCTAGAGTGATACAGTTTCCGAAGGGAGAATACTTAGTAGTGAAAGGGGAAGATAAAACGGCCGAAGAGCTAAGCAATAAGCTGACTGGTATCGCCTTCGGTCAAGCTTTACGAGAAGCAACAGATTTTGCTTATGTTGGTGGGCCAAATACAACAGTTGAGATGGGGCAGAGAGATGGCTTAGTATGTGGTGAAATGTGGATTCCAGTTGTTAGGAAGTAAAGTGATAAAAGGTACGAATATGGAAAGTAGAGGCTAACAATATTGCATTGTTAGCCCTTTTGATATGAATATAATATTCATATGCTGCTACACATTATGTTTTGGTAAAATGGAATAAAAGGAAATTAATGTAAGGTGGTGATTTGAATAAAAAAAGGATATTTGAGCTGTTCATAGTAACGTTGGTTTTTCTATTCCTTCATGTAAGTACATTTACTAATGAAAAATTTAACGGTAAATTTGGATCCTTTACTTTCATTGTGCTACTTCTTATGCTTTCTATTTACACTGCATTTATAGAAAAGTATTTTGATGATATACAAAAGTGGATTCGAAATATCACATTTTGTTTTGCTTTGTTAGTAGTTGCTGTAGTAGCTCTATGGATAGAATATTTTTAGAACCTTACTTCAGGGACAGTTCATTTAGTGCCCAATATTTTGTCTATCTATAGGAAAAGGGAACTAGGTAATTCTTTAAACGGAGAAACCAAAGTGGATATTCTTTTAAATAAAAAGGAGAGGTATGTGAAAAGGAGATTGGTAGTATGCATAATATACAGCATCCCAAAAGCTACATTTGCTAAAAACTAATCCCCCTCTTATAAGCAGTAAATACTTTTTATGAGAGGGGTTTATTCAGTTTAAGTCTATAAAAATTGAATGAAAGCAATGCAAGTTCTCACTTATTTAGAATAAGAGAAAAGATGATGTTTTATTTGTTCTATAAAATACTGATGGTGTACATTATCGTTAGATACTCGACTTGCCATAATAGCGCCCTCCATTGAAGATGCAAGAAAAGAAGCGAGCGATATAATGTCTATATCTTCTTTAAGCTCTTGTTTCTCTATTCCTTCTTTTATGAGAGAAGCCATTAACATTACTGTATCATCATAACCTTTTGCTGCTGCTGTTTGTAATTCTGGGAATACTCCAGTACTTTCAATTGCGCTATTAAGCAATGGACAGCCTCCAGCAATAGGAGGATTATTAGCTGCATCTTGATATACAAGGAAAATTGCAAGGATTTTATCGATTGCTGTCTTTTTATTTTCCATTGCTTTATGAAAATGACTCCACATAATCTCACCACTTTTGTCGTAGGCAGCAAGGACAATTTCTTCTTTATTTTTGAATCTACGATAAATAGATCCTTTAGGTAGTTCAGTAGCTGTCATTATATCCTGGATGGATGTGCGAGTTATCCCATTAGTATTAAATAAATATAAAGATGTTTCAATAATTTTTTCCTTTACCGTATCAACTTTAGTCATGCTTTGTAGTCCTCCTAATAAAACCGAGCTTAATATTCCAGGTAATGTTTATCCTCTATTTTTTTGTAAGTATAAATAAGTGTGAAGCAAAAATATAGTATCAATTCCTATCTTACGGAAACCTCAAATAGTACAGTTTGAACAGAGGTTAATCAAATTGTATTATTTATAATTTTTAAATGAATTTTCTGTCAAAAATAACATGATCAATTGTTTAATTTATTCATGTTAGAAAACTAATTTTACCTAAAATCGTAGAAGATGTAAAAATATATAGTTAATTTGAGTGCATAGACATATGAGTATTATATATAATCTTCATCAATATGTTTAGCTAAAGTGTTTGAACTACTCCCACTTTTACTTCTTATATAATAATATCTCTCGCAGTTCTTGTGGATAAAAGCCTGATCACTTCATTCTATAAAAGAAATAATTAATGAGTACTGGAATGTGATTGTAAATAAGAAACCGAGTTATAAATATATTTGCTTTTTTCTATTTTGTTAATCATTTGTAAAAAGGGTTTAAAAAACTAGAAACTTATAGTATCATTATATTCCGGACCGGACCGTTCGGTCTGTTAACTTGTATGAATATATTTTGGAAGGAGAACTTTATGCAGAAAGAAAAATCAAAGATTGTAGGTAATTTAATTAGGAGGATAATAAAATGAACTTTATAAAAATGAATAAAAAAGAACTTATTATGTTAGTAATCTTTACACTGTTTGTACCATTTCAAATTGGCTTGTTCATATTATTTGGCATATCACTTTTAACTAATGTCAATTTAGTTGAATCAGAATTTCTTCTTAGTGCCATCGGTTTTACTGTATCTGCTATTATAGGAATAATTTTCTTTAGGAAAGAAATCATTCAAAGTTTTACTTATTTTAAAGAGAAAACAATTTTGAAAATAGTGAGTATTCCTATGGTGGTTTTACTTATGATGATTATTGAAAATTCTATTATGCATTTTCTAGCAACTGGTCAGCCAGAGAATCAAGAACAGCTCCTTGAAAGGGGTGGGGAGGTACCTCTTATATTTACATTGCTTGTATTTGGTATTCTGGGTCCAATACTTGAAGAAATTGTGTTTCGTTATATTTTAATAAATCGCTTTTCACATTATATTGGTACTGCTATTGCATCTATCATTTCGATTCTAATCTTTACATTCCTTCATACGAACCAGCTTTCGGATTATGCCATTTATTTACCAGGCGCGGTGATACTTACTATTGCTTATCTAATTTCTAAAAGATCCCTTGCATATGTCATAGCGATACATATGTTAAACAATTGCCTTAGTTTCATATTGTAAGAAGTTAGCCTTGCATCTGTTACAGAGTTAAAAAACTAGAAACGGATATTGATAACTCATTAGATAGTCAACTAATGAGTTATGTAATTCCTTTTGTACGTCGAAAAAACGCACTTCGTGAAGAAAATTTGATATATATGGAGACTGGGACTTACTTAAAAATCCAAAAGTAATATTAGCTTATCTAAAAGGAGATAATCAAAAATATGCAGATAAGACATATTATGGTAATCAAGAAAGGTAACAATAGAGAAAATCGGTAGGAAATAGTGAGAACAGTAGATATTCTTACATATAATGAAAGTCCAACTTAATTTAATAGATATTATAAGAAAACCATTGATTAGCCTTTTTTCAAATCAATGGTTTTTATTTTTTTATAAAAATATTTTTTGACCCCCATAAAACTTTGTATTCCTCCGAATATGTATAGAGAAGAAAAATGATTATGAGAGAATATTGAAGTGTTAATAAAATTGCTAGATTAATTGAGGAAGCCGAAAGAAAAGGCTGAAATTACCAGAAATATAGAGAAGAGTTATTTAAAGATTGCAGATAAAATAGAAAAAGGGCAAGCAAAAAATATAAGAAATGAAAATGCAGATTTAACTTTTATATAAACAGAACAGAATAATCATTAAGAAAACGATGAGGAAAGTCGTTTTTGAAAAATATGAGCAAGAAGACAAGCTCAAAGAAAAGTACTAACAAAATGTGGTTGAATGATCACTTGTTTAGTGACCATTTTGCTATGTGAAGGAGGCTGGGAGATTACAAGTGTTGAGTTTAGTAATGAAGATCTTAAGAAAACCAAAAATAGAAGATATCGTATATAACATACAAAATAACGAGGAAGATAAAGAAGCTTTTATCGTGCAGTATCAGCCGTTTATTAGAAAATCAATCTCGTCTGTCTGCCGCCGATATATTACAGAACAGGATGATGAATATAGTATTGGATTGTTTGCATTTAATGAAGCAATAGAAAAGTATTCATATAAAAAGGGGAAATCTTTTCTAGCGTTTGCTGATCTTCTTATAAAAAGAGATGTAATTGACTATATACGCAAGGAGTCAAAGCATAACCTTGTCTTTTTAAAAGAAGATGAGCAAGAGGAAATGTTAGAAATGCAAGTATCACTTACGGAGTATATGAAAGAGATGGAAAATAGTAACCGTAAGGAGGAAATTCTTCATTTTCAAACTGTGTTAGCTGAGTTTAAAATCACATTTTCAGAGCTTGCTAAAGAATCTCCTAAGCATCGTGATACGCGTGAACACTTAATAGAGATTGTGAAGATTATTATAAAAGAAGAGGAAATGATGGAAGAGCTGTTCCGAAAGAAAAAATTACCGCTTAAACATATTGAACCGCGTGTTAGGGTAAGTCGTAAAACGTTGGAGCGACATAGAAAATACATTATTGCAATGTGTATTATCTTTGCAAACAACTATACATATATTCTTGATTACATAAGAGGGGGGAAGAATGATGAATAAAGGAATTGTAATGGATATAAAAAAACATAACGTAGTTGTATTAACTCCAAATGGAGAGTTTATTACGTTTAAAAGAAAAGCGCACTCTTACATGGTTGGGGAGGAAATCTCGTTTGATGAAGAAGAACAAAGGTCACCGCGTTTTACAATGCCTCCTTTTTTAAAGCCTGCATCAATACTTGTTACTTGTTGTCTATGTGTGTTTCTGTTTTTCTACAACCAACCGGAAGAAAAAGCTTTTGCTTATGTTTCAGTTGATATAAATCCAAGTTTAGAGGCGAGCGTAACGAAGGATCTTCGTGTTATAGATTTGCGAGCTTGTAATGATGATGGAAGGCGTATTTTAAAAGAAATGAAGCAATGGGAAAATAAACATGTGCAAGACGTAATACGTACTATTATAAAGCTGAGTCAAGAAGATAAGTACTTAACGAATGATAAGGAAGTTATGTTAACAGCTGTTGCAAAGGACAAGTTGCTTGAACCACAGTTGGAAAAGGCTATGCAGGAATTAAAGAAAGAGTATGCGATAAAACATGTTACAGTCGTATATCAAACCAGTACGATGCAAGTACGCGAGAATGCCAAGAAAGCAGGAATTGGGACAGGGGTTTATATAAAGCAAGAGAATGAGAAGAATAAACCGCTTACGCCTCCTGCCACGCCGTCTAATCCGGTGGAAAACGAAGAAGAAGTGCAATCACAGCCGGAGTCATCTCCTTATGTATCACCAGATTTGTCTTCTGTAAAAGACAAAAAATATGAGAAGCCAGAACATCAAGAACAAAAGAAAACAGAGGAACAGCCATCTAGGCAAATAAAAGAAAATAATGGACAACAGCAAGGAAATAACGGAAGAGGATCTCAGCAAGAAAATAGAGGATCCCAACAAGGAAATAATGAGAATGAGCAAGGTAACAATGGAAGAGGATCCCAACAGGGGAATAATGAAATGAGCAAGGTAACAATGGAAGAGGATCCCAGAAAGAGAATGTTGGAAACGGGCAAGGGAACAATGGTAGGGGGTCTCAACAAGAGAATAGAGGGCACCAGCAAGGGAATGAAAAGAAGAATTAATAGAAATATGGAAGTGGGAGATTCATTTTAAAGCGAAAAGGAGTTATCTCGCTATTGCGGGCAGTAAAACTCCCATCTCAAAATTTGGCTGGGGCAAAGAAGTTAGGTGGGAGTTGGGCTGCTTATAAATGCCCAATTGGTGAGGGCTAATTAAAGTTGCACTTTATTATTCTATAGTTCTATTAAGAAGGAGTATGTGAGGAATATAATGGAGAAAAACATTCAACAAGAGAAAGATAAATCAAAACCTATTTTTTATGATCCGAAAGGAAGGAGAAACATAGCTTTTATCTCGTTTCTATGTATCTCAATAGTTAGCGTAAGTATTGTATTTTATTTTTTCTTTCAAAGTATTTTTACAACACCAGAAATTCCAAATATGAATCCTACTGTAAAACAAGATACGAAACTTGTACCAATTAATCAAAAGCTTAGTGACGAGCAGTTAAAGAAGGAAGAAGTCAAACCAAGTACCGAAATGAAGGATAATAAAAATTTGGTAAATCCGACGAACGATAGTAAACAACCTAAAGAAGTGTATGGTTTTTATGTAAATTGGGATGAAAATAGTACAGCGTCTTTAAAAGAAAATATTGATTCATTAACGACGTTAGTACCAGAATGGTATCATTTAAAAGAAGATTTAACGATTAGAAGTGAGATAAAACCAGAGATTGTAAAACTAGCGCAAAAAAATCGTGTGAAAATTATGCCGTTACTTACTAACTATACAGAAAAAGCTTCTGGACCTGATAGTGAGCTTATTCATAAGTTATTGAATTCGCCGAATGATGTGAAGACGAAATTTATTAATGATTTAGTAAAACAAGTTGAAAAGAATCAGTTTTCAGGTATTAATATTGACTTTGAGGCCGTACCTGAAAGTGATAGAGAAAACTTAACAAATTTTATGAAAGAACTTACTACGGTCTTTCATAAACATGATTTGCTCGTTACACAAGATGTTCCAGCTAATGATAAGGCTTTTGATTATGGTGCATTAGCAAAAATAATAGATCGAATGATTGTAATGATGTACGATGAGCATTATGGAGCGGGGGAACCAGGCCCAATTGCTTCAAATAAATGGTTCCAACATACGTTAAAAGAACTGAATATTCCGTCTAATAAACTTGTAGTTGCTTTCGGTAACTATGGATATGATTGGGAAGTAAATAGTAAAAAACCTGCGAAGTCTTTAACTTTTTCAGAAGTTATGGCAATGGCTCATGATTCCAATATGAAAATTCAATGGGATAACATGAGTGGAAATCCTTATTTTAGATATAAAACAGGAGAGAAAGATCATACTGCTTGGTTCTTAGATAGTGTTACTCTCTATAATCAAGTGAAAATCGCAATGGAAAACAATGCTAAAGGGTTTGCATTATGGAGATTAGGAGCAGAAGACCCTACAATATGGAAAGTTTTAAAAAATCCGATTGGGGTACAAAAAAATCCTGATGCATTACATAAAATTACTAGTTTAGATGAAGTGAATTATGCTGGACAAGGTGAAATTTTACAGATTGAGAATGAAAGACAAAATGGGTTGAGAGATTTTAAAATAGGAAAAGATGGTTATCTTACAGATGAAGTATATAGATCATTACCATCTACATACGAAGTGCAACGATATGGAAAACCGAATGGGAAACAAGTAGTATTAACATTTGATGATGGGCCAGACCCGAAATATACACCGGAAATTTTAGATATATTAAAAGAGAATAAAATAAACGCTGCTTTTTTTGTACTTGGTGAAAACGCGCAACTAAATCCTAATATTGTGAAAAGAATATACGATGAAGGGCATGAAATTGGCAATCATACTTTCAAGCATCCTAACGTCGCTGATACGTCTTTACTACGAACAAAAGTAGAACTTAATACGACGCAACGTTTAATTCAGGAAATAACTGGACATTCTACGGTTTTATTTAGACCGCCATATGAAGCCGATGCTAACCCAGATTCATCAAATGAAATATTGCCTATTTTGCGTGCACAAAATATGAACTATACAATGGTGGCGGAAAAAGTTGATCCTGAAGACTGGGCAACACCATCAACGAATGAATTAGTAAAGCGTGCTCTTACTCCCATTTATAAGGGAGAGGGAAATATTATTCTTCTCCATGATGCGGGAGGGAATCGTGCCCATACGGTAGAAGCGCTTCCCATTATTATTAAAGAACTTAAAAAAAATGGATATAGTTTTGTAACAATTTCAGATTTAATGAATAAAGAACGAGATGAAATTATGCCTCCTGTTTCTTCTGAAGGAAAGCAATATTTACTTTACAATAAAGCTGTCTTTTCAGGAGCGGGATACTTTAAACATATATTAACAATTATTTTTTATATTGCTATTGGATTAGGTATTTTCCGATTCTTGTTCTTAATTTATTTTGCATGGAAGCAGAAAAGAAAAACGCTATCTCGCTCTATTAATTCGTCCTATCAACCTTTTGTTAGTGTTGTCATAGCGGCATATAATGAAGAAAAGGTTATACCTAAGACGATTCGCTCAATTTTGGATAGTCATTATAAAGAATTTGAAGTTATAGTTGTGGATGACGGATCGAAAGATGATACGTCAAAAGTAATGCAAGAAACATTTAATAAACACCCTAAAGTACGTTTAATCCAGAAAGAAAACGGCGGGAAATCATCGGCAATGAACTTAGGGTTTCAACAATCTCGAGGAGAGATTATTGTCACTTTAGATGCGGATACTATTATTGCGCAAGACGCTATTTCTCTCATGATTAGACACTTTGAAAATCAGAATGTAGCGGCAGTTTCAGGTAATGTCAAAGTGGGAAATAGACGAAACTTGTTAACTACTTGGCAACATGTTGAGTATATTACCGGGTTTAATTTAGAACGTAGAGCTTTTGATGAGTTAAATTGTATTACAGTAGTTCCAGGAGCTATTGGGGCATGGCGTAAAAAAAATGTAGTTGAATCTGGATATTTAAGTGAGGATACGTTAGCAGAAGATACGGATCTTACTATTACATTTTTACGTCAAGGATATAAAATTGTATATGAAGAAAGCGCGTATGCTTATACGGAGTCACCTGAAGATGTGAAAAGTCTCATTAAACAACGATATCGTTGGTCATATGGTACACTCCAATGTCTTTGGAAACATCGAAAAGCAGTGTTTCATACAAAACATAAAACGTTAGGATTTATTGCATTGCCTAACATGTGGTTATTCCAATATGTTTTGCAATTCATTGCTCCTTTAGCAGATATATTAATGATTATGGGGCTATTTAGTAGCAATCCACTAAAAGTTTTAGGGTTTTATTTTGTATTCTTTTTAATGGATCTATTCGCATCTTTATTTGCATTTAAATTAGAAGAAGAGAATCCGAAACCACTAGCATGGTTAATTTTACAACGCTTTATTTATCGTCAATTTATGACTTATGTTGTCATTAAATCTATATTCTCATCAATTCGAGGAGTAGCGGTAGGGTGGAATAAATTAAAGAGAATGGGGAGTGTTAAACATTCCACGGAACATAAGGAGGCATCATAAGAGGGCAGTTTACCTGCTCTCTTTTTTCATTGGTTTTAGTAAGTAATATGTAATATGTAATATAAAGCCTTCGCTTCCATAACAAAATTCCTAATCATTACTGATAGTGAGACGTTATGTTAAGACACTCCTTGAATTTCGGAAAAAATTTTTTTGTTTTTTTTAAAATGACGGACACAAAATCTTATATCCTTTCGAATTATATATATGGATATCAATAATATTTATATAAAAGGGGAGAAAAAATATGAAAGAAATGTATGAAGAAATCACTGAAGTATTGAAAGTATTGGCACATCCTGTCCGTTTATCATTAGTAAAAATAATGCTTGCAAAAGGCCCAATTAACGTAACGACAATGTATGAAACGTTACAAATGCCTCAAAGTACAATTAGTCAACATTTATCTAAACTAAAAGCTACGAAAGTCGTTACAGGTACTCGGAAAGGGTTAGAAATTTATTATGAGGTAACGGACCATCGCACAAAATCAATATTAGCATGTTTAGTTTAAATACTGATTGTCTAGACATTAAGAAGAGGATGCTAAAGTAATTGTCTGACTACAATTTTTAAGATTTTATACAAAAGTAATATGTATAAGTGTATGTGATTTTCTTACTAACATAAGTTGTATGTAGACTGGTTATTAATTTGTTATACATCTTAGTTAGATTATTTTATTTATTTAATAATATTGTATGATCTTCACCTTGTTAAATTTAACAAGGTGAAGGATTATTTATGTACACATGAAATATTTTATAAAGAGTACGACTTTACTCCAAAGTTACATTTTTAGTTTTTTATCTATAGATCTAATACTAAAGGGAAAATAACTGAAATATAAATGTAATTGAAAGGAGTGGAGTAACAATGGAGGTAAGCCTTTTTTTAGGATTTTTTTGGGGGTGGATAACGGTTATCATCTCAGGAATACTTTTTGTGCGACCATCTATACTACGTGAACTGAAAAAGTTAGTGGTAGAAGACAGAGGATTTGGAATTATGTATGGCTTTCTATCAATTTTCCTCGGATTAGGTACAGTTATCCTACATAATGTTTGGACACTTAATTGGCAGGGACTCATTACACTTATTGCATGGCTCGCACTATTAAAAGGGATTTATGTAATTGCATATCCTGAACCATCCAAGAAAACCGATTTTGAAGTAAGAGTGCTATCTACTCGTATAGTGCTTGCTATCCTTTGTGCTTTATCTTTATGGATGCTTATCATACTTTATATGAAATAGAGACAAATATTTTTGATTATGAGAGTATGTAGGTGGGGAGTTTTGGATAGTCCTTTGGAACGGGATTTTATAGTTAACTGTAAATGTAGTATTTCTTTCCTTGTAGATATGTTTTTATAAATAGTGAGATGGATAAAACGAAGAGAGTCCTAAATAAATAGGATTCTTTTCGTTTTATAAAATTGAATTTATCTTGTATCACTAATACAATTGATAATCATTTTTATGGACTATTCGCAGTTATTTACCTTGTTATACTCAATGTCGGCTATGTGACCATCCGGTCGAATCAAAACGGTATCTATATTTTTAAATTTGGAATCTTGTATTTCTCCTATTATCACCTTTATGTGTGAATCAATATTTATTTTATTTATTTTATTTATCTTATCTATATAAGAAGGGTGTATTAATAAGATAAATTTACCATCCTGCATTAATTCAAAGAGTTTATAACTTTTCTTATTTAGAGAAGAAATAGTGAGATTTGTACATCTTTTTCCTATCAATGGATGCCTTTCTGTATCGTGCATCGACGAATACATTATCCCTAAGCCACTTACTCTTTCAGATAAATCGTGATTTATCTCGGGGTATGTAAGTAGGTGCGAAAATAAATCCCTTAATTCCATTCCTGCGTTTGAAAAGTTTATCATTAATTGTTCTTGCGCTTGTACTTCCTTGAAAAATTGTTTTCCTACAGCATGTCTTTCAATATGATAACTTTCTAATAGGCCTTCATATTTTTTTTGTTTTATTGCGAGCCCTAATTTCCAGCCTATATTAAAAGCATCTTGTAGACCTACATTCAAACCTTGTCCTCCAGCAGGGAAGTGAATATGTGCTGCATCCCCTGCTAAGAATACACGCTTATGTTGATAAGTATTTGCTAGTTTGGTTGCATTGCCAAAACGAGAAAGCCATATTGTGCTCTTAATTCGAAGATGTTCACCTGTAATACTATAAATACTATCTATAAACTCTTTTTCTGTAACAGCAACATGAACGGGTATTGTCTGATTCTTAGGATCAACAATTGCAAAACGAAATACATCAGGTGTAATAGGTACCATCATTAATATCCCATTTATATTAGAAGTGGATAAAAATGGAGTATCTGGTATATTTTCTAAAATAATATCACCTAATATAGCAGTAGTTGTTGTGTTTGTTCCATTAAACGGTATATTTGATAATTCACGAACTATACTTCTTGCTCCATCAGCTCCTATTACATATGGAACTTCTATTTTATATATTGTTTCTCTTTGTTCTATTTCTAGTTGTACAAATGTTTCATATTGTTTTAAGTCTTTCACAGTATGCCCGCGTTTAATGACTACACCTAATTCTAATGCACGTTCTTCTAATATTTCTTCTGTAATAGATTGGGGAATAAAAAGTGTATACGGAAAATCAGTATTTAAATTTTTAAAGTTTAATCTTGTATCTAAGGCAGCAAAATGACTTGTATTTAATTTCTTGCCTCTAGCTAAAAATCGATCTGCAATACCTCTCATAGCCATCAATTCTAAGGAGCGGGGGTGTAGTGTGAGTGCTCTAGAATTTCGTACCCGGTCTAATCTTCTCTCTAAAACAACAACTTTTACGCCTTGGATAGCTAATTCACATGCTGCCATAAGTCCAACTGGACCACCACCAACTATCGCTACATCATAATAATTGTCCATATCATGCCCTCCATTTATTTAATTGTTTAAGAGCTAATGTGAAAAATGTAAATAGATTTATAAATGCTATCTATTGTACATATATAATTATACTTGATTTTAGTTTCCTTGGAAACTAAAATCAAGTTTCTAGGAGAAGTCTACATAGTAAGTGTGTAGTTAAAGCTATATAGCGTGTCTGCAGCAGTAGCCATTGGGTAGCATTGATATGTAATGGCATTTGCATTAACGGCTACAGATTCTTCTACTTGTGCTATTTTTGGGTAAAAATGCTACTGCTGTAGTGCCATGTGGGAGTTATAAAGGTCTTTCCGCTATTCGTAGTTTTAATGAAGTAGTAGTGGTTGTAACTCGACTTCAAATAATTCGCTTTCTATTTCATTAAGTGCATACATTGATACAGGATGTGGAGAGGTATTAGATAAGACTTGTGATGAAAGAAGTTCTCCTGATGATGAGTAAAATGTAACAAACACTTGTGAAAATGGAGGGACCATAATGATTACACGGTCAGTTTTTTGTAACGTATTAACCAACTCCAAAATAATATAGTTTTATAAAAATTAAAAAACAATAGATAAATATAAAGATATTATTATGGGTACTTTTCCGATAATGAATTAAGAAAATTAATAAACTCTTTATTTTATTGTAAATAATTTAAGAGCACACAAATATGCGTGCTCTTAGAATAGAAAGGTAGTTTTCTATGAGTAGGGAGTCCCCATATAATAAAATATGCTTGTCCAATTTAAATGTGAGAAGTTTTTTATAAAAATGCTATTTGGTAAGTCTATGTGAAAAAACACCTTGTACAGGAACTCTTTGCAAAGTATTTTGTCTGCAGTCATGATTATTAAAGTTGATGAGAGCTGTTAATCCACTAATAAAACCACATCTTAAATTGTTGACTATATGTCTAACAACTAGGATGCGGTTCAATTAATAAAAAGTATAGGATATTTTTGTTATAAAGAGTATTTATAGATGAATGTTATTGGTTTTTACTTCTTAAAGATTTGGCGTTCTAAATTACGAGTTGTTGGAGTACCTCTAATATAAAATTTCAGTAGAAATATTGAACTACTAATATGAATGTAGAAGATTTAATAAAGACGGTAATGTTCTTTTAGTCATGTAATCTTTTCATTTGATGATCTTTTCCCCATTCACATAGTTCATCCATAATTTG
Organism: Bacillus sp. EE-W1; assembly: GCF_009760835.1. Classification (NCBI taxonomy): domain Bacteria; kingdom Bacillati; phylum Bacillota; class Bacilli; order Caryophanales; family Bacillaceae; genus Bacillus; species Bacillus sp. EE-W1. Next base: position 253,337 of record NZ_WIPE01000069.1, on the reverse strand, counting down.
CATTAAAGATTTCCCGTATTCGCTTATTGTGTACTCAACCTTTGGTGGTACTTCTTGATATACAGTACGATGGATAATCCCATCAGCTTCAAGTTGGCGAAGTTGTTGAGTTAGAACTTTTTGCGTAATGTTTGGGATTTCTCGTCGGATTTCATTTGTTCGCATTTTTCCATCCATCAAAACACATAAAATATGAACTTTCCATTTTCCGCCGATTACATCGAGCGTCGTTGCAATTGGGCAGTCTTCATTTTGATTCATATAACACCTCCACAGGTACTTTAAGGTTCCTATAGCACTTTAAAGTACGTACTTTTCAATTATATGTGACTCACTCATACTAATACGTAAAGGATTGAATAATTTAAAAAGGGGATGGAAGATGATGAGAACACTTGTAATTGTAGCACACCCTGATATTGAAAAATCAAAAATTAATAAAAGATGGATCGAAGAACTTGAGGAACATTCGGATGAAATAACGGTGCATGAATTATATAAAGCGGCACCGAATTGGGAGTTTAATATTGAGGAAGAGCAAAAGCTATTAGTAGAACATGACAGATATATATTTCAATTTCCGCTTTATTGGTACAGTTCACCACCATTATTAAAAAAATGGTTTGACGATGTATTAACATATGGATTTGCGTACGGATCAAAAGGAGATAAAGTGAAAGGGAAAGAATTTGGTCTAGCTATTTCTATAGGTGGATTAGAAAAAGACTATAAAAATAGCGGAATTACAATGGATGAGTTAACGAAACCATTTCAAGCTACGTGCTTATATACAGACATGAAATTTATACCTTCATTTTATTTATATGGTGCCGAATATAAATTAAGTGATGAAGAGATTAATAAAAGTGCACCGGAGTATGTGCGCTATGTGATGAATAAGGAGTATTCTAATATATAAGAGGAATAGCCATCTACTTGTTAAGTAGATGGCTATTTTTATTGATTTTATATTCACTAAGTGTAATCTTTAGTAAATTAATAGTTAATCTGGTAAAATAAAAAACCTAATATATATAAAGGGGAGTTTTACTTGAGAACGATGCAAAAATTATTACAAAAAAGAGCAATGCAATCACCAAATTTGGAAGCGCTTGTAGGGGGAGAGAAAAGGTATTCGTTTCAGCAGTATAATGAACGAGTAAATCAGCTTGCACACTATTTGTTACAAAGCGGTGTGCAAAGAGGAGATCGTATTGGAATACTATGCAAAAATAATCATCCGTTTCCAAGCGTTATGATGGCAAGTTTAAAAATTGGAGCTGTATGTATTCCGTTAAATCATCAGCTTACTGCTTATGAGTTAGAAACGATTGTAAAAGAAGCAAAATTAAAAGTGTTAGTTATTGATGAAGAATTTCATGAAGCTGTAAAGATTGATGCTGTTAAAGAAATTCCTTTTGTAATTAAAACGACAAAAGAAGGCTTTGGTTCATTTGAATTAATATTACAAGAACAGTCAATGACAGAACCGAACGTAGAAGTTCATGAAGATGATGATGCGATTTACTTATTTACTTCAGGAACGACTGGACAGGCAAAAGCATGTGTAATTGGACATAAAAACTTACATCATTATTTTTCTGAGATTGCGGGCCAAAGAGAATTTCCAGCAGGTGAACGCTTTTTATCCGTGCATCCATTATTTCATATGAGTGGAGTGCTTTCTATTTTAAATTGTATTTATCATGGTGTTACGATGATCTTTTTAGCTGATTCGAATCCTGCTCTTATTTGGGATAAGATTGAAGAAGAGAAAATTACTACGATGCTTGCATTCCCAGCTGTTTATAGCTACATGCTTGAGGAGCTAAATAAAAAAGAACGTAACATTTCAACTTTTAAAGTAGCACAAAGTGGTGGTACAAAAGTGCCAGAAACACTTATTCAAAAATATATGGAAAAAGGAATATATATGGTGCAAGGATATGGGAGTACAGAAGGTTGGGTTGTCACTTCATGGCATCCAATGATGGGAAAAGAAAAGATGTCTTCTGTAGGGAAAACTTTGAAACATGTAGAGTTAAAAATTGTTCATCCAGAAACAGGTGATGAACTAACAACAAATGAAGTTGGCGAGATTCATGTAAGAAGTCCATACATGTTTAAAGGGTATTGGAATAATGAAAAGGCGACAAAAAAGGTAGTAAAAGATAATTGGTTTAACATGGGCGATGCTGGCATGATAGATGATGATGGATTCCTGCATATTATGGGAAGATATAAAGACGTTATTATACGCGGTGGTGACAACGTATATCCAGATCAAGTAGAAGATGTTATTCATGAAATACATGGTGTTTTAGAAGTTGCAGTAGTTGGAGTTCCAGATGACTTTTGGGGAGAGATTCCGACAGCGTATATTGTAAAAGATATGCAAACGTCTTTAACGGAAGAAGAAATTATACGGCATTGTAAAGAGAAACTAGCAAGTTATAAAATACCAGACGTTGTATTTATGGACAAATTACCGAAAAATGCTTTAGGGAAAGTGTTGAAGAGGGAATTAAGAGAAGGTGTACTTGTAAAATAAAAAACGATTAGATGATGAGGAATCCAGTTATGTACAAAGCATAACTGGATTTTTGTTTGTAAAGAACATAATAATTTACTAGATTTTGTATTTCTTGTAAGATAATAAAGAATATTCAATCATTAATTAAAGGAAGAGATATAAATGAAGCTGCCGCTATTGCAAATAGAGACAGAGAGACTTATGATTCGTCCGTTCCAAAATGATGATTATGAAAGTTGGTTCGATGGATTTCATAAGAGGTTACCATCGCAGTATAAATATGACGATGGCTATCAAGTTATGGCATCATCGACGAAAGAATGGTTCACGGAATGGATTAGAGGGTTTGATGAAGCAGCACATCGAGATGAGATGTATGTATTAGGTATTTTTCGTAAAGAAGATGGGGCTAATATTGGGAAGCTAGAGCTTATAAAAATTTTACGTATGGACTATCAATGGGCGGTGATGGGGTATTCCATACATAATCAATACTGGAAAAATGGATATGGTATTGAAAGTGTGAAAGCTGCGTTATCGTTATTTTTTAATAGTCTTCATTTCCATAGAATTGAATTACATATACATGTTGATAATGAGCCATCCGTTCGTCTTGCGGAAAGAACAGGTTTTTCACTTGAATGCAAGAGAGAGGCGTTTTCTTTAGAGAATGGTAAATGGATGGACTTTCTTATTTATTTTAAAAATAAGGAGATGGATATATGAGAGTTCTAATTACAGGGGGAAATCGCGGGTTAGGGTTACAGTTAGTAAAAGTATTTCATGAAAATGGGCACATCGTTTATCCGTTAGTTAGAACTGAAGTTGCGGTAACGCAATTGAAGCAAATGTTTAGTTGTAGATGTTTTCCTATATTGGCAGACTTATCACTTGATGAGAGTACGGAGCAGATTAAGAATCAGCTCGAGGGATATACAGAGTATATGGATCTAGTTATAAATAACGCTGGAATTACTGGAAAGGAGACTGAGATTTTACATATAAATTCAGAAGAGTTAACGGACTTATTTAATATTCACTGCTTAGGCGTAATTCGAGCTGTAAAAGGTACATATGTGGCTTTAGCTAAATCGGATCAGCCGAGAATAATAAATGTGTCCTCTCGGTTAGGATCACTACATAAAATGGCGAACAAAGAGTTTCCGCAAGGACAGTTCTCATATTCCTATCGAATTGCTAAAGCTGCGCAAAATATGTTAACACTTTGTTTACAACAAGAGTTTGAGAATAAAGGAATTCGTGTAACGGCAATTCACCCAGGAAAATTAAAGACTGATATCGGTGCCTTTGATGCGAATATGACTCCGGCTGAAGGAGCGCAAAATATATATGATTGGGTAATTGATTCAAATGAGGATGTTTCAGGAAAGTTTATTGAGCCAGGGATAGGAGAATTAAAGTGGTGATATACGATCTTACAATCATTCAGAATCTATTTGGTCCCTCTAAAAAAGTATTAAATGGTTTACCAAATGCAGTAACGATTGAAGAGATAGAAGAAGATGCCTTTTATAACGTACAAACTTATAAAGAAAAGATAAGTAGATTTGAAGAAATTTGTTTTAACTGGGGGTTGAAAAGAGCGAGTATTGTATTAAATAAAAGGTTTAGTAGTTATAACTCAAGTGCGAGAGTGTTACTTGATGCGGATTTTTCTTTACATGCAGCAAAGATAGAAGTGTGTAGAGAGTTAGACGATATAGAGGCGCTTGAAAAACAATTTACATACCGTTCAATAGGAGAAACGTTATCGGCAAAAGATTTTAAATACATTTGGGAGCAATGTATGTTGAACTCAGGAAATCAAACTTCCATTTTAAATATTGATGAGCATTTTCATTCAGTGCAAACTTAGGTAAAGGCTGGGAGAAGTCATGCATTGTTTTTTATGATAAAAATGAGCCAATTGGTTTGTCCATACCGCATATAGAGACTGGAACAGAAAGTGAAGGACGATTATTTTACTTTGGGGTAATGCCTCATTATCGCGGGAAAGGAATCTCTTCGCAACTGCATCTTCAATCTTTACATATGTTAAAGGAAATGGGCGCTACTTATTACATCGGAAGCACACATACTTCAAATGAAAAGATGCAGAAGATATTTTGGAGAAATCATTGTTCGGTGAAAACAGAGATAGAGCTTTATTATAAAATTTTTAAAGAAAGTTAGGAGAAAAGAAAATGAAGAACATAAACGTATTTCATTATGACGCATTCACGAATAAACCGAATATGGGGAATCCAGCAGGTATTGTATTAGAGGCGGATGGATTAACGGAAGGAGAAATGCAGCGTATTGCTGAAAAAGTTGGGTTTAATGAAACATCCTTTGTTCTTTCTTCAAAAGAAGCAGATATAAAGATTCGCTATTTTACTCCCGGTCATGAAATGGATTTATGTGGTCATGCGACAGTAGGGACTATATATGCGCTTCATGAAAGGGGATTATTAGAAGGGAATCATAATTTAACAATTGAAACGAAGGCAGGGATTTTGCCGATACATATAGGTGCGAATGAAAGTGGAGAAACTTTTATTAAAATGAGACAAGCAACACCACAGTTTCAAGATTTTACAGGTTCTCAAGAGGCATTAGCACACAGTATTGGTCTTGAAGTAAATGATTTAGATGGAAAATTACCAATTGTATATGGAAGTACTGGTATTTGGACTGTAATTGTACCTGTTAAAAATCTAGAAGCATGTGAGAAAATGAAACCTAATAATAATGAATTTCCATTTGTGCTAAAAGAAATACCAAAGGCCTCTATTCATCCGCTTTGCACAGAAACATATAATGCAGAAGCACAAATGCACGGTCGTCATTTTTCATCACCTTACTCTGGAACAATAGAAGATCCAGTGACAGGAACAGCTTCAGGTGTAATGGGAGCGTACTATGCGACGTATTTGGAGAAAGATTTTGATCATGAAATGGAATTAGTCGTTGAACAAGGACAGGAAATGAATAAAGATGGTCGTGTAACGGTATATGTAACGAAAGATATAGAGAATGAAAAGTTACAAATAGATATTGCGGGAACAGCGGTGTATGTGAAAGAATTTAAAGTTTTGATATAAAAAAAGAAAGCCCGGAATACATCCGGACTTTCATTATCTGTTCAACACTTCAATATACGAAGCATCTCCAGTTGTTCTTAAAGCAGAGCGGAAATTGTTGTTTTCTAACGTTTTAGCGACTTGTTGTAACTGCTGTGCATCATCATGATGGATAAGTAAGCTGTCCGCACCGCTTTCTTCTATATGAATGTGCTCAATATTTCCAATAGCATCATGTACTGCTTTTAAAAATTCAGGTTTCATAGTGACCTCCTATATGTGTGTAACGTTGTTGTTATTATTTCCTTATTTTTGAAATTTAAAAGTAAATGAATTTTTGTTATATTAAGATTTTTGAAGGGGTTTCCTATTTGTTTGTCAAATAATAGTAAAGTTGTCTTTTAAGTTGAGGGAATCTTCGGAATTGAAGGGTGAGGGAATGGACATTTCAATAATTGCTGCACAACTAGTTAAAGAGAAAGTTATTTCACATGCTCCAAATAGCGTAAAAGCGTTGAACGGAGGAACGACAAGTACTGTATATTTGTTGGACGAAAAATATGTAGTAAAGCTGAATGAAGCGGAAGTAATACGTGAAGAAGCTCATTTTCTTTCTTTTTATGAGGGGAATACTTTATTTTCAAAGCTTTTGTATAAGGAACCTTTACATACATATTTCGTGTATTCTTTCCTGGAAGGTAATACTTCGTGTAAACAAGGATATAAACGAAGTACGCTTCGTACACTTGTAAAAGAAGTTATCAATAAGTATAAAATGGTTCCAGAGGCAGAAGGCTGGGGATGGAAAGAAAGTCCGGTTCAATCTTGGAATGAATTTTTAACTGCAAATGTGATGGAAGCTTATGAAAATGTAAGATGTTACATAAGTGAAGAAGAATATAGAACGGTTCTTAAACTAGCAAATAGGGAAGCCGGAGTAAATCACCCCTTTTTATTACATGGTGATTTCGGATTTCATAATTTTATATTCCGGCAGAATAAGTTACATGGAGTAATTGATCCGTTACCAGTCCTTGGAGATCCTTTATATGATTTAATTTATGCGTTCTGTTCAACTCCTGAAGATGTAACGAAAGAAGCAATTGATTTTGCGATGAAGCAATGTGTATTTCATAAAAAAGAACGAGATTTGTACGAGGAGATAGTCATAGGATTATATTTGCGTATAGATACATGTTTAAGACACCACCCGAAAGATTTAGAAGATTACTTAGTAGCTTGGCGTTATTGGATGGACGAAATTGAGCCGGCTTTATAGTACAAATAGTTTGGGGGAGATAGTGAAATGAACATTCTAGAAGCAAAAAGAGATTTAGCACAAAGAACGAAAAGAGGATTTCCAGTTATAATAGCTGGTATTTTATTTTGGATTGTAGCAAGTGTAACGGGTATTCTTCTTTCAGAAAAACAAGTTGTGTGGGTGTATTTAATTGGTATGGGTTGTGTATTTCCTTTTGGCTTAATGATAGCTGCTATATTGAAAATTGATATGTTTGCGAAAGGAAATCCGCTAGGAACTTTAGCTGGATTAGTTGGCGGGATAAATGTATTAAATATTCCGTTTGTATTACTTGCCTATTTTCAATTTCCAGAGTGGCTACCTTTTGTAGTAGCGATGTTAATAGGGGTTCATTTTGTACCGTACGTATGGATTTATGAAAGTAAAAGTTATGGTGTATTGTCAGTAGGGACTGTGCTCGTAACGTCAGTTTGCGGGATTCTTTTTGCAGACAATGGATTTACTGCCATTCCATTGGCAGTTACAGTTGTCTACTTACTGACTCTAATCGGTTTATTAATTGAAAATAAAAAAGTAGATCATTATCAACAAAAATCAGCTTCATAAAAATATAGGGATAGGGGGAATTATTATGAAAAATTTCGTTTGTACAACGTGCGGCGTACAGTATGCAGCGAGTGTGGAAGAACCGGTAAGTTGTGTTATTTGTGATGAGGAGAGACAATATGTGAATCCGAAAGGGCAGTCTTGGACGACTTTAGAAAACTTGCAATCGAGTGGTACATATAAAAATGAAATGATAGAAGAAGAAAATGGGCTTTATAGTATTACGACAAAACCGACATTTGCAATTGGTCAAACGGGATATGTAGTAAAAACGGAAGCGTATCGATTACTATGGGATTGTATTACTTATTTAGATGAAACGACAATTGAGAAGATAAAGGAGTGGGGCGGGTTAGATGCGATAGCACTATCTCATCCTCATTATTATTCAACGCAAGTAGAATGGGCAGAAACGTTTGATGTACCAATCTATATACATGAAGACGATAAAGAGTGGGTAGTACGCCCGAGTAGTCGTATTATTTATTGGTCTGGCGAGTCTTTACAATTAGCGGACGGAATTACTATTCATCGTCTCGGAGGACATTTTAGCGGCGGTTCTGTATTACATTGGGAAGAAGGAAATGGTGGGAAAGGTATTTTATTAACAGGTGATATTATTCAAGTCGTAGCGGATCAGCAGTGGGTGAGTTTCATGTACAGCTATCCAAACTTAATTCCATTACCAGCGAGAAAAGTGGAGGAAATGGCGAATCGAGTGAAGCCGTTACAGTTTAATCGTTTATATAATGCTTTTCACCGAGTAGTGAAAGAGAATGCCAATGAGGCAGTGGAACGTTCTGCTGAAAGATATATTAAGGCGGTAGAAGGAAAGTTATTTCATACGTAAAAGGAGATTTAGTTTTTATGAATACGTTAGTATGCTTTGGTGATAGTATTACAGCTGATGAAACGTTTTTTGATGAAACGCCGAGGTTAACACCGCGTTTGCGGGAGATGTTTCCAAATTGGAAGGTGGTAAATGCGGGGGTTCCGGGTGATAATACGTTCGATGCGTTACATAGGATTGAAGATGATGTACTATCACATAAACCAGACTTCGTAACAGTTTTTCTTGGTACGAATGATTCGGTATTATTTGATCAAGTACCATTGCAAGTATACAAAGACAATTTAGGGAAGATTGTAAGTATGATTTCGCCAGAAAAGATATTACTTATTAGTCCTGCGCCAGTTGATGAAGAACGCCAGCATAATAGAACAAATAAAGTACTTGGTCAGTATGCAGACGTAGTAGAGGAAGTGGCGAAGGAAACAGGAAGTTATTTTCTAAATTTATATGCTGAAATGATTCAAGAGCCTCATTATAAAAGATTAGTAGAAGATGATGAAAAAGACGGTTTACATTTTGGCCGACAAGGTTATGAATATGTAGCGGAGTTAATTGGTAAAAAGTTAAAAGGGATTTTGTAAGAAGCAAAGTGTACGCGCTTTGCTTTTTTTGTCCGCGTATTTCTTCCTACAATGCTGCTGTGTTCAATGCAGTAGCTTTTATTATGCTAAACATGTCGGGAAGAAATGAATAAAGTGGAATATAATTTATTTCGCTAATGGAATGCATCCAAGACTTAACAGTTGATTAATAGAACTGTAAAGTTTAAAATTACAGTATAGTTTTTAGAAGTGAGTTGCTATTGTTTGTAAAAAACAGATAAATTAAATATTGTCGAATAAAAAATATAACGTGTATTTCATTCTAAACTGTAATTTTTTTAATACATTTCAATAATCTATATAATAATTTAAAAAGTAAAGGAGTGTGTGTAAAATATGGTGATTTTATATACGACAGCAAGCTGTAGTTCGTGCCGAAAAGCAAAAGCATGGCTTGAAGAACATCAAATTGATTATACCGAAAAAAATATCGTATCAAATTCGCTTACAGTTGATGAACTTAAATCCATTCTTCGTTTAACTGAAGATGGTGCTACCGAAATTATTTCAACTAGATCTAAAACTTTTCAGGAATTAAATATAAATATTGAGGCGCTTTCGCTTAATGAGTTTTATAAATTAATAATTGAGTATCCTCAAATGTTACGTCGTCCAATTATGCTGGACGAAAAAAGATTACAGGTTGGTTTTAATGAGGAAGAAATTCGCAAATTTTTACCGCGTAGCGTTCGAACATTTTTGAATATTGAATTGCAAAAAATGGCTAATTAATAAGTAATATTTTGAAAGGAGGAAACAGAAGTGATTGAAGTATGTGTTACAGTTAATTATAAAGATAGAAACTATCACACAAATGTTATTGTGAGTAAAGATACGATTTGGACAAAAATTAAACAATTGGCAGAAGAACAAGTTAAGAAACAGTGGACTGTTTAAATTTATTTGCAACTTAAAAAGCTACATGAAGTTAGGAGATATAGGGGAGTTCTGATAGAATATAAAGGGATTTATTTTTTCATGCTAAGCATGATTCTTATATATTTTAACGTTTGACTAACCTATCTGTAATATTTATGGCTACAGTATGTTACTAAGCGAGAAATCATATTTTTTATCGTAGGAGGACAACAATGAACAGCGACTTTACCTTGGCCATTCACAGTTTAACTTATTTAGCTTTACAGCCAGATCGGATGTCAACAAGTAATGCTATTTCAGAAAGTGCAGGTGTTCATCCAGTACGCATTCGCAAAGTGCTAAGTTTGTTAAAAAAACATAAGTTTATACAATCAAAAGAGGGAACTGGTGGAGGTTTTATTTTTGCCCGTGATTTAAGTGAAATTAATCTTTGGAATATGTATCAAATAACCTCTGAAGGTGCATTGCAGCCGAAGTGTCCAGAATCAAATGATCAGTGTATTGTAGGTTCGAACATGCGGAAAGTTCTTTTTGCTATTTTCTTAGGTGCGGAAGAACATCTAGGTGAATATTTAAAGAATTATACAATGAAAGAAGTTGTTGACCTTATTAATCAAGAACGTTAAACGGCTTAATTATTATGTAGCCGTGAGTTCTTAAAAAACAACTGTAATAAAAAGGATTACAGTTAAAGTTAGTTTTTATATCTTTTTTATCGTTACAAAAAATATTTATAAGAAGGTGAAAAGTATGATGTCAAATAATAATCATGTTTTAAAAGTGGGAGATTGGGTTCGTGGAATATCAAATGAGGGTGAATTCATAGTTGGTTACATTGTATCACTTGATGAAGTGGAAGATGTAGTTACAGTTAGCATTGTGAAACGTGACGACAAGTACACAATGAACGAAGCGATTTTACTCTTTAGTAAACACGTTAACAAACTCCCTGAATCAAAAGTAATAAATAAGGAGCAAATCCTTTATCTTATAGACCTTGCATTATTAACAGGGGATGAAGAGTGGTTTATTGAGCTTTCTGCAAAATTAAACTTGATAAAAGAGCTAGTTAATGAGGGGTTTTAAAGATTACATTACTTGCTTTTAATAGGATGAATCGTGTAATAATCAATAATATCGTCTAAAAGTAAATGAACTAAAATCCATTCATTACAAACATAGAAATATCCCTGAAGAAGATTTGAAAAAACTAAAATTAAGATGACATTGAAGTAATTCGTTTGCCTACACCTAACAATGATAATGATGTAAATAAGCTGTCCATATATGGACAGCTTATTTTATTTTTTCGTTTAGCGAAGATTTTTGCGAAATGTTAGCGGTGCTCTTATTGTCATCAAGTTAAAATATGTATTTTCCTAAAAATGTATATGAATGCAATATTGATAATATATAACCTAAAAATTGGTTTATGCATTTAAAAAGAAATTTCTTTTTAACCACGTTAATTATTTATTAGAATATCTTTTTAAAATCAAAATAAAATTTTTAGATAAAGAAGAATATAAAAAATTTTAAAATGAGTATCTTGAATAAACAATATTTTACTGTGTTTTTTGCTGATTAATTCCGTTATAAGCGATAGGAACAAGGGTTGCATGCTAACTGTAAATTATTATCCATGTAAAATTATATCTATTGAATATTTCTGAAAATATAAAAATATTAATTTTATAAATATACACGTTATAATGAGGGCGTCGAGAGAAATTTTATGATCTCTGGAGAAAATATAAAAAATGCGATTAATAGAAAGAAAGGCGTGTGATTAGAGGCGAAATGTATGTAAAGTGCTTCAGTGGCTTGTGTAATCAATACCATAAATGCTGCCGAAGTTATGAAAGTGATGTATAGAATTGAGAAAGAAATGCCTCATAAATGAAGAGAGGCCGGTTTATCTAAAATTACTGTTACAAGTAAGTAAGAGAAACCATTAAAGTAACACACTGTTATTAGAAATGTTGTAACGTATTTATGAAGTCTATTCAATATTGTTCTCTTAAGCGGTCTTTATATAAAGAGCGGATAGTACGAGTAAACTTTTTTGTGAACGCTAACATTTATGTTAGGACGCTAACTAGCGAATGTTTCAATTTGGATTCATTATGATGAAGGACATACAATGTGGGGCAACTTGTAAGGAATTTATTTTCCGAAAAAAGGGAATGTTCGTTAGCTATAAAGAGATACGCAAGAATAGGATACAAGGGGGAGTTATTATATGAACGGGAATACTGCAAAGAAAATAGAAGTTCAAGCTGAAAATATCGCACTAGAAAATGAGCAATATGCAGATCCGAAAAAGTGGCATAAGCAGGATACTACATGGGCATTGAGCCTATTTGGAACTGCAATTGGAGCAGGGGTGCTCTTTTTACCGATTAATGCAGGTTCAGGTGGTTTATTATCA
>NZ_WIPE01000069.1:121780-241079 GCF_009760835.1 Bacillus sp. EE-W1 | reverse complement strand
ACTACTAATTACATTGCTTGCATATCCAGTTATGTATTACTCACATAGGGCACTTGCTAAAATGATATACGCTTCTAATTCTGCTGATGAGGGGATCACAGGTACAATTAGAGAGTATTTCGGAAATAAAGCAAGTATCATTTTTAACATCGTATATTTCGGTTCAATTTATACAATCGTGCTAATGTATTCGGTTGCGCTTACAAATACTGCAAGTAGTTTTATCGTGCATCAATTGCACATGCCAGAGCCTCCAAGGGCTATTTTATCACTTGTATTAGTTCTTGGTCTTATCGCTATACTGAATTTTGGTCAAGATATTACTGTAAAAATCATGAGTATGCTAGTGTATCCTTTCATAGCTTCTCTACTTTTTATCGCAATATCTTTAATTCCACAGTGGAATACGTCAATGCTTAGCTTTTCAGCTGTTTCTACTGCTTCAACAGGAACAGGATATTTTGGAACGATACTGTTGATTCTACCAATCATCGTATTCTCATTTAATCATTCACCTATGATTTCATCATTTGTTGTAAAACAGAGAGCTACGTATGGAATAGAAGCTACTGATGCTAAATGTGCGCAAATACAAAAAGTTTGTTATATCATGACATTCGCTGTAGTTATGTTCTTCGTTTGGAGTAGTACATTAAGCTTGACTCCAGAGGATTTAAAAATGGCAAAAGAGCAAAACTTATCAATCCTTTCATATCTTGCTAATGAGCTTAATTCACCTGTAATTACGATTGCAGCTCCAATCATTGCTTTTGTGGCTATTACAAAATCTTTCCTTGGCCATTATATCGGAGCATTTGAAGTAATGCGTGACATGATTATTAAGTTCGGTAAATCACGTGGAAAAGTTATTGAAGAAAAAACAATTAAAACAATCGTCCTTACTTTTGTTGTATTATCATGCTGGTTTGTTGCTTATACAAATCCAAGTATTCTTGGACTTATTGATTCTCTAAGCGGTCCATTAGTTGCTGCTATCTTATGTCTATTACCGATGTATGCAATCAATAAAGTACCAGTACTGGCTAAATACAAAGGGAAAATGAGTAACGTATTTGTTATTATTGTAGGTGTACTTACTGTTTTAGCAAGTATTAAATCATTATTCTAATTCACGATTGTTAGTTCTAATGCAAAATAGAACGATTTTGGGACAGACTTCTCCGTTTGGAGAGTCTGTCCCTTTTTAATGCGTTACAGTTTGATCTTATTGATTTTATGAGGGATTCACGCATAATTGTAACTAAGGGAGATGATTTTAGATTGAATAAACTGAATATTAGTACAACGGTTTCCGGAGATATAATTGTTACTCGTCTTATAGGCAAGATTAAAACAGATGATGTTTATGAATGGTTTAATCGCTTCGAGCAAGTTTGTCAGCAATTCATTTCCGAGGGACGGAAATACAAATTGCTGGTAGATAGAAAAGGGTACACGCCAGATCATTTTTCTGTTCAAAAAGTATGGAAAGATAAGTTTTTCAATGAAACGATTTTGAATCACAGTAAGGCAATTGCTTTTCTCCTTGAAGAAGGGGAGATAATGAATTATTTACAACAATCTAATACAAAAAAATATGTAAAATTTTTCGATGATTATGAACAAGCATTCCTTTGGTTGAATGAATATCCTAGATAAAATTTTTAGTGAACCAGTTGCTTAAGCAACTGGTTTTTTTATGCTTGTAAGTAGTAGCTGGAAGAAAACTTCTATACGAAATGTTTAGCGCTAGAGGACATACATTTTTAGTGCGTTAAATATAATTCATAATAGCACCAAGAAGAAAAGAATAAGCTTTACGTTATTAGTTATATGGAAAGTCCGTACGGTAGGGTCGCATAATTTTAAAAATAGCAATGTGGCATAAAGTGAGTAAGGGGGATAAACATATGAGCACTTCAAATTTGAATGAAATAAGTAAACAAATTTTAATAGAGGAGGAAACACTTCAATTTTCCTCTTTTACAAATGAAGATGCACTGCAAATAGGTTTATTTATCGTTGAAACAGCGAGGAAAGAAGGGAAATTGATTGCTGTTGATATAACGAAAAATGGTGTGCAACTATTTCATTTCAAGATGACGGGGACAACTGAGGAAAATACGAAATGGATTGAGCGTAAAAAACGAGTTGTTTCTTTGCACAATCATAGCTCGTATTATATGCAAATACAAAGTGAAATAACGGGTGTTCCATATAATGAAAAGTATCTTTTAGATAGGTCGGATTATGCTGCGTTTGGTGGTTGCGTTCCTGTGCAAATAAAAGATGTAGGAGTTATTGGAATGATAACGGTTTCAGGGTTACCACCAGAAGAAGATCATGAATTAGTTATAAGGGCAGTTAAAAATCATTTAAAGCAATAATAAAAAGGAAAAACCGAACAATAATATGTTCGGTTTTTCCTTTTTATTATTCAGTTCATGAACATATTTTTAATAAGATGTTACGAAATGAAAAATCTTCAATTCAAGACACTTTCCTTGACGATAATAATCTATGTAGTTAATATGATAGACATAAAATAACTTAATTACTTTTTATAATCTAGTTATTTTATGTAAGTATAATTGGGTAAGTAGGATGTGGGGAAAATGCTTTGAATTGCCACTATTAATATTGGGGACAATTAGAAAGCGACAAATATAAAAAATTAGAAGTTAAGAAGTAAGATTGGATCAACAATAATAGTAGCTTCTGTACAATGCATTCTTACTATATTGGCAATGACTATACATCACGAGGAGGACTGAAATTGGAATCGATGACCTTTGTTTTATTTGGAGCGACAGGGGATTTAGCGAAAAGGAAAATTTACCCCGCGCTATATAACTTATATAGAGATCAAAAGCTTCCAAAGCCAATATCTGTTATCGGGCTTGGAAGACGTGAAGTATCTCATTTAGATTTTCAAAAAAGAGTAAAAGAATCCATAGAAACTTTTTCTCGTCGCAGAGAAGAAGGTACTCCGAAAATAGAAGATTTTTTAGAGTATTTTCGTTATTGTCCGTTAGATGTGAATAAGCCAGAAGATTATAAAAGGTTATTACAAGTAGTTCATGAAAGGGAAGAAGAACAAAATATACAAGGGAATAGAATGTTCTACCTTTCAGTTACTCCTGACTTCTTTGAGACCATTGCTTTAAATATTAAAGAAAGTGGACTTGATAAAACAGATGGATGGAAGCGTCTAATGATTGAGAAACCGTTTGGTCATGATCTTACATCTGCCCGAGGGCTGAATGATAAGCTTAGTCGAACGTTTGAAGAAGACGAAATATACCGTATTGATCATTATTTAGGTAAACCGATGGTTCAAAATATTGAAGCACTTGAATTTGCAAATCCTGTTCTTCAATCGATTTGGAATAAAGAACATATAGCGAATGTACAAATAACAGCTAGTGAAACGGTTGGGGTAGAAGAAAGGGCAGCATATTATGATCATGCAGGAGCCATTCGCGATATGGTTCAAAATCATATGCTGCAAATATTAATGATGACTGCTATGAATCTGCCGGAAAAGATTAATGCATGTGAAATTCGTGAGGAAAAACGAAAAGTGATGGAGACTCTTCGTAAAGTGAAAAAAGAAGACGTTCAGAACCATATCATTCGCGGACAATATGCTTCAGGGGAGATAAAAGGACAACAAGTTGTGGCGTATAGAGAGGAGCCAGGAGTAAATCCTTCTTCTCAAACAGATACATTTGTTGCGGCTCGCTTATGGATTGATAACCCATTTTGGACTGATGTTCCTTTTTACATACGAACAGGAAAAAGAATGAAAGAAAAGTCTACTCGTATTGTAATTGAGTTTAAAAATACATTAAAACAGCAGTATCAAGATAGTAATCCAAATGCAGCGCCTAATTTGTTAATCATTGAAATTAGCCCAAATGAAAATGTTTCACTCCAATTAAATAGTAAAAATCCATTGAACAATGGAGAGCTTGAACCGATCCGTATTCATTTTACTTGTGAGCAAACAGGAGTGGGAATACCTGAAGCTTATGAAAGGCTTATCTATGATGCTGTATGTGGAGATTCTACATTCTTTGCACACTGGAGAGAAGTTGAATTGTCATGGGAATGGGTGCAGCCAATACTTGAAGCATTCGAAGAAAACTTGTTACCACTTCATGAATATAAGTCGGGTTCGTATGGTCCAGATGCTGCAAATGCTCTATTACAAGAAAGTGAGTTTAAATGGTGGTTAGATGAGGAAGTGAAAAAATAAGTACATTCTTACATGAAGGTATTTCATACGTTTCTTTATATGTAAAACAATATGACAAAAAGATATTCATCATTTTATTAACATGTATTTATGATGAAAGGTAATTCAAGGAGGAATTATATTATGAGAGTAGGATTAATTGGTTTAGGTAAAATGGGATTAAATTTAGGGAAGAATTTAATGGATCATAAACATGAAGTAGCAGCATTTGATTTAAATACGAGTGCAGTGGAAGAAATGAAAGAGTATGGTGCTACAGGTGTATCTAGCTTAAGTGAACTCGTTCAATCATTACAATCACCAAGAATTCTTTGGGTTATGGTACCACACGCTGTCGTTGATTCTGTTATTGATGAAGTTACACCATTGCTATCAAAAGGAGATATTTTAATTGAAGCTGGTAATTCACATTATAAAGAGTCAATTCGCCGATATGAGCAACTAAAGAAAGATGGCATTCACTTTATGGATGCAGGAACTTCTGGCGGAATGGAAGGCGCGCGTAATGGAGCTTGTTACATGATCGGAGGAGATCAAGAAGCTTGGGACATCGTTGAACCTATCTTCCATGATACAGCTGTAGAAAATGGATTCTTGTATGCAGGAAAAGCTGGTAGCGGTCACTTCTTAAAAATGATTCATAACGGAATTGAATACGGAATGATGGCTGCTATTGGTGAAGGATTTGAGGTTTTAGAGAAGAGTGAATTTGATTACGATTATGAAAAAGTATCAAGAGTATGGAACAACGGTTCAGTCATTCGTTCATGGTTAATGGAATTGACTGAAAACGCATTTTCTAAAGATGCAAAACTGGATGAAATTAAGGGCGTTATGCATTCTTCTGGTGAAGGAAAATGGACAGTAGAAACAGCATTAGACCTTCAAACAGCAACTCCTGTTATCGCAATGTCTCTATTAATGCGCTACCGCTCATTAGACAATGATACGTTTACAGGGAAAGTTGTAGCAGCACTGCGTAATGAGTTTGGCGGACATGCAGTAGAAAAGAAATAAACATTTTAAAAGTATAACTCGTTAATGTTAAAAAAATGGAGGGAATGAATTATGAAGTTTTTTATTGATACTGCAAATCTTGAGGACATAAAAAAAGCATATAAACTTGGAGTTTTAGCCGGCGTTACAACGAATCCTTCTTTAGTAGCGAAAGAGGGCATTAAGTTTGAAGACCGTATTGCAGAAATTTGTCAGGCAGTGCCTAAAGTTGAATCTGTTTCGGCAGAAGTAACTCCAGATGTTGTAGAAGCTGAAGAAATGATCTCTCAAGCAGAAGAACTGATTAAAATTAACGGTGGCGATAAAAACATCACGATAAAACTTCCGATGACGCTAGCAGGATTAGAAGCTTGTCGCTACCTTACTGAAAAAGGTGTGAAAACGAACGTTACACTTATTTTCACTGTGAACCAAGCCCTTTTAGCTGCTAGAGCAGGTGCAACGTATGTTTCACCATTTTTAGGTCGCCTAGATGATATTTCTGAAGATGGCGTACTATTAGTTGCTAAAATAGCTGAATTGTTCGATATTCATCAATTAGATACACAAATTATTGCGGCTTCTGTTAGACATCCAGACCATGTCACTCGTGTAGCAATGGCAGGTGCTCACATTGCAACAATTCCTTATAAAGTAATTGAACAACTTGCTATGCACCCATTAACAGACCAAGGTATTGAGAAGTTTGCTGCGGATTGGGCGAAGGCGCCTAAGTTATAAGGAAGTAAAGTTTACACAAATTGCTTTTTCATGAGAGGACCAATCTCTATGTAACTTCATCCTTTAAAATAAATCTCGAGTTTGGTACCTTATTACGTAAAAGCAGCGATATGAAAAGACACCATGCATTTTCAAAACAGCACAATGGTTATAAAAAGGATCCCCTTATGAGAGTGAAGTTTATGAAAACGTAGCTCTCATAAGGGAGCGTCTTTTTGTAGACACCATGGTGCTCTTTTGTTATAGGAATGATTTGAAAGGGGTTACATAGTGAGTTCGAAATATATGATTGGTGTAGATATTGGGACAACTAGTACAAAAGCAGTTTTGTTTTCGATCGATGGATCTGTTATTGCAAGCCATGGGATTGAATATCCTTTATATTCGCCCACACCAGAAATAGCAGAACAAGATCCAGAAGAGATTTTTCAAGCAGTCATACATACGATTAAAGAGACTATACAATCAAGTAATGTACAGCCAGTTGATATTCTTTGTGTTTCTTTTAGTTCGGCAATGCATAGTGTCATTGTTGTAGACGAAGCAGGGAAGCCGTTAACGAGATGCATTACTTGGGCAGATAATAGAAGCGCAAGTTGGGCAGAAAAAATAAAGAATGATATGAATGGTCATGAAATTTACCTTCGTACTGGAACACCAACCCATCCTATGTCACCACTTTCGAAATTAGTTTGGCTTAAAAATGAACATGCTGATTTATTTGCAAAAAGCTATAAATTCATTTCTATTAAAGAATATGTTTTCTATAAGTTATTTAAGGAATATGTAATTGATTATTCTATAGCATCAGCAACAGGAATGTTCAATTTGAAATCTTTAAAATGGGATGAAGAAGCTCTTCGTGTTGCAGGAATTTCGGAGGGAAAGCTTTCTAAACTCGTTCCAACGACGCACACTTTAATAGGATTAGATGAAGAATTTGCAAGAGAGATGAATGTACTTGTTACTACTCCTTTTATAATAGGAGCGAGTGATGGAGTACTATCGAATTTAGGTGTGAATGCAATAGAACCTGGAGTAGTTGCTATTACAATTGGTACGAGCGGTGCAGTGCGAGTTGTCACAAATCATCCTGTAACGGATCCGAAGGGTAGGACTTTTTGTTATGCGTTAACTGAGGACCTTTGGGTAATTGGTGGACCGGTGAATAATGGTGGTATGATTTTTAGGTGGGTTCGTGACCAATTATGTGCGTTAGAAGTTGAGCATGGGAAGCGCTTAGGAAAAGATCCTTATGAATTGCTTACTGAAATAGCAGCAAAAGTTAATCCTGGATCTGATGGTTTATTATTTCATCCGTATTTAGCAGGAGAAAGAGCCCCTTTATGGAATGCGAATGCGCGGGGGTCTTTCTTTGGGCTTGGACTACATCATAAGAAAGAGCATCTTATCCGTGCTGTTTTAGAGGGAATCATTTATAACTTGTATACAGTTCTCCTTGCTTTAAAAGAACTAATTGGCGAACCGAAAAAAATTCAAGCGACAGGTGGCTTTGCAAGATCGGAACTTTGGAGACAGATGATGGCAGATATTTTTCATCAAGATGTATATGTTCCTGAAAGTTTCGAAAGCTCTTGTCTAGGAGCAGCTATCCTTGGTTTATATAGTTTAGGTGAAATAAATACATTACATGTAGTTTCTAATATGGTAGGTGCCAATTTTTATCATGAGCCAAACATGGAAAGTGTGGAGAAATATAAAGAATTAATACCGATCTATATTCGTTTGGCCCGTCACTTGGAAGAAGAATATGAAAGTATAGCAGCTTTTCAGAAAAAATGGGTTTAGAGGTTATTTGGCAGAAAAATATGGTAACTTATAAAGAGGTACTCCGATTTTTTAGGATATTCTTTCAATCAAAAATAGTTTTATGAACTTGGTAAGAAGTATGATGAACAAAAACTATAGGGAGAGGGTTATGAAAATGACGGATAACAAAGAGTTTATTGGATATGTTGGAACGTACACGAAAGAAAATAGTGAAGGGATATATACTTTTACTTTAAATACAGAAGCACAAAAAGTTAGTAATGTAACGCTTGCGGCTAAGCTGGATAACCCTACATATGTAACGATTAGCAAAAATAATCAATATATCTATTCTGTTGTTAAGGAAGGCGAAGCTGGTGGTGTAGCTGCTTATTCGATTAACAGTTATACAGGAGAGCTAACGGAACAAAACAGACAAGTAGTAGAAGGGGCTTCTCCTTGTCATATTAGTGTGGATAGTGAAAACGGTACGGTAGTTACAGCAAATTACCATAAAGGAACAATTGAGTCTTTCGTAGTTAATGAAGAAGATGGAACTGTAAATCCTGTTACATCGATTATGGCAAATGAAGGTTCTGGTCCAAATAAAGAAAGACAAGAAAAACCACATGCGCATTACGCGGGATATACTCCTGATGAAAAATATGTGGTAGGCGTTGATTTAGGAATTGATAAAATCATTACGTATGAAATAAAAGATAGTAAGTTAAAGGAAGTGAATAGCTTGTCTGTAAACCCAGGAAGTGGTCCGAGACATATTGCTTTTCACCCGAACGGAAAGCATGCTTATGTCATGACTGAACTTAGCTCGGAAGTTATTGCATTATCATATAATCCGGAAGAAGGGTCCTTTACAGAGTTGCAGTATATTTCTACCGTTCCAAAAGAATTTGATGACAATAGTCAAGGAAGTGCTATTCATATTTCTTCTGACGGCCGTTTTGTGTATGCGGCGAATCGCGGTCATAATAGTATTGCTGTTTTCAGTGTGGATCAAAATTCAGGCCAGCTTACATTTGTTGCACATACATTTACAGAAGGAAATTGGCCGAGGGACTTTGTATTAGATCCGACTGAAAAGTTTCTTCTTGCTACAAATGAAAAGTCACATAACCTTGTGCTATTTTCAAGAAATGAAACGACAGGTGAGTTAACATTGTTACAATCTGATGTTATTGTACCAGAGCCTGTTTGTGTGAAGTTTTTGAACGTTTAATTTGTGATTGGTAGAATTTCTATATATCCCAAAAACAGTAAAAAAGCAAAGCGATATCGCTTTGCTTTTTATTGTTTCTTTTTCGGTCTACGTACTAATTCGCCGCCGCAGTTTGGGCAAACGTTGTGTCTTTCTTCTGTACACGGTGCACAAAATGTACATTCATACACGCAAATGTAGGCTTCGGAATTTGATTCGAGAGATTGATCGCAAATTTGACAGTTTGTTTTCATTTCGAGTGCCATAGTAAGTCTCCTTTTAGTTTGAATATTTATAATTTAATTATAATTCATTAGATAGAAGCTGTCTTTTTCAATTGAAAGGAAATCGAATGATAAAGTTATGATTTGAAATGAAAGAAGCTCATTTATTTTTAAATTGATTATTTAATAAGGTTGGAATATTATGAAATAGTCAAAAGACAACAGGGGGTATATATTTTGACTAATCATAACGATCATTTAAAAGCAAACTGCGAAAAATGCTTCGGTTTATGTTGCGTGGCGTTACCGTTCGCAGCATCGGTAGATTTTGCGGTGAATAAAGATGGCGGGACACCATGTTCTAACTTACAAACAGATTTTAAATGTAGCATACATAAAAATCTTAGAGGAAAAGGTTATAAAGGTTGTACAGTGTTTGAGTGTTTCGGGGCTGGGCAGAAGATTTCGCAAGTTACGTTTAACGGGATTGATTGGCGGAAAGATGCTAAGCATGCGAGAAAAATGTACGATGCTTTTCCAGTTATGCATCAGCTTCATGAAATACTGTGGTATTTGAATGAGGCTATTCTTTTGAAGGCGACACAATCGATTCATAAAGAACTAAGTAAAGCAATTGGAGAGACAGAGCGCTTATCAAATTTAAATGCGGACGAGTTAATGAAAGTAAATATTCCATTACACCGTGCGGAAGTAAATGTGTTACTTTTAGAAACGAGTGAGCTAGTTTGGAAGGAAATGAATGCTGCGCGTAAGAAACGAATTAGTCACCGCGGAGCAGATCTTATGGGGGCAAATTTGAAAAAGAAAGATTTGCAAGGAGCGAATTTAAGAGGGGCATACTTAATTGCGGCTAACTTAAATGGAGCAAACTTAAGAGGAGCAGATCTTATCGGAGCAGATTTACGAGATGCAGATATTCGCGGGGCGGATTTCACAAATAGTATTTTTCTGACGCAAGTTCAAATTAATGCAGCGAAAGGGGATAAACATACGAAATTACCGAAAGTGTTGTCCCGTCCATCGCATTGGAGTGCGTAAAGAATGTGGAACAGGCAGAGATTAAGAATCTCTGCCTGTTTTTTCATTTCTTTTCAAAAGTAGTAATGAAAACACTACATATAATAAGGATACCACCAATAAAAAAGTTAATATTTAATATCTCATTTAAGAGTAACCAACCAAGCAATGATCCGACGATGGGTTGGAAGAAGAAAAATAACGAACCGATGCTTGCGTCCATTAATTCTAACCCTTTATTCCAAAGGAAAAAGGCACCTGCCGTTGAGACGACTCCTAAATATACTACGCCTAATATTACGTACGTATTTATTGTTTCGATAGAGGTTGATTGTAGTTCCCATATCATAAAAGGTGTAATGAAAAAGAGTGAAAAGAATATGGCGTACGTTGTAATAACTAAGGATGAAAATCGAGCTGAAGCAATCTTCACATAAATGGATAGTAAAGCCCACGTAATAGCGGCCCCGACTAATATAATTGTACCGATAAAATAGGAGCCAATTTCAATATCCCATCCAATGACGATAATGACACCGATTGTTGCTATGATAGTAGATAATAGTCTACGAGCGGTTAGTTTTTCTTTTAAAATGATCGCTGCAAATATAACCATAAATGCCGGAGTGGCTGATGTTACTAACGAGCCTGTATGAGCGTCAGATAATTTTGTTCCGATAAATTGACAAGTAATCGAAATGAAATAGCCGATAAATCCAATCCAGGCGAAGAGTAGCCAATCTTTTTTGTGAATGGTTACTTTTTTCTTTTGCTTTTTCTCAGCTATTTTCAAAATTGCATATAAAACAACGAAAGCGATAATAAAGCGTAGCCAAACAAGTGTCAGTGGTGGGATAAAGTCGAGTACGTATTTACTAACAACATACATACCGCCCCATATACTAGCTGCTAGTGATAAACATATAGCTCCTAAAATTGTTTGTTTCATGTAAAGTACCTCCGTCTATTTTTAGGGTATTATGAGTTCCCTAAGACGAGGCATAGTGTTAAGTGTTATATGAATGCCCGCCTTAGTTTATAGACGGCCTACAGGTTGATCATTTTCGAATGAAGTGTTGTAGTACATGAGTGCATTCCTCCTTCATAATTTAATAAAGATATTATAACTTAATTTTCAGTTTATTGGGATGTTTCTTTAGAAAATGGCGGTTGTCTAAGAAAGCATAGTATATGGTAGAAAAACATATTTTAAAAATAAAAGAAACCAATTACATAACTGATAAGTATAGTAAGAGTAGGATGAAAAAGTAGATTAATAGAGAACGAGGAGGAGATTGTTATAACTACAACCGTTATTTCTCATTTTTATAACGAAGAGTATTTATTACCGTGGTGGCTTGCTCATCATACGAAACTGTTTGATCATGGCATTTTAATTAATAAAGGTTCAACAGATCGTTCGGTTGAAATTTGTAAAAAATTCGCACCACACTGGGAAGTACGAGATTCTGCAAATCCAGAATTTGATGCATTAGCGACAGATCATGAAGTGATGAGGATAGAACAAGAAGTAAAAGGATGGAAAATGATTTTAAATACGACCGAGTTTCTTTGTGTGCAAGATAAAAATCAGTTTTGGAAATCCCTGAATGAATTGGGAGGGAGGATGTATTGGCTGGAAGGGCTTATTATGGTCGATGATCTTAACTATAATTATCCGGACCTTAACTTTAGAATACCTTTAATGAAACAGCGATTTCATGGTTATTTACCAGAAGATTGGGCGTTATGGAGAAGAGGTAGATTTATTCATAATCATGAACACGGAAGTTATACGGTTGGGAGACATTTATCTGCACATGAATCTATGATTTATCCGCCACTTGCGTGTATTGCATGGTTTGGTTTCAGCCCTTGGAACAATGCGATGAGAAAGAGGAAATTACAAATTGGCCCGACTCTTTCTGAAGCTAGTAAGCATGGGGGAATGGGAACACATCATATTATTACACCTGAAAAATTAGAAGAATGGTATAAGGATTTAGCGAGAGGGACGAAGGATTTGCGTTTTAGTGGTGCGTATCGTTATGTTTTTTTATAAATGATTCCCACCATAAAATTGTTTCTTCGATCCCAGTATTTAGATCGTATGTTGGTTTCCAATTTACTTCAGTTTTTAAACGCTCTACATTAACGCCGACGAATAAAGGTTCATCTTTAGAGAAAGGAATCGCACCTAGTTTAATTAAATGTTCTTTTCCTAACTTTTTAGCAATGATAGAAGCTAATTCTTTAATTTGTACAGATTGACCAGAAGCGATATTGATTGTGCCTGTAACGCCATGTTCTAATACTGTTACGAGAGCATCAGCGACGTCGCTCACATGGAGGAAATCTCTTGATTGTTTTCCATGTGTACATAGTGCTTCCTCATTTTTTAATAAGGAAGTGATAATGTTAGAAACGAGCCGATTCCCTTGTTCGTGAGGGCCATACATATGAAAGATGCGGCCCCAACACATGCTGAGGCCGGTTTGCTCAGCGTACGTTTGTAGCCAAGAGTGTAGTGCGTTTTTACATAATGCATACGGTGTTTTATAGGAAAGAAGCGGTGAATCTTCAAATAGTACGCCGTTAAACCATTCGTACTCTGCGCCGGTGCCGGCAACAACGACTCGCTTTCCGCCGCATGTTGTGAAGTGCTGAATCAATGAGATGCTGGATGTAAGCCAATAGTAATTATTAATAGATACATAACAAGCTGGCGGCACTGCTTCCCAAGCTAAATGAATGAGATGACTAGGTTTAATGTCGTAAATGAGTTTTTTTACTTCTTCATCACAAAGTAAGTTTACTTTATGCCAGTGGCAAGGGATGTGAGAAGGCTTCTTTGTATGATAAGTGGCGTGCACCTCATAGCCCCTTTGTATAAGAGAATTTACAACATATTTACCAATCCATCCACTACCGCCTGTTACAAGAATTTTTTTCATGGCTCAATTACCTCAACTTCTGGAATGGTTACTAAAAATTTGCCGCCCCACTCACGAATGAAAGAGCATTCTTTCATAATTTCATCTTTCAAATTCCAAGGGAGTATGAGAATGTAATCAGGTTTTGTACGCTTAATTTCTTCTGGAGATTTTATTGGAATGCGTGTTCCTGGTAGTAGGAGATTTTGTTTGTGAGGGTTTTTATCTACTGTATAAGCTAAAAATTCTTTTCCTATTCCGCAATAATTTAAAAGGGTGTTTCCTTTAGCTGGTGCACCGTAACCAATAATTTGTTTGTTTAAAGCTTTTGCTTCGATAAAAAACTTTAAAATATTTATTTTCAATTGCTCGATGCGTTTAGAAAAAAGGAGATAACAATCTAATGTATTTAGCCCGTGATCTACTTCTTTTTCGATTAATTTTGTAACACTGGAATGGATAGTGGATTTGTCGCTATGATGTTTTACAAAAATACGTAAGGAACCACCGTGCGTTGCAAGCTCTTCTACATCGACAATTTGTAAATGATGATGAGCTAAAACTTTTTGAAGACTTATAAGTGAGAAATAGGAGAAGTGCTCATGGTAGATCGTATCAAACTGTTTAAAGGATATGAGATTTAACAAGTGCGGGAATTCAATTGTTATTGTTCCGTCTTGTTTTAATAACGTTTTTAAACCAGCGACAAAATCATGTAAGTTCGGGACGTGTGCCAATACGTTATTTGCGATGATTAAATCAGCTTTTGGTAATTTTTTTGCAAAGTCATTGCTGAAAAAATTCACTTCAGTAGGAATTCCTTTTTGGATAGCGATTTCTGCTACATTTTTTGCTGGTTCAATTCCTAACGTTTCGATATGTTCTTTTTGAAAATATTGTAATAAGTACCCGTCGTTACTCGCGATTTCAATCACTTTCGAATGATTGGTTAAGTTGAAACGCTTAATCGCCATTTCTACATATTGCTTAGCGTGTAGTAGCCAACTGGAGGAGTAAGAGCTGAAGTATAAGTAGTCATGAAAAATATTGTGCGGAGGTTCAAATTCATCTAATTGTACAAGTAAACAAGAGTGACAAACAAATGTGTGCAGCGGATAAAATGGTTCCATTTTATATGAGTGTTCTGGAGTTATAAATGAGTTAGCGAGAGGGGAAACGCCTAAATCTAAAAAAGTATTTGTTAATAATGAGTGGCAAAAACGGCATTTTTTCTGGTCCATTTTGTAGCCCCCTTATAAATTTTTGAATGCATCGATTTGTTGGCGCGTGAAAGATTCCATATTTTCACCAGATGCATATTTCTTGTACCAATCAACAGTCCAAGCGATAGAATGGTTTGTTGATAACTTAGGTGTCCAACTGAGTTTATTTACTGCTTTTGTACTGTCGAGTGTTAAGACAGGTGATTCATAGGGTGTGTTTATATGAGGAGAAAGGATTGTTAGTGGTTGATTCCATAATTTCATGATAGATTGAATGACGTCATGAACTGTTCGGTTAGGTTCGTTCAGCGGACCGAAATTCCACGCTTCTGCATATGCAGCGTCTGTCCAAAGTTTTTCAGCTAAAAGGATATAGCCATGTAAAGGATCTAATACGTGTTGCCACGGGCGAATAGCGTGTTTGTTTCTAATATTTAACGTACCATCTTGTAAATATGCACGAATGACATCTGGGAATAATCGGTCATTTGCCCAATCACCACCGCCGATAACGTTACCTGCTCTTACTGAGGCAAGATTCGGAGTGTTAGTGCGGAAGAATGAGTTTTGATAGGACGTTGCCACTAGTTCAGCACAAGCTTTACTCGCACTATAAGGATCGAAACCTCCTAATCGGTCACTTTCCAAGAATGCACGGTTACCGCTCCCATCATTTTCATAGCACTTATCACTTGTAACATTAATGATGACGCGTATACTTTCTATCTGTTTTGCCGCTTCTAATACATGAACAGTACCTAAAACATTCGTTTTAAATGTTTCAATAGGATTTTTATAGGAAGTGGTAACGATCGGCTGGGCTGCTAAATGAAATAGTATATCAGGGTTATGTTGCTTTAGGGCATGGAATAAAGAATCGTAATCTGTAATGTCGCCATGAATTGATGTGCACTCATTTGCTACATTACCTTGTTCAAAAAGGCTAGGATTGGAGGGGAGTTGAGAGGAGTATCCGATTACTTCTGCGCCTAAAGAAGTTAAAAAAAGGGTGAGCCATGAGCCTTTAAAGCCAGTATGTCCTGTAATAAATACTTTTTTCTTATTCCAAAAAGATGATGAAGCCATATTACCAAACCTTCCACGGAGCGTTATTACTTTCCCATAGCTCGACTAATTTATTTTTATCGCGCAATGTATCCATTGGATGCCAAAAACCAGTATGTTGATATGCAGCCAATTCGTTTTTGTTTACTAACTGAACTAAAGTGTCTGTTTCAAAAACAGATGTATCTCCACTAATGTAATTGAAAACATCAGGATTTAAAACGAAAAATCCACCGTTAACCCATCCGCCATCACCTAGTGGCTTCTCTTGAAAGGATGTGACAGACTGTTTATCTAATACGAGAGAACCGAATCTACCAGGAGGTTGTACGGCTGTAACAGTCGCCATTTTACCGTGTCTTTTATGAAATGCAATGAGTTCTTTTATATTTACATTACTTAATCCATCGCCATAAGTGAGGCAGAAAGGTTCATCCCCGACGTAATTTTGTATTTTTTTAACTCGTCCACCTGTTTCGGTATTTAGACCGGTATTAATCAGTGTAACTTTCCATGGTTCTATACGATGAGAATGGTTAGTAATCGTATTGTCGTTTAAATGTATCGTGAAATCGGACATGTGTAAGTTGTAATTTAGAAAAAATTCTTTAATTGCATATCCTTTATAGCCTAAGCAAATAATAAATTCAGTAATCCCGTAATGGCTATACAAACTCATAATGTGCCATAGAATAGGTTTTGTTCCAATTTCAATCATAGGTTTTGGTTTTAAATGAGTTTCTTCCCCAATCCTTGTTCCATATCCACCTGCAAGAATAACAGCTTTCATTTTTTCCTCCTAAAATAAAAATTTATAATATATACAGTATTCATATGAAATACAAATGGTATGGTTTTTAGCTAAGTGCGTAAAAATATGTGGAACATGATAGGATGAGAAATATTAAGGTTTGAATTTAGGGAATAATTGTTGGTAATCAGGGTGATTACGTAGATCCTGTGTTGCCTTAGTTAACATTAAAAATCGAGCTTCGAGTTCCTCAGAGGACCGACCATATTGTGTTTGAAGTCCCAATCGAATGCCCTTTTTTGAGAGGGTAGGTGTAATTTGTAATTTTCTTGCCTTTGTATGTTCGTTCCAAGGGCTAAAATAAAATTTAAAAATGAATGAAGGGGAGCTATAAACGATAGGTTGGTGCCGCGTAAAATGTCTGCCTGGTAAATATGCGCCATCAAGATGGGTGTGTATAAATCTCCAGGCACAGCCGATTTCTGGTTTATAAGGAAAGAGCCCGTGATATCGTTGCTCTACTAACGGAATAGAATATCTTAGTTTTGAATAATTGTAATTATGCTTATCAATCATTACAATCATTCTAATCGCATACATATTTTGGCCTAACGTATGAAGTGATGAGAAAAACTCTTCTACATTGTTACAACAAAGAAATTCCGTAGTATTTAATACCATTTTCCAACCGGAAACCTCTCTTTCAATTTCCATCACCTCAATATCAGTATTAGTGGGATCGAAATCAAGGAATCTTGAATTTCGTACTTCCCAGTTGGGAGCAAATAATTTACAAATTTCAACAGAACGATCTGTAGAACCTCTATTAATTAATATGCCGTGATCAAATATTTTTGTATGATGCATAAGCCACCATGGTAATAAATACTCCTCGTTATAAAAGTGAGAGATAATTGTCCTAGTGATTTTAATCTCCTCCAGTTGCATAAATAATGATTTTATTTCAATATTATTATCATATGTTTTAAATTAAGGAAGGTTGAAAGGAATGTGTGATTCCATTTTTACATTTTAGTATGGGCATATCGAAAAAACAGTAATCTAACTATATGGGTAGAGTTATAGAGTGTGAATATACTACATACCTAGATAGCATGTGGAATTTTGTATAAATTATGAATAATAAACCGTCACGTTTGACTGTACAGTTTATGTATTGTATGATGGTAGTAATATAAACAAGGGGGGAAGATCGTTGGGAAGGTGTATCGAATCGGACAGTTGGCTCTCATGGCTCACGTGTCGAAACGCACGATTGATTATTATACGAATCTAGGAATCTTAAAAGCGGAGCGATCTCAATCTAATTATCGCTATTACGATGAAACAGCATTTGAGACATTACAATTTATTGAGAAGTGCAAAGAAATGCATATGCCGCTTTGTGAGATTAAAGAGAAAATCGAGGAGAAGAAGAAGCTGCTCGGTATCAATGAACACGTTTCGAAACAAGTGAATGAAGTGACAGACCATATTCATCGATTAGAAGCAGAGTTAACGGAGTTAAAGCCGCTTTTAGATGGATTGACTGATTCACAACGTGAAAAAATATCGAAATCTTTATCTGGTCAAACGACAGCTTTAATACAGACACTTGTTCTATTATTATAGAAAAAAGTGAAATCCGACCTCTTTAATTTTTGTATCGGGCTATGTTTTCTAATGAACAAATAAGAAAACATTATAGTATACAGGAGGTGGACACCTTAGTTTTTTAAACTAAGGGGATTCATTGGAAATATTTAATTTAGTCATGGTTGCGATTTTAATCGCATTTACTGGATTTTTCGTAGCAGCAGAGTTTGCGATTGTAAAGGTACGTTCAAGTCGTATTGATCAGCTTGTTGCGGAAGGGAAACGCGGTGCTTTAGCAGCGAAAAAGGTAACAACAAATTTAGATGAATATTTATCTGCTTGTCAATTAGGTATTACAGTTACAGCTATGGGATTAGGTTGGTTAGGTGAACCGACAATTGAAAAGTTATTACACCCGTTATTTGAGAAATGGAACATAAATCCTTCTATCTCATCAGTATTAACATTTGGTCTTGCTTTTATGCTAATGACGTATCTACACGTTGTAGTAGGGGAATTAGCTCCGAAAACGATGGCAATTCAAAAGGCTGAACAAGTAACATTGTTATTGGCAGGTCCGTTAATGATGTTCTATAAAGTCATGTATCCATTTATTTGGGTATTAAACGGTTCAGCTCGTGTTGTAACTGGCTTATTCGGTTTAAAACCAGCTTCAGAACATGAAGTAGCTCATACAGAGGAAGAATTACGCCTTATCCTTTCAGATAGCTATGAAAGTGGCGAAATTAATCAGGCTGAATACAAGTATGTAAATAACATTTTTGAATTTGATAATCGTATTGCAAAAGAGATTATGGTACCGCGAACAGAAATCATTGGTTTCTACCTGGAAGATTCAGTAGAAGAACACATGAAAGTAATCCAAAATGAACGATACACACGTTATCCGATTTTTGGAGAAGATAAAGATGATATTATCGGTATGGTCAATGTAAAAGATTTCTTTATTCGATATATGAACAACGATAAAGAAGATTTATCATCGATTCGCACGTATATGCGTCCGATTATTGAAGTGATGGAAACAACTCCAATTCACGATTTATTACTTCAAATGCAGAAGAAGCGAATTCCGATGGCTGTTTTATATGATGAGTACGGAGGAACAGCCGGAATTGTAACGCTTGAAGATATCTTGGAGGAAATCGTCGGCGAAATTCGTGACGAATATGATGAAGATGAAGCACCACCAATTCAGCATGTGAATGAGCACCATAAAATCGTTGATGGAAAAGTGCTTATCTCCGAAGTGAAAGATTTATTTGGATTACACATTGAAGAAGATGATGTGGATACAATTGGTGGCTGGATTATGATGCAAAATCATGAAATTGAAGAAGGACAACACGTTGAGGCGGAAGGTTATGAATTTAAAGTGTTAGAA
Organism: Bacillus sp. EE-W1; assembly: GCF_009760835.1. Lineage (NCBI taxonomy): Bacteria > Bacillati > Bacillota > Bacilli > Caryophanales > Bacillaceae > Bacillus > Bacillus sp. EE-W1. The sequence continues at coordinate 221,860 of NZ_WIPE01000069.1, read as the reverse complement.
AAAGATGCTTACCAAATTAAACGTGTTGAAATTCGTAAGATGGAACAAGAGCAAGAAGAAGAGAAAGCAGCAACTGTGTAAGTTGCTGCTTTTTTTCTAAAGTATAAAAAATGTGAAATTAGGAGCGGATATTTTGATTCAAGCAGCCTTACGTGTATATCGATTACAATTGTATGCGATCTTTAGTGGTTTACTACTTATGTGGACGATTACTCCGTTTGGAAAACAAGTAACAGGGTTTGGTATCGGATTAGCTGTAAGTGCATATTGCCTTTGGTTATTGGCTCGCAGAGTGGAGAAACTTGGGAAAAGTATCGTAATGAAAGAAAAGGCTCCTGGATTAGGAGTTTTAAACCGATTTGCAGCAGCCATTTTAGGAGCTATTATTATGTATGAAATTGAGCATGAAATGGAAATGTGGGCATTCGGTACAGGCATTTTAGGTGGTCACTTTTTAATGATTGCGAATTTAGCTTATGCAAACGTGCAGTTAGTGAAAGAAGAAGAGAAGCAAAGAGAACAGGCTTCGAAAAACATAGAGCTATGATGAAAGGGGCCTAATGGGGTTCCTTTTTGTGTTTAAAGCGAGCTAATGAAAGGAATCAAATTTACGACAAATATAATACGCTTCTTTTTTACGTTTTTCAATAGTATGAAAAATAATAAAAAAAAATTAAAAAACCCATCGATTTCTAAAGGTTATGTATGTTATCATGACAAAAGACTTTTTGAAAGAGGTGGATACCAATGTTACAAGCGTTACTTATTTTTGTGCTTCAAATTATTTACGTTCCCATTTTAACAATCCGTACGATTTTGCTTGTAAAGAATCAAACAAGATCCGCTGCTGGTGTTGGATTGTTAGAAGGAGCTATTTACATTGTCAGTTTAGGTATTGTGTTTCAAGATTTATCAAATTGGAAGAACATCATTGCCTATGTCATTGGCTTTAGTGCGGGACTGTTATTAGGCGGTTATATAGAGAATAAATTAGCAATTGGTTATATTACGTATCAAGTTAGTTTACTAGACCGTTGTAATGAATTAGTAGATGAATTACGTCACTCTGGATTTGGCGTTACAGTATTTGAAGGTGAAGGTATTAATTCTATACGTTATCGCTTAGATATCGTAGCAAAGCGTTCTAGAGAAAAAGAACTGTTAGAAATTATTAATCAAATTGCACCGAAAGCGTTTATGTCTTCTTATGAAATCCGTTCATTTAAAGGCGGATATTTAACGAAGGCGATGAAGAAAAGAGCGTTAATGAAGAAGAAAGATGAACATGCATCGTAAAGAGAAGGGAGTTGTGCAGCTTTAAAAGCACTGCATAATCCCCATAGAAAAAAGAGAGGAATCTATATTGAAAAAGATTCCTCTCTTTTTTCTGCGTTATTTTTTTCTGCTTTTTCTCAGATTAACAAGTAACCATACAACTTGAATAATTAGTGGTAATATAAATGCAATTAATAAAACGATAAAGGCTATTAATTTCAGCTCAGGTGTTTGAGTAACACCAGTCCCATCAACCTCTCTTAGCCAAATGATAGCTGCCAATATCCCGAAAGTTATAATCCAAAATATGTTACCAATCCACCAATAAATCCATCTTCTTTTCATGCTAGCACCCCTTACATTTACCCTCTGTTAAAAGTGAATTTTCGTTCGTTACATTTATAATGAAATACCTATAAAATTAATTTTTTTAACTGTATATCTAACTTGTTTAAACGTTACCATCTCTCCATCTTTATGATCATCTTGCGTTTGCAAAAGTTGAACTTTTGGTTTGTAATCTGTCCTATGAGCGTGCTCGATATCTTTAATGTTAACTTTGTAGGATTCGCCATTATTAATTTTTTGTTCCAATACTTTTTTATTGGCAACATAAATAAACGTTACTTTATTTTCATCAATGCCTTCAGTCTTAAATTCTAATTCGTTATCTTTTGTTGTAATCGTCGGTGTTAATAATTCAATACTGCCTTTTCCAGTTTCTAAAGAATTTTCTGCTATAGTTGAACATCTGGATAATATGATTCCAATGAATAGAAGAGCACTTAATTTCTTTCTCATAACATCCCCCAATTTCAAGTGATTTTTGATTTTGGCATTGCTAGACTGCTAGTGTGGAACGTAACTGTCTAGCTAGCACTCTTTTTAATTGTACCATAATATGTAAATTTAAACAGGCTGTATATCCAATTTAAGGGGTTTGAAAAGTGTACTTATTAAATATGAAAAATAAAAAAATTCGACTGTCACATATGATGGTCGAATTTTTTATTATAGGCTGCTTGTCTAAAGGTACCATCTCAATTGTAATGTGTTAAAGATGTTTCGTCTCATTACATAGGTATATATCTTCTTTAGAGCTCTCTTTTTTAATATTTAAAATATGGAGTGAAATAAAACCAATAAGTCCTATTCCACCGAAAATAAGCCATGGTGTATACATTCGGCTTAAGTTGGCTGTAAAAGATGTACCGGTATAATTACCGATGATAAAACCAAATGCGAGTGATAGTTGATAAAATCCGAAGTAAGTAGCTGTATATGATTCGTTACTGTAATTTGCAATAGCAATATCAGCGTTAGGTAATACGAGTGTTTCGCCAATTGTAAATAAAATTACACAAATAAATAGCCAATATGGGTGTGGAAATAAAGGAATGAGTAAAAAAGAAAAACTCATTAATAAAACACCGTATTTAATAATCGAAAGTGTATTGTATTTATGAAATAGTTTACGAAATAATACCATAAATATGACGCCTGTTATTGCATTTATCGTAATAACGAGTGTAGCAAGCTGATTGCTATTACTAATGTTTTTCATATGAAGTGGAAGTGCGACAGTAAGCTGAGTAAACATAATATAGAAGAAAATCATGATAAATGAAAACAGAAGAAAAGGCTTGTTTTGTAAGATAGCCTGTATTCCAAATGTAATAGACGTGTTTTCAGTAGTGACTTGAAAGTGATTTTTAAGTAAGTAAAAGATAAAAGTGAATAACAGCATAAGTGATCCTGTTAGAGAGAAAGCATAGATGGGATTGAGTAAGAGTAAGAACCCTCCTGCAATTGGTCCGATTATTGCACCGCAATTAAAACTAAGGTTTAAATATGTAAATAAATTTTTTCTCATATGAGCTGGTTGTGAGCCGAATATGGCGCGCGCAGCAGGTTCGTAAAATGCAGTTCCGAAGCCAATAAGTGCAGAAGAAATAGAAATTGTATAGAAATCAGAGCATATTCCTAAAGCGATAAATCCGATTCCTCTTAAAAATAATCCGGCTATCATCATAATGATATAGCCTATTTTGTCAGCAATTAATCCTGAGAATAATGGGACAACTCGTGATGTGATTGTCATAGCCGTCAACACTGTTCCTACTTGAACAGCAGAAAAATGAAGAAAGCTTAATAGATAAATAGCTAAAAATGCGTATACTGCAAAATACCCAAAAGAAATAAAAAATGAAGAAATAAGCATGAAACGTATCGGTATTGAGAAACTTTTCATAGAACTCCTCCTAATATTGTAACCAGTAAAATTATTTAATGGTTAACTATTTTGTATTATAATTATACATAAAGTCAGAAAAAAGTAAATTTTAAGAAGAAGGTGGATGGAATTGAATCAAAATGCACCAAATGAATTAGAATATATTCGGGAATTTTTAAATACATGGAAAATACCAAACGATACGAGAGAGCCAATTGATACGCTGCAAACAGAAGAGGATATAAAGCTATTTATGAAAAAATATTTTCATGAAGAGGTTCCATTTCATACAATAGAGGAATTAAAAAGTTTTCGAGAAGATATTCGGTTAACCGTTGAAGGCGAAGGATCATTGCAAAAATGGTTAGAGAAATACCCATTTCATGTACATGTAAAAGAAGATATGAAAGGTATTACATATGAGCCTATGCACGAAGAGAATGTATATACAAAAGTATTAAGCATTGTGTTAATGTCAATTCAAGAACATTTGTGGGGAAGATTAAAAGCATGCCCAGATTGTCGCTGGGTATTTTATGATCATTCGCGTAATGGAAGTAAAAGATGGTGCGGTATGTATGCTGGAGAAGCAGGAGGAAGAGCGTGCGGTACGATTGCGAAAGTGAAAAATTACCGGGCGAAGAGAAAAGGGAGATCGGGTTATAATGTGTAATTTATATTAGGGGAAGAAAATGGGATGGGGGAATGTAGAGTATGAAAGATACAAAAATGTTAGCGTTAAATAAAAAGTGTTGGGACACAGTTGCACCATATTTCTTTCAAGTAGATTGTTTACCGAAATATGGTCCGTATACGGCGTCTGAAGATGAGATTCATTTGTTTGATTCAATTAGAGATAAAAAGGTTCTTGATATTGGATGTGGAAGTGGGCATTCGCTGCAATATATGGGAGAGCATGGTGCGGAAGAGTTATGGGGGCTTGATCTTTCAAGTGAACAAATTAAAACAGCGAATGAAACGTTAAAGTGTTGGAATCCAAAGTTAATATGCGGAGCAATGGAAGAAGAAGGAGATATTCCAAAAGGGTATTTTGATATTGTATATTCCATTTATGCATTAGGTTGGACTTCGAATTTAAGAAAAACGTTGGAACTAATTTATTCGTATGTAAAGCCAGGCGGAAGTTTTATTTTTAGCTGGGAGCATCCAATATATTCAAATTTACAGTATGGTACAGAAGAAATTGCTTTAAAGTCTTCTTACCATGAGGAAACACCTATTACGTTTGAAACATTTAAAGGGGAAAATGTACAAGCGACATTATATAAGAGAAAAATAAGTACATACATAAATGAGTTAAATAGAGCAGGGTTTAAAATTGAGAGAATAGAAGAGCCTGAACCATCTAGCTCATTTGATGAAGAACGAGCTGAGCCGTCTACGAAATATTATTCTTTATATAAAGCTAGAATGGTGCCAACGACTTTTATTATTAAGGCGAGAAAGTAATAAACTATAAAAGACGCCCATTGCAAAATCTCCATAGTCAACCCATCTTGGTTGATGGGTTGTTATTTTTGTGTGTATTATAATAAAAGATGATTAATAGTTAGATGGGAAGTGTTTGTTTGATAGTACACACAGTTAAACCTCTTCACATATATAAGAAAATGCGAGAAGACGGTTTTTATAGCGGTAATGAAAAATATGTTTGGCCAGAATTTAAATCTTCGTATGCTTGGATGATGGAGCAAATGAAAGAAAGGCTTCCTCATTATGATGGTTTAACTTATCCTGTATGGCTTTGGCATAAAAGACCAGATCAGAACCGACCAGGGATGCTACCTAAAGGTCAAAAAGGTGTTATCATTACATTAGACATACCAGATGAGGATATTCTTTGGTCATGTTTTGACTCTTGGCATTATGTTTTAAATAAATGGCTATTAACGCAAACAGAAGAAGAGTATACCCAATTAGAAGACTGTTTTTCTGAAGAAGAAATGATATCTTCATGGTCCTATATTTTTGATTTTGATTGGTTAAAAAGCTCAGAAGAAGATTGGCTTGGATTTGACCCGGAATGGATTCAGGGCGTAACACCACGTATTGAAATGAAAAACGTAATGAAAGTAAATCGGTTTATTGCTAAGTAAAGGAGAGGGTTAACATTGCAGTGACTCCTATTAAGTAAACCGTAATTAAAAAACATAACGAAGCAATCTGAGTTCCAAATTTATATGGACTCAGGTTATTTAATTTTTTCTTTTGAAACCTTTTATGATTATAAGAATGTATATATTTGCTTACGGCAAGTTTAAATATAGTGAGAATACTATAAGGAATATAAAAAACACAAGGAATGTCTGTATAGACACACCTTGTGTTTTTTTCTTTATCTTTTCGGTTGAAAAATATGTTGAAAGAAGTATTTGTGATGTAAGTTATCTACAACTTTATTAGCTTGATATGTGCGATGTTGTTCGAGTCGAAGTCTTTGCTCCATCATTTTTATTGCGTGATCAGATAAACGTAACATTATACATGTCTCCTTTTCTATAAATATAGGTGTCTATTGGTATCGATCCCATATTTATAATTAAGGAGGTACACTGTGTAACATAGGCAAAAAGCACCTTCCTCTCCCATTACGCTTACGAGGTTAGCTGTCGGACTCGGGAAGTGAGAGTTTCCCTACTTAAATAAGATTCGCCCCAAGTAGCATGGCTACAAAAATGGTTCCCCCGCTCCAAAATTTGGACTCAGCAAAAGGATTTATAAAGTAAAGGATAACATAAACAAATTGATGAGTCAAACTATTTTATGTTTTCTGATTTTTTGAGTGAGGTTAAAACCACTCCATCGGGTAATATAATATCATTTATTTTAATAAATCCATGTTTTTTATATAAAGACAGAGCAGGTGTATTTTCTTTCCCTGTTTGTACAATATATGTTTGTGAAGGGGAGAACATGTCAAATACATAAAGTAGTAGTTTTGTGGCGATTCCTTTATGAAAATGATTGGGGGATACTACTAAACGATGAATATCAACTTCCTCTTCATCCATTTTAAAAGAAATAAACCCAGCAAGTGTATCTTCATAAAAATAGCCGTGAAAAATTTCATCACATAATTGAATATCGGCTACAGTATCATAAAGACGAGGAATAGCCGTACTATTTATATATTTTGCTTCAATTTCATAAGCGGGTATTTGAATGTTTAAAATAGAAGTAGCGGTGTTGTGAGAAGTTGTTACTAATTTTTGAATCATAGGGTAAAACCTCCTTATAGACTTTATTTTCATAGATTTGACAAGATTTTTCTTTATTGGATATAATAATTATAATAGTTACATAACAATTCAGTATGAAAAAGAAATACACCCATAATAGAAATGGAGGGCTAAAGATGGGATGGATTATCACATTAATAGTTGGTGCTATTATAGGTGCAATTGCAGGTTCTATAACGGGTAAAAATTTTCCGGGTGGAATGTTTGGAAATATTATCACAGGTTTGTTAGGTGCTTCATTAGGTGGTAGACTATTTGGAGCTTTTGGGCCATCATTTGGTGGGATTCATGTCGTGCCAGCATTATTAGGTGCAATCGTATTAATTCTTATTGTATCATTTGTAGTGAAAGCTGCAAGAAAATAAAGATATAGATCATGATGAAAAGCCCTGAATAAGGGCTTTTCATCATTCGAAGAGGTGGTTTCATTGGAGAAATTAAATATTAGAAAAAGAGATAAGTTGAAAAAGTTTTTTAGAGAACAAAATTATTTAGCGGTGTTACTCGGCTTTGCGTTATTGTTTATTAACATATTACTGCTAACGAAAATTTCTTTTGTTTTTACTCCGTTTATCGTCTTTTTAAAAACAATTTTTTTCCCCGTATTATTAGCGGGGGTGCTATTTTATATTTTGCATCCATTCGTTTCGCTTTTAGAAAAGAAAGGTGTTTCCAGAATCGTATCAATCGCTTCTATATATATAATAGTACTAGGATTATTTGTATTTTTAGTTGTAACAGTAATCCCGATTATTAAAGATCAAATTGATGCATTAATAGATAACTTACCGTATTTCGGTCATGAAATTGAACGAGCAGCACGTAGATTCGGGGAAAGTAATTTACTAGGCAAAATTCAAGAGAATTTAAATATTGATGTAGCGAGTATGGTAAAAGACTACACAGTTGATTTTACGAAGTCGCTATCATCAGTAACTGGAAATGTAACTGGATTTTTAAGTACTGTTACAGAGGTCGTTTTAACGTTTGTAATGGTTCCGTTTATATTGTTCTATCTTTTAAAAGATGGTGAACAATTACCGAACCACTTTTTAAAGTTTATTTCAGAGCAAAGACAACCAGCAGCGATGAGAATACTAGATGATATGCATTATGCGATTAGCTCGTATATTAGAGGACAAATTATCGTTAGCTTGTTTATCGGTATTATGCTATTAATCGGTTACCTTATTATTGGTATTAAGTATGCGGTATTACTCGCTATTTTAGCAATGATTGTAAATATCGTTCCGTACGTAGGACCAATCATTGCAATTACACCAGCATTAATTATCGCATTTATTGACTCGCCATCAATGGTGTTAAAAGTAATTATTGTAATGATGGTCGTACAATTAGCAGAAGGTAAATTTATTTCTCCGCAAGTTATGGGAAAAAAGCTAGACATTCACCCAATTACTATCATTTTTATTATTTTAACTGCCGGAAATTTATTTGGAATTATGGGGATTATTTTAGCAATTCCAGGATATGCGATATTAAAAGTGTTAGTAACGCATAGTTATAGATTTGTTAAGTTGAATACGTAAAAAAAGAGCTAAAACAGATAAAACTGTTTTAGCTCTTTTTTATTTATACTCTTGTTGAAGTAAACAAATAAACCTTATGCGTAGGCTTTTAATTCAATGATAGGTAGATTGCTTTCCTTTAGTTTGTAATCAAATATTAAATCGTCCATGCGAAAATTAGCATCCACTTCAAGAGAAATGAAGGTACCCCCGATTTCTACTTGATTTCCGTTCTCATTTTCAAAAGTGAGCACACCGTCAAATGTTTCTATGTACTCATCGCAGGTGTATAAATATATAGCGATAGGTGTGAAATGTATAATTACCCCTAAAGTATCATCGTGACTATTATCATCGTTCTTAAATACATCAATCTTAAACGTATCATTCTTTTTAGTAAACCAACCCATGACATCACCTCGTTTTTGTATTACAAATCAATTCTATATATATTGATTATATATCGTCCGGAATAAATTGGTAATAACTATTGTTAAAACTTAATGAAAATAGAAAATTCAGTTTTGAGAGAACGAGAAATGTGATAAACTGTAAAAAATAACGAAAAGCAATGAAAGAGAAGAGTACATATTCGAAACTTTGCAGAGAGCTGATATGTGGTGGAAATCAGTAAGGGATGAATATGGAATGGGCTCCGGAGCTTCTAGCTGAAATGAGTAGGCAAAGACGGTTACTTCACGTTACGAAGTTGAAGCGAGCTATTAATGATAGCTAATGAAGGTGGTACCGCGGGAGTCTCTCGTCCTTTTTATAGGATGAGGGGCTCTTTTTATTTTAAGGAAGGAGGAGTTAGGGTGAGCGAAAAAATAATGTTAACAGGAATTAAGCCGACAGGTTATCCTCATTTAGGAAATTATATTGGTGCGATTAAACCTGCATTACAAATGTCAAAGAAGAATGAAGGAAAAGCATTGTATTTTATAGCAGATTATCATGCGTTAAATGCTGTTCATGATTCAAGTCAGTTTAGTAGTTATACGAAAGAGGTAGCAGCTACTTGGTTATCACTTGGACTTGGAGAAGATGTTATTTTCTACCGACAAACAGAAGTGCCGGAGATTCTAGAATTAGCTTGGATATTAGCTTGCCTAACTCCGAAAGGGATTATGAACCGTGCCCATGCGTATAAAGCGAAGGTGGAGCAAAATAAAGAAGCGGGTTTAGAGGTAGATGCAGGCGTGAATATGGGATTATATACGTATCCGATTTTAATGGCAGCTGACATATTACTATTTCAAGCTACTCATGTGCCAGTAGGGAAAGACCAAATTCAGCATATTGAAATCGCGCGTGATATTGCGACGTATTTTAATCATACATTTGGTATGACATTTACGCTTCCGGAGTATGTCATACAAGAAGAAGGTGCCATTTTACCTGGTCTTGATGGAAGAAAGATGAGTAAAAGTTATGGAAATGTGATCCCATTATTTACAGAGCAAGAAAAACTACGAAAATTAATATTTAAAATCAAAACAGATTCTTCACTTCCAAATGAACCGAAAGAACTAGAAACGTTATTTATGATATATAAAGAATTTGCGACAGAAAATGAAATGCAGTTCATGCGTGAAAAATATGGAACTGGAATCGGATGGGGCGATGTGAAAAAAGAGTTGTTTCGCGTTGTAGACCGTGAATTAGCTGGACCTCGGGAGAAGTACGCTCTGTATATGAATGAGCCAAGTTTATTATATGAAGCGTTAGAAAAAGGTGCTGAGCGGGCGCGTACTATTGCGAAGGTGAATTTAGCAGAAATTAAAAAACGGATTGGGTTTGAGAGGGAACGCTGAGCGTTCCCTTGTTTTCCGATATAAATTTTAATTATTTCTTCGTCATTTCGTTAGGTGAAGTAAGAATTCACATTTCCTTTCAAAACTTATTAGTTGCACATATTAAAAAGTATGCTAATATAGGGACACTTATTAAACTTATTTAATAAGTGTAATTCATTCTATAACGAGGGAGATGATTGGATGAAAACAGAGAAAGAAAAGATGTTAGCAGGAGAAATGTATGTTGCGGAGGATGAAGAATTAGTGGCTGATAGGGTGGAGGCAAAACGTTTAACACGCCTTTATAACGAGGCGATGGAGACAGGAGATGAACAACGTTTTACGTTATTAAATCAGCTTTTAGGTTCTTCAGCTGATGGGAAAGCCCAAATTAATCCTGATTTTCGTTGTGATTACGGCTACAATATCCATGTTGGAAAGAGCTTTTTCGCAAATTTTAATTGTGTGATTTTGGACGTTTGTGAAGTGCGAATCGGTGATAATTGTATGTTTGCACCAGGTGTTCACATTTATACTGCTACGCATCCGTTGCATCCGGTAGAGCGGAACTCTGGCAAAGAATATGGAAAGCCGGTAAAGATAGGTAACAATGTTTGGATTGGCGGGGGCGCTATTATTAACCCTGGTATTTCAATTGGTGATAATGCTGTAATTGCCTCAGGGGCAGTTGTGACAAAAGATGTACCTAATAATGTAGTAGTTGGCGGTAATCCAGCTAAAGTTATTAAAACGATAGACGAAACATCGAGCTAAATAACAATTGCATGCATCCTAACTATATCATCTCTATTGCTTTAGAAAATGATGTATGATATATTGTCAACGCAACTTATTAAAAGAGTTTAATAAGTGTGTTGATTAAGGTGGTGAGCGATTTGAGTGAACAATTTGTTACTCAAAAATCGATTAAAGAGACGATTCTTCGCGGCATTCGTACAGCTCTTCTAGAGCAAGGAAGTGCGACGAAAGTTGAGCTTAGTAATATATTAGAAATTAGTTTTCCGACGATAAGTAAATTTATAGAGAGTATGAAACAAGATGGTGAAGTCACTTTAGTCGGTTTAGATGATTCAAGTGGCGGAAGAAGAGCGAAACGATATGCGTATAATCCGGAATATATGTTAGGATTAGCGATATTTTTAGAGAAAAATGAAACAAACTATACCATTTTTAACTGTTTAGGGGAAGTAAAAGAACAAGGAAGTACTTCAAGTGTATTAATGGATACTGGCGTGAATCTATTATCGAAACATATTGAAAATCTTATCGCTACATTCCCGAAAATAAGCTCTATATCAATTGGTGTGCCCGGTTCGGTTGATAATGGTCGTATTTTCTATATTCCTGGTTATGAAAAGTTCCAAAACTTTAATTTAAAAAGTCACTTGGAGGATCTGTTTTCAATACCTGTAGTAATAGAAAATGATATGAATGCAGCAGTGCTTGGTTATTATAAAAGCACTGGAAATAACGACAATTCATCTCTTGTGTATTTGTATTCAGGTCAAAATGGCCCAGGGGCAGGGATTATGGTAAATGGAAATGTAGTGAGAGGAAGCACCTTTTTCTCAGGAGAGATATCTTTCGTTCCGCAGTACGATAATAAAAATTTCTTACAAGCTTTAAGAAATGGAGACGAAGTTAACGATGCAAATAATCCAGAGAAATATAATATAGATGCTATTACCCGTTTAATAGCTACATGTATAGCTATTATTAACCCTCATGCCTTTATCTTCTGTGACGATGAAGTGAACCAATTTGTAATAGATCAAATTGTAAAAACTTGTCCGCAGTACATTCCGGTAGAACATATACCTCAAATAACAGTGAGCGATTGGAAAGAAGATTATTTATATGGATTGAAAAGCCTTGGACTTGATTTGATGATAACAAGAACAAGCAAAGAAAATTAAATATCAAATTGTTGGTTGAATACTGTAAAAGAAAAGGTGTCGACTATGAAAATTGAACATGTAGCAATTTGGGTAAATGATTTAGAATGTATGCGTGATTTCTATAAACAGTACTTTGGTGGTGAAGAAAATAGCTTATATCACAATCCGAAAAAGCAGTTTGAGTCTTATTTTATAACTTTTGAAGGTGGAGCACGTCTAGAACTTATGAGGCAAGTAGGGATAGACGATAATACACAAACACAAACAATAGGATATGCGCATATTGCTTTTTCTATAGGTAGTAAAGAAAAAGTGAATGAATTAACTAATACATTAAGAGAAGCAGGATACCCTGTGTTAAACGGCCCACGTACTACAGGGGATGGTTACTATGAAAGTGTAGTAAGTGACCCCGAAGGAAATCAGATTGAGATAACAATCTAACTATTAAGGGGATAATTAGGATTTACAGTGAAATAAAACAATCTCATTTCGCGTTATAATAACGGGAAATGAGGTTGTTTTATTATGTAATGTTTTTTAATTGGAGTGCTGAAACTCCTTAATAATTCTCTCAATAACAGAAGGAAGATTACTAGGTAACTCATCAAGTGAAAAGAAGCGCAGTTCTTTCGATTCCGTTTGGTCGCATACAAGTTCGCCATTGAATTCGCGGCAAATATAAACAACGAGTACACCGTGTACTTGATTGCCGTTTGGATAGATTTGAAAGAAATCTGGTCCTGAGTATGTACGGAATAGTTCTGGATTTTTGATGAAAAGTCCAGTTTCCTCATATACTTCTCGCTTTAAAGCGTCTTCTAACGTTTCGTTATATTCTAAGGCGCCGCCAATAATGCCCCAGCGGTTAAAATCTGTACGTAGCTGCAGTAATATTTCATTTTTCTCATTTAATATAATGGCGTGTGAACCTATTAAAATAAGTGGATGATTTCCTACTAAATTTCTCATGTCTTCAATATAACCCATGTTATTTCTCCTTGCTTTTAATAATAGTTAGGAAGTTCTTTTAACATTCTTTCGGTTTTACGTGCTGTATAGGCTAAGTTATGATCATCTTTCGTTCTGAAAAATAATGTGCGTAAAAAGGTTTTAATGTTGGCACATAATATACAATACTCATTAAGCGAAAGGCGTTTTCTAATTTGAGGAAGCCTTTTTATTTTTTTATAAATAATTGAAATTAACTCATCTTGCGGAAAATCATGATATAGCATCGATAGTAACGGTGTAACAATTCGTTCATCTTCATTATTATGAAAAAGGTCAGATGGAATGAAGATTTTATTCAATAAACAATGAATTAATTCTTCATACCACTCAAAAGTCGTATAGGAATTGTGAACAATTTCAGTAAAGGCATCAGATACGTGGGCAAGACAATGAGCCCATCCTTTATTTTCAATATAGCCTCGAAAATCCATTTCTAAGTTTGTATATGTAATGAGTTTATTTTTTATTTCTTCAATATCCTCCTCTGTGAAAAAGTAGTGCGAGTTAGCGAATTGGAGTATTAACGCAAGTAACGAAACAGTGTAAGAACGTGTGAAAACCCCATCTGTATGCGGGGAGTAAATGTCACAATATAAATATTCATCACTTAAACAAGTTTGTAGAAGTAATTTCAGTTGATCGTCCATAAGGAATTCATGATGAATGAAATGTGCAAAACATTTATATATAAGTTGGTAACGAACGTAACTATCAGTCGTTCCGATATACTGAAGCATGTTGAGTGTTAACTCATTTATATCTATATGTTGCAGTTGCGTATAGTCATTTTGTTGTATAAGCTCTAACTGTTGTTGTAACGTTGTAATATCCAATGGAGAACCTCCTCCGCACTTTAAAGATGCGATGTTTTCTAGTATTCTATATATTCAAGGACAATCCTGCTCATGCAAGGAGAACAAGTAGAAATTCGAGTATGACATAGATGAGGGAAGTATATGATGACTATAGAACAGTTAGAAAAACATTTTAAAATAAGAAGAAATGCTTCTTCTATTATGATAAAAGAAAATAATGCAGAGCTTTTTACAGAAGAGCAATTAGAAGAAATAGTGCAGTATTGCGTTGCTGAGGCTGAAAAAGAGGGAATAGAAAACTTACATTTTGAAATTTCTTCAAAAAGCCCAAATTATGATGTATATAAGAAATCTTTCGAAAAGTATTCATTTGAATATGCTACTGAAAACATGATTGTATTTAAGGATATATATGAAGTAGAAGGTGTCGAAAGTGAGATTGATTTTAAGCTTATTGAAGAGATAGGCGAAGACGCTTTTTATTCATTGTGGAATGAAGTGACGGGAGAACAAATCGATTATGATCACTTTGTAAATATGATGCTACAAGAAATTGGTGAGCAATGGAAAGAGCATTGTTTAACAGCGAGTGTCGATGAAGAGCCGGTAGGAATTGTAATCCCACATATTGAGAGTGGTACGTTAGAAGAGGGAAAACTAATGTATTTCGCAGTTGCTCCAAATATGCGAAATAAAGGGTATGAAGCAGCGTTCTTTACAGGGGCAATGTTTGTCTTAAAAGAAATAGGCGCATCTTATTATATTGGCGAGACAAATGTACAAAATGAGTGGATGAAGGATGTTTTTGAAAAGAATGGATGTCAGTTGTTAAGTTGTACTGAGCGATATGTGAGAAGGTTTTAGGAGGGGGAAAAGGTTCTTGAACTTGTTTAACGGGAATCCGTGTACAAATTTTGAACAAGTAAAAGAACTTCTAGCCTGTTTGTAAGATAAAAAGAAAAATGAGAACGACAAAATAGATATTCCTATAATACAATAGAGAAAGATTCGATTATACGAGAAAGTGTTGGTGAAAGAATGGAGCAGCAAAGAAATTGGTTACAAGCAACTGTAGAAAGAAATGAAGACAATACGTTATATATAAAGTGGGAAAATAATATAGAAGAAGTTCGCATTTACTGGAGTACTTCACCAGAGCATATTGAAGAAACGGGAGAATTACTTGCAACGGTAAATGGAGAATCATCGTGTACAGTTCAAAACCCGAGTGAAACTGAACGTCCATATTTTAGACTAGTAGGAAGTAATGGACAAGCAGTGACAGTAGCTGAGCGTAGATTGCCATTACAAGGCGCGTTTAACTTCCGTGATATGGGAGGATATGAAACGACTGAAGGCCGTAAAGTAAAATGGGGCAAGTTGTACCGTTCTGAAGAATTAGCAGGACTAACAGAGTGGGATATAGACTATTTACAAAAGTCTGGCTTAAAGTTAATTTGTGACTACCGTACAGATTTTGAAGTGAAGCATAAGCCGAATCCAAAGATTACGGGTGCTCGTCAAGTGTGCTTACCAGTTATGCAAGACTTGGCGAAAGACTTGAACATAAATGAATTTTTCCAAGTTGGTGACCTTTCTATGTTAGGGAAACCAGGCGAGTATCTCGTGAAAATGAATCAAGATTTCGTAAGTGGTAATGAAGCATTCGTGAGCTTCTTAAACTTAGCACAAAACCCAGAAAACTTACCGTTAGTAAACCACTGTACAGCTGGAAAAGACCGTACTGGATTCGGATCAGCACTATTATTACTTTTACTAGGTGTACCGGAAAAAACAGTAATGGAAGACTATTTACTAAGTAACGGCTTCCGTGAAAAATTAAATGAAAAAATGATGGCCTTTTTAGGTGCAAAACTACAAAACGATGAAAGTAGAGCAATATTAGGCGCAATGTTTGAAGCGCGCGCTGAATATTTACAAGCTGCGATTGATGAAGTGAAAAAGCAATACGGTTCAGTTGAAGTGTATGCTGAAAAAGCACTTGGCTTTACGAAAGAGTCGTTAGAAGACATGAAAGTGTTATTGCTAGAGGATAAATAATGAGGAGGGAGGCTAATTGGATTAGCCTCCTGTTTCTATTATGAAATTTTTCGTTGTCTTATTATTCCTATGACAATTGGAATAACTGTCCCAATTAACAATATCGGTAAAAATAATTTTCCGAAACGGCCGCTCCAATCTAAAGCTATTGAAATTGTTTCAAATTGGATGAAAGCAAAAATAAGTAAACAGACATTTTTTAATTGATTAAGCATTTTTCTGCTATTTAAATAAAACAGCGGAGCATTCGATTCATTCAGTCTTTGTGGGTAATTGTGAACTTCTGGAAACTTTTCTAAAGTTTGCATTAAAAGGAGTATGAATGCCCCAATTCCTGGTAGAAGCAAAAGTTGCCACTTTGATCCCCAGCGATCTACAGCCCCATATGCGTTATAATGTGTGGGTACTTCCTCGGGTAATCTTCCCCAAATGATAATCAAAAAAATGATTGATCCAAAGAATAATGAATATCCAATGATATCTCCAACCCATTCACTTTTTGTTTTTGGGATTTGTATTTTAGGTCTTCCCCATGAATTTACTATGTCTTTCCGCCCCTTTCTATTCCTGTATTCCTTTTTTAAAAATCGGATTCATTATCCAAATTATCTCAAATTTATAGTATTTTCACAATTAATTATTTTTGAATAACATGATTCGTGTGTCTGAAACAACTTTAAGATTGCTGTACAGCTATTATTCGTAAAGGGAAAAAGTTCGACTTAAGAGACGATTAATGAGAAAATACAAGTTGTAAATAACGTACTAGTTGAGGAGAGCATAATGAAATACAAAGTTATATTATTCGACGTAGATGATACATTATTAGATTTTCCTGAGACGGAAAGAAACGCATTACATAACGCGTTTGTACAGTTTGGCATGCCTACAGGGTATGATGATTATCTTGCAAGTTATAAAGAGATTAGTAATGGATTATGGAGAGATTTAGAAAATAAAATGATTACACTAAGTGAATTAGCGGTAGATCGATTTAGACAATTATTTGCACTGCATAATATAGAAGTAGATGCGCAGCAATTTAGTGATGTATACCTTGAAAACTTAGGGAAAGAAGTACATCTTATAGAAGGTGCAGTACAATTATGTGAGAAACTACAAGATTGCAAGTTAGGTATTATTACGAATGGATATACGAAGGTGCAACAATCGAGAATTGGAAATTCGCCTTTATGTAACTTCTTTGATCATATTATTATTTCAGAAGAGGTTGGTCATCAAAAACCAGCGCGTGAGATTTTTGATTATGCATTTGAGAAGTTTGGGATTACTGATAAATCAAGTGTACTAATGGTCGGAGATTCGCTAACTTCTGATATGAAAGGCGGAGAAGATTACGGCATTGATACGTGTTGGTATAATCCAAGTTTGAAAGAAAATAAGACAGATGTTAAGCCGACTTATGAAGTGGAGAGCCTGCTACAAATTTTAGAAATTGTGGAAGTGGCGGAAGAAAAGGTAGTTTCATTTTAATCGTGTCGATATAATTTGAGTTGCGTTCAATTTATAGGTACGATCGGTGTAATAACTAGAGGTGAGTGAAAGATGTTAACGTTTTTATTTGAGTTAGACAAAAATATTCCGCAGAAGGATGAGCCACGGTATGCCGCTTATGCAAATGGCTTTATTGAAGGGGATGTAACGATGCTTGTCGGTGACAGCGTACTTTTTCAGAAGTCATGTATGAAGGTTGCAGAGCTCGGCATTTATTTAGGACAGTGGATGGAACAAGTGCAACATGGGAAGAACGAACAGTTGAATTATGAAACGAGTAACCGTGAGGAAGTAATTCTCGGATTCTTATATGAAGAGGAAGATCAGTGGAGAGTTGCTTCCAGTTGGCAGCAATTTGAACTTCAGGAGCGTATATCCACTACAGTATTAGTAGAAAGCGTTGGGCGTTATTTGAATGAGCTCAATAAGGAGCTGCGCGCGATAGAATATCCTGTGACGTTTGATCAGTACTTAAGAGGAGAGCGAATGATGCAGCTTTCTTATAAACGACTGTGTGATAGTAAAGCGGATACGACTTCAATAGAGGTTTACAATGGAAGCGAAGGAGTAGGCGTAGTACGGGGCTATTATAAAAATGCGTTGATGAAAGTGCTAGACTTCATTCCGAAAGTCGGTAGTAATATCATTTATGAAATAAAGGATAGTAAGGACAATATTCGTGTCATTGCAAAGGATGTAAGTAGGCAGCGTCAAAGAAGAATTTTAGTAACGTACATCGATAATAATGATGCAGAGCATGAAATACTTGTATGTGACGGAAAGTTATTAGATGCAAATTTCTTATTTACTTTTACATATAAGGGAGAAGAATATGTTGTTCACAAAACTTCAATTGGGCTTGGAAAGTTATTACGAAACGGCTATGTAATCGCAGATTGGAATATTCGTCTTGAGGAAGATATGTATTATATCGAGATGGATGTATATGATGAAAATTATATAGAAGATCAATACTTACTGTTAGGCGTATTTCATGCTGTTTTGTATGGTTGATAAATGAGAAGTACCGGCATTCTTCATGGGAAGGATGCCGGTATTTTTATGTGATTTTGTGTCCTTAATTAATCCTCAAAAATAAAAATCTCATCAATCGTACTATGAAGTGCCTTCGCTATATCGTGAGCGAGTTGTAAGGAAGGGTTGTATTTTCCTTTTTCGAGATGGCTTATCGTTTCACGACGTACACCAACAGTTTTCGCTAAATCTTCTTGTGTCATGTTCGATTTGGCGCGGTATTCTTTTATTCTCGTTACGAACGCCATGGCGCATCTTCCATTTCATCAACAGGTTTATCATAAAAGAACATAGAGAAGCCGAACGTAAGAATGAGTGTGCTGAAAATAAGAGCGATATCAATCTCTTGTAGCACCGGGTTTGGAAATAACATTTCAATAAACATAATGATAGCGGTCGTTAGTAATGTAACGATAAAGGCATTGCGGCACGATTTATTGACGATTTGTTCAAATAGTTCATCGTGTTGAACCGTTCTATACGTTGTGAAAAAGGAGAAGAAACAAAACATAGTAAACAATCCTTTTTCATAAAAAAAGCCGAGGAAACCGAAGAAACCGAGAAATCCTAAATATTTTATCCAAGTTGTTTTCACGATAGATTCTCCTTTCAGTGTTAGAAATAAATCACGTTATGTTATAAATATATCACATGTGAAAATGTATAGTAATAATAGTTTTCCAATTCTTTTCATAATAATAGTAAAAAGAGGAAATATACTGCGAAATAAAGAGGATAATATTGTAAAATGGTTGTAAGGAGGGGGAGGAAGGCATGTTAACTTGGATCATGATCGTTGTATTACTTGTAGTCATTACTGTAGTAGCGACGGTGTTAATTGGGCGAAAGGGTGATGCGAATTATAGTAAAGCAACAAAGGGGAATATTAGAAGGCTTACGATGATTTATATTATACTAGCTGTCGTTTTAATCGTTGGATTAGGCGTGTATATTTATTTTAAAGGTTAAAAAACTGAAAAATAAAAAAATAGAAGTATGCTATAATGTTAATATAGTTATTTGGTAATTAAGGAAAGGATTGGATGTAATGATTGAAATTACGAATGTGTCAAAAAGTTATAATGGGTCTACTTATGCAGTAAAAGATTTAAGTTTATCTGTGCCTAGCGGAGAAATTTTTGGATTTCTAGGGCCGAATGGTGCGGGTAAATCAACGACAATTAAAATGATTACTGGTATTCATGGGGTGGACAAAGGGACGATTACGATTAACGGTATAGATATTATGAAAAATCCGATGGAAGCGAAAAAGACGTTTGGTTATGTGCCAGATAGCCCAGATATGTTTTTACGTTTAAAGGGAATTGAATATTTAAACTTTATGGCAGATATGTATGAAGTGCCGAAAGAAGTGCGACAAGAACGAATTGAGTCTTTAGCGAAGAAATTTGATCTTTACAATGCGTTATCGGATCAAATTCAAAGTTACTCGCACGGTATGAGACAAAAAATCGTTATTATTGGTGTGCTCGTGCATGAGCCAGATGTATGGATTTTAGACGAACCGTTAACGGGGCTTGATCCTAAATCTGCATATATTTTAAAAGAAATGATGAGAGAACATGCGGATAAAGGGAAGATTGTATTTTTCTCTACTCACGTATTAGAAGTAGCTGAAAAAATATGTGACCGCGTTGCGATTATTAATAGGGGAAATTTGCAGTTTAAAGGAAATTTAGATGAAATGAGAGATCATTTTAAATCCAATGAATCACTTGAAAAAATGTTCTTGGAGATGACGGGCAATGAGTAAAATTTGGACGTTAACGAAAGTATTATTAAAATTAAATTATGCGGATTTTATAACAGATAAGAAGAAGCGATGGGCGTATTTATTTTCATTTGCAGCTATTTTATTTGTCGGCTTTTTACTGTTTGGTTCTATCACACACGCAATGTATGAGGGAATGATACATTTAGGGCAAAATCCGGGAATGATTATCGCAATGGGACTTGCGATTGCGAGTATTTGGGTATTTTTAATGAGTATTACGAACATTTTAACTGTATTTTACTATAGTAATGACATTGAAATGTTGTTGCCATTACCATTAAAACCAGCGCAAATTATTTCGGCGAAATTTTTAACAGTATTAATTACACAATACGTAATGAGTTCATTCATTTTATTACCAATCTTTATTACGTACGGGTTAAAAAGTGGCGCATTTATTACATATTACATATACATGATTTTTATTTACTTACTCTTCCCGATTGTGCCGTTAATATTAGCGTCGTTACTGATGACAGTTATTATGAGGTATACAAATATAGCGAAAAATAAAGACCGAGGAAATATATTTATTGGAATCGTAAGTATACTATTTATTGTAGGAATTAATGTGTTTTTACAGTGGAAAAATAAAAGTTCGTTTTCTGAAGATGCAATTACGAATTACCTAGCGAACAACGAATCTTCTCTTCTAGTACAAATGACAAACTATTTTCCAACTACATATTTCGGAGCAGTGGCATTAGTAGAAAATGCAAATTGGAAGGGTCCTTTATACGTAATCATCTTTGCACTTATTTCATTTGTATTCTTTGTGTTGTTTTATTACATTGCAGAGCGTACATATTTAAAAGGGGTTATTGGGCTTTCAACGAGTACAGCAAAAAAAGAGGTCATTTCAGCAGAAGGCTTACAGAAATCAACGGTACAAAGTTCACATTTGAAAGCATATGTGAAAAAAGAATTTAAAACGTTATTCCGTACACCACAATTTTTCTTAAATTGTATCGTACAAACTTTCGTTATGCCGATTATGTTATTCTTTGTTTTATTCGTGCAAGACGGGAATTTAAAGTGGATTACAGGGTATATTGATAACCCAAAATCGGCAGGCCTTGCAATTGGTGTTGGTCTTTGTGCATCGCTATTTTTAATGGGAAGTAACGTTATCGCGACAACATCATTTTCACGTGATGGAAGCTCTTGGTTTGTGAATCGTTATTTACCTGTAAAAGCTTCGGATATCTTTTTTGCGAAAGCAATCACGGCTTGGTTAATTAATGTGATCATTTTAGCAGTATTCGGCATTACGATGGCGGTTGTAGCTGGGATTTCTCCTGTATTCATGTTACTGTGGTTTTTACTAAGTGCGAACGGTTTACTGTTAATTAATTTAATTGGTACACGCTGGGATGCACAAACTGCGGATATACATTGGGATACAGAGCAGAAATTATTTAAGAGCCGATATACAACTTTGTGGAACTTTTTAGCTAATATTTTTATAGCTTTAGTTATTGTAGCGGGAGTAAGTCTATTATACTTCTTCCTTCAAGTAGGACTGTGGGTTATGTTTATCGTTTTATTTGTAATGTTTACGATTGTAAATTATATCTTCATTAAAATTTTAAAATTAGGTGCAGAACGCATATTATCAAATATTGAATAAAAAGATAGATCCTCTGTATTCGTGCAGGGGATTTATCCATAGATGGAGGAGAAAAGGTGAAGAAAATAGCAATTGTAACAGGGGCAACTCGTCTGAATGGAATTGGTGCAGCTGTATGCAAGGTGCTTGCTCAAAAAGGGATAGACATTTTTTTCACGTACTGGTCTCAGTATGATAAAGCGATGCCGTGGGGAATGCATGACAAAGAGCCCTTTTTGTTGAAAGAGGAGATTGAAAGTTTAGGTGTTCGATGTGAAATGGCAGAAATCAATTTATCGCAGTCGTATTCGCCAAATCGTTTGTTTTATATGGTCTCAGAACGTTTAGGTGATCCATCTATTTTAATTAATAATGCAGCGTATTCTACACATACGAGAATTGAAGAATTAAATGTAGAACAGCTAGATAAACATTATACAGTAAATGTCCGCGCTACTATGCAATTAAGTTCATTATTTATAAAACATTATGCACTGAAAACGAATGGAAGTATTATTAACCTTACTTCAGGACAGTCACTAGGGCCAATGCCTGATGAACTAGCATACGCAGCAACGAAAGGAGCAATTGAAGCATTTACAAAATCAGTAGCACCAGTTGCGATGGAGAAGGGGATTACAGTGAATGCTGTTGATCCAGGACCGACGAATACAGGATGGATTACAGAGGAGCTGAAGCATCATTTAGTATGGAAGTTCCCACAAGGTAAAGTAGGAGAACCGTCAGATGCAGCACGCTTAATTTCTTTTTTAGTAAGTGAAGAAGCAAAATGGATTACGGGGCAAGTCATTCATTCGAACGGTGGTTACTCATAAATATATTATGTTAACAATTGTTGAGAAACAAAAAAATAAAAGAAAATTTTATTTTTTTGTTTAAATAAAATGTCAAGAAAGATAAAAATTTGATAGGAGAGTATATCGTCATATGAAGATAGTAATTCTTCATTTGACAATATACTCTTTTTCTTTTACTACAGAGAAGAAAAATGAAGTAGAAGAAACTCGAATATTCAAATGAGTTTATCAGTTTTTGTACGTATTATTATGAAGATTACTGTCGGAAAGATGGTAATTCATGTGAAAAGGGATTTTTTAAGGGGAAATCGAATCGTAAAGGGGAGGATAAATAAAGTAAACATAGGGGGATTTATATGAAAATGAAAAAGGTCGCTATCGCATCGATAACAATTGGTACAATGCTTACTATGGCAGCTTGTAGTCCTTCAGCAGATAAAGAGACAGAAAAGAAAGAGCAAGTAACAGCGCAAAATGAAGGAGAATCAAAAACGACAAGTGCGGATGAGACGTCAAAAACAACGAAAGATACTGAAAAAGATACAAATACTTCTTCAAATGAAAAAACAGATAAGGATGCAAAAAATACGAAAGAATCATCAGGAACAGAGAGTAACGGTAAAACGTCATCTCAAAATGAGAATGTGAAAACAAAAGAAAAAGAGACGACAGGAAAAACGAATGACGAAACGACTAGCGGAAAAACAACAGATCAAAGTACAAGTACAAACTCAAACGGAAAAACAACGAAAGATCCGAAGAAAAGCGTAGCTGTGAAAACAAATGTAAAAGAAGTTGCTGCATTAGTTGATAGTTTAGACAAGCAATTAGCTGCAAATCCGAAATTAGAAACAGTAAATAAACTTGGAAAACAAATTAATGAAAAGTGGGATGTAATCGAGAAAGAGTTAGAAGCATCTCACCCAGCTGAATATAAAACAATCGGACAAAGTATGTATCCGTTAATTGTAGGAGCGGAGAAAGAAAAGATAGATATTAATAAAATGAAATCATTAACGACGAAAACGAAAAAAGATTTAACTCAGTTATTAACGAAACTTTCGTAGTTTGAAAAGCCTACTGTGGAAGTAGGCTTTTTTGTATTGAGAGTGTAAGTAAAGTTTATGGTAAACCTAACGAAAAAGGATGGTGATAAAAATGACAATCGATCGAGTTTGTACAATTGGGCCAGCAAGTAATAATAAAGAAACGTTAGCGCAGTTAATAAACAATGGTATGAAAATAGTGCGCTTGAATTTATCACATGGCACGCATGAAAGTCATAAAGACATCATTCGTTTAGTCAAATCGTTAGACGATTCTATTAAAATTTTAGGCGATGTACAAGGTCCTAAAATAAGGTTAGGTGAAGTAAAAGGAGAACAAATTACACTTCAGGCGGGAGATTCTTTTATTTTACATACGCAAGCAGTTACAGGGAGCAATAGAGAAGCAAGTGTTGATTATGAAGGAATCACGAATGATGTGAAAGTTGGAAGTAGAATTTTAATTAATGATGGAGAAGTTGAGTTAATCGTTGAAACGGTAAGCGCGGATAAAATAGAAACAAAGGTCAAAACAGGTGGTAATATCTCATCTCATAAAGGGGTGAACTTACCAGGGGCAATCGTTAGTTTACCAGCTATTACAGAGAAAGATAAAAAAGACATTCAGTTTCTTTTAGAAGAGGATGTTGATTTTATCGCATGTTCTTTCGTACGGAAACCTAGTCAAATAAAAGAAATACGAGATTTTATACAACAGTATAAAGAAACATCACCTAATGTAATTGCCAAAATAGAAACGATGGAAGCGATCGAGAATTTTCAAGATATATGTAAAGAAGCAGACGGAATTATGATTGCAAGGGGTGATTTAGGAGTAGAGTTGCCGTATCAATTTATTCCGCTCTTGCAGAAAATGATGATTCAGGAATGTAATCGAACGAATACATATGTTATTACAGCGACACAAATGCTTCAATCAATGGTAGATCATTCTATTCCAACAAGGGCTGAGGTAACTGATGTGTTTCAAGCTGTACTGGACGGAACGAATGCAGTTATGCTTTCTGCTGAAAGTGCATCAGGCGAGCATCCAATTGAAAGTGTAAGAACATTACGTCTCGTTTCTGAATTCGCTGAGCATGTGAAAAAAGACGGGCCTTTTGTGATGAAAGATGTACTGGAATTGTTGCATAAGTCTTTGGGTGAGTGATAAATAAAAAGAGGGCGGATATGCATCCACCCTCGTGTTTTTCATTCTTATTATTCTTGCTCTTGCTCGTCCAAAATTTTATCAAAAGCAGCAGATACTTTATCAAACTCTTCATCATTTTCAATGTATGAAAACTCATTATCTTCTTCTACTTTTAAAAAGAAAATATCAATGTCTTCCTCAGATTCTGTTTGAATGTCTTCTACGAAGGCAACTGCAATATATTCTGCGCCTTCGACATCCATCGCTCCGAGTACTTCTACTTCCTGATCCTCATTATTCTCATCACTGAGAGTAAACACTTCGCCAACTTCAATATCAGACATATCCATTCTCCTCCTGTTCGACTCTAAAAAATAGAGCGCTCAAACTGTATACATACTAACATATCTTTCCATGAAAAATCAATTTCATACATTAGAAAAACAAATGATTCTTCAATAGAATAAGTATTTAGCTAGAAGGAGTTTTATTTGTGAGTGCTATATTACTTAATCCATTCAACAATTGTATCCATAGTCTGTCTTGTTTTATCACGCTTTGGCTCTTCTTTACGGTAACCAAAGGCAACCATAACTGATGCTTCAAGATTATCGTCTTTTATAATGCCTTCTTGACGAAGTAAAGAATCTACTTTTTCTTTATCAAATCCTTCTATTGGACAAGAATCAATACCGATTTGAGCTGCGCTCGTCATCATATTACCTAAAGCAATATAAGTTTGCTTAGATGCCCAATCAAATACAGCACGATCGGATTGTAATAAGTTAAAATCTGTTTCCTGGAACTTTTTGAAGAATTCATATCTAATTTGTTGAGTGTCTTCAGGTAATCCAATAATATCGTTCATCATATGTTTAATATACTCTGCATCATAATGCATATCTTTAATGTTTCTTGAAAGAACAATAACAAAGTGACTAGCTGTTGCAAGTTGCCCACCAGCGCCCCATGAATGCGGTTGTAGTTTTTCTCTTAATTCTTTATTTTGTACGACAATAAATTTCCAAGGTTCATATCCAAAAGAAGAAGGAGATAATCTTCCTGTTTCTAAAATGAAATGAAAATCTTCTTCTGAAATTTTGTACATAGGATCGAACTCTTTACATGCATGTCTGAAATGAAAGGCCTCCATAATTTTCTCTTTTGTAATTTCTTTTGTATTTGTCATAAAAGTTCCTCTTTTCATTAATGTATTTTGTAAGTAAATTATATTTTTAAAGTAACATCGATACAAGTACGCACATTTATGTGTTATAGTATCAAAAAAGATACTATTGGTAAGGGAAGGGACTTATGATGGATTGTTCAAACGAAAATAATATAAATTACCCATTTTTAAATAAATATTCTTGTCCAGTGGAAGCTATGGTTGAGGTTATTGGCGGAAAATGGAAAGGGGTTATTTTGTATCATTTATTAGATGGTACAAAGAGATTTAATGAATTAAAAAGATTAAAACCTAATATCACACAAAGAATGTTAACACTGCAGCTGAGAGAACTTGAAGCAGATGGCATTATACATCGTGAAGTATACCGTGAAGTGCCGCCAAAAGTAGAATATTCGTTAACGGAGCTTGGTGAATCGCTACGTCCAATGATTCTATTAATGATGGAGTGGGCAACTCATAATATGGAGAAAGTTTTGGAGAGTAGAAATACGAAAAATAATAGTTAAGAGTTGTAGAAATAAAAGGTGTTTTCCATACGTGAAGACACCTTTTATTTCTGTATTTTTACTTTTTAACTTCAACTGCTGAAGTTGGAATGGCAGCCAAGTTTGCAGTTTTACCATACCAATCAGCATGTTTAAAAACAACACCTTTTCCATATCCTTCAGTTGAAGTACGTTCCCATAGCGTTGTTGAATAGCTAGCAGTAGGGGATGCTGTACTTACAGAAGAAATTTGATTTTGCCAACTAGGAGACAAGTTTTTATAACCGCTACTTAGAGAAAAATATTCGCTACCTTGATTTGTACGTTTATAGAAGTCTGTACTACCAGGTCCGCTTCCTTCAACACCAAGGGGAGTGATTGTATTATTCAACCTTTGTTTATCTTTTTCAATAAAAGCCTCTAAACTTTCTTTGCTCGAAAATCCATAAGATAACCAGTCTCCATTTTGATTTTGTTTCGGTAGAACTAGCGTTATTTTTACGTCTTCCTTTGATGGAGCACTCAATTTGTTAAACGAATCAACAGTCTTTTCATCTACAGTTACATATTCGAAAGAGGAAATCGTATAATCTTTTTCGGTACTAGCTGATACTGATCCTAGCCCTCCAGTTAACGATGAAACAGTTAATAATGCACCTACTACTAACTTTTTAAGCATGAATTCATCTCCTTTAAACTTAGATTTTTTACATAACTAAAATGTATGATAATTAAGTTGTATTGTAAATATTTAGAATTTTATAAAAATAAAACAGAATATTCTTTTATTAGTCTGGAGTAGGGAAAGTAATTTGAAATTAAAAAAGGATTTACTTAAAAAGTAAATCCTTTTTGGGTGTTAACAATAAAGTTATTGTGTAAATTTTGCAATTTGCTAACCGACTTCAAAACTCTACTGATTAAAGTTTCATTTTATCCAGCTATGAATCATACACTTCTTTTGCATTCGTAGAAGCAGCATCTAATAAAAGGAAAAAGGCTGCTATAAAATGTAGAACCATTTCTATATAAGGAAAGAAGGCAACTAGGGTAACGATAATACCGATATAATGAGGGTACGCATTCATGCCTGCTTTTTTAGCTAATAAAATAGTAGTGATATGTAAAGCAATTAATAGTAGCAAAGGTATCCCATTTAGGTTAACAAGACTTGGAAATACATAATAACAAGGAAGTAATAAAAGGTGATAGATACCTGTAGTCCACTTTAGTGCTTGTATGTAGGTTTTCAAAGTAAATCCTCCTAAAATAATTAATATCTATATATTGCCAAAAATAATAGGTAATTGGATATTAAATACTTGTGATTTTTAGTAGAATATAATTGTTTTATGTTAACTAATGGTTTCGTTATCTATAAAATAGAAAAACCACCCAAGCGAGGGTGGTTCGTATTATAAATAACTATTTAAAGAAGAAAGGGGAACCTTCACCTCACTACCTTCCTTCATATTCCGCAGCATAACGGTTTCTGTACTAAGTTCTTCTTCCCCAATAATAAGCACATAAGGGATGTTTTCCTTATTGGCATAATTAAGGGCCCGTTTTAATTTGCGTCCCGCTAGTTCGAGTTCGACTTTTAAGGAAGTTGTAGAACGTAATTGCTGGGCAATTTGTAAGCATTGTAATTCTGTCCCGAGTGGGATGATAAATACATCCGCTGTAGATGATATTGTTTCTTTCTGAGATAGTGCTGTATAAATAACGTCTAAACCGAATGAAATACCGACTGTTGGATAGCTCATATTATCACCACGGAATGCTCCGATAATATTATCGTATCGACCACCGCTACCGATGCTGGATGTAATCGAGCCATCTTTTAAAAAGATTTCATACACGGTACCTGTATACATTGTAAGTCCTCGTGCTAAAAATGGATTGAATATAGCATTTTCATTTATTCCAAGGGCAATTAAGTATTGCTGTAATTGTTGTAGTTCGTTTACTCCATCGGCAACGAGTGGAGTATTGAAAGCGTCTTTAAAGTCATTAATTGAAAGCTTTAGACAAGATAAAACGGTATTACATATCGTATCAGCCATTTCTTCAGTAATTCCGCGCTCTAGTACATCTTTTCGTACACCATCAATCCCAATCTTTTCGATTTTGTCTAATGATAAAATGACGTCACTCGTTCGTTCAGTAGGGATGTTAATAGATTCGAGAATGCCGTTTAACAATTTTCGGTTATTATATTGGATCGTTACTTCTAAGTTTAACGTTCGGAACAGTTCAAACGCCATACTCATAAGTTCCGCTTCTGCCATGACAGATTCTACACCAACTATATCAACGTCGCATTGTATGAACTCACGAAATCTACCTTGTTTAATTGGCCCATCTCGAAATACTTTTCCAATTTCATACCGTTTAAAAGGGAGGCGGATGTTCGGGTTCATTGCCACGACTTTTGCGAATGGAATGGTTAAATCGTAGCGTAAGGCAAGGTCGCGCTTTCCTTGATCTTTAAGCGTATATATTTCTTTTAAAATTTCATCGCCACCGCCGTACTTGTAAGACATAAGCTCATACATATTTAACGTTGGTGTTTCTAACGGTTTACATCCGTATCGTTCGAACGTGTCTTCACAAGCTCTTTTAATTTTATTTCGCAACACTTGTTCCTCTGGTAAATAGTCTTTCGTTCCTTTTACATTTTTCATTTCCATTATAATCACTCCTTTTTTAAATTAAAAAAAGCTATGCGGGTATAAAAATACCCACATAGCTTTATGAACGCTTCGTGGGTCAACAGGAAAAGCCCTGTACCCACGAAGAAAAATTTTTCTTCGGATACACGGCGTTACGTATGATGATGAAGTTGGAAAGAAGTATTAACATTTCGCATGACAAATCTCTCCTTAACATAAGTTTTTCCAAATTATATCAGATGATTTTTGAATTATCAATATTTTTAGTTGTGAAGCGAAATGTATTCATTGCACATTGCCTACAAGATGTTTTCTGTTCGTGCCATTTTTATCGCTTCTTCACGATTGTTAACACCTAGTTTTGAATAGAGATTTGAGCAGTAATTACGGATTGTTCCTTCAGATAAAAATAGCTTAGCGGCAATAGATTTATAGCGTAATCCGTTTGATAGATGTTCTAAAATTTCCATTTCCCGTTTTGTAAGCCCATATGGAGAAGTTTGTTTAGTTGATTTGATTTTCGCTAATTGCTCACGTTGAATTTTCATTTCTTCAAAAATGCGTGTGGCAACTGATTGGTCAATCCAAGTTCCACCGTTATAAATAAGTTTCAAGGCCTCCTTCATTTCTTGTGGATGAATAGATTTCAACATGTAACCTTCAGCTCCATGTTCAAGTGCTGTTGCTGCTTGTAAGGAATCTTCAAATGTTGTCATAAGTACAATCTTCATATTAGGCCAACGTCGCTTCATTTCTAGTAAAGCCTCAATACCATTCATTTCTGGCATCTGAATGTCCATTAGTACAATGTCAGGTTGTAATTGTTCACATAATTTTAATGCATCAGATCCATCATATGCCTTACCAGCAACAATAAAATCAGTTTGGTGCTCTAAAATTTGCTCTAAACTATTTGTAATAAGTGTCTGATCATCAACGACCAATAAGCGAATTATGTCATGTACAAGTTTTGTTTGTAATGGAATATTACAAACAATTAATGTTCCCTGTTCAACATTAGACTGAACCGATAATGTCCCTTGAATTTGTTCAAGTCGCTCTTTCATTCCGCTGAGTCCAAAGCCAAATTGAATTTCTTTCATTCCAATCCCGTTATCTTCAATTTGCAATCGAAGTTGTTGGTCGTCGAAATGTAGTTGAACGGATATGTTGCTCGCTTTACCGTGCCGAACAGCATTTGTTAACGACTCTTGAAGACAACGGTATAGGCAAAAATTTAGTTTTTGCATTACAAGAGTCTCGTTTCCGATCATACGAAATGTAACGGTTGTACCTGTAGATTTCATAAATTCTTTTGTTAATTGTTGTAGTGATTCACTTAATGAATTACTAAGTGGATTATGAGATAGCTCATGTAGATGCTTTCGAATATCATTTAGACTATGCTGAGCAATACTGATAAGGGAATCAATTCGTTCAAACTGTGAATCCGGTACCGATGATCTTAGTGATGTGACGCCAGCGATGAGAGAAGTAAGTGTATGACCAATTGTGTCATGTAGTTCATGTGACAATCGATTACGTTCTTCTATTAAAGTAAGCTCTTCAATCCTATTAATATGTTGCTCTAATAGTAGTTTTTGCTCTTCAATAATTCGAGATTGCTTATGATACTGAATTAATATATTAAAAGAAATGCCAATGGCAAAACCGAGACTACAACTAACGATTAGTTCATATGGTGGTCGGTTGGCAATCCAAGCATTCAATAGCGGGAATGCAAATCCACAAAAAATACCGCTCCATATATAATTATTTTGATTACTACATAGTCCAATAATGATTACGAGTAAAATGAAAGACCAAAGTAAATTTGGAGCTACGGATGCTAAGTAAAGATAAAAACAACCCGCAGTAATAATATCGAATGCAGGGTACCATTCTGGTTTCTTATATCGAATAATTAATGGTACAAGGTAAACGACAAAAGTGAGAGAAAGTACAATCATACTTGATGTATGAATGGATGTTGGAAACATAAAATTAGCGCCGATGATAACAATTAGCCAAAATGTTCGTACGAGCACAAATATCCAGTCATACCAAATCCATTTTTTTGTGAATGAGAACATAAATTAAGCACCTACTTGTATTTTAAGATTAATTATCAATGATTCAGATTCATCATGTAACATATCTTTGAAATCGTCAATAGAAAAACAGTCAACAAAGTATGTCATATGAAGCAGTTGACAGTTTGTCACATGTTTTATATGACATAGTTGCATAAAGCGTCATAAATAAATTAAAACGTTTTGTCACTATGTGATTTAACAATATTGAAGTTAAGGTGAGGGAGTAAGACAACAGAAAAAATTAAAATAATAGGAGCGATGCATAATGAAGTCATTTATCTTAAGAAAAGGAACAGCCCTTACTTTAACAGGAGCAATATTGGTTGGAGCGTTAGCGATACCTTCTTATGAAAACGTACATGCCGTAAACAAAAGGACATCAATTGAACAAGTTATTGATAAAGCTGCCGATGCAAAGAATATTCCAGGAGTTATTGTTACTGTGAAAAATGGAGAGGCAAGTTGGGCATATGCTTCTGGGGAAGGTAATATTGAGAGAAATCATAGAGTAGATGCTGATTCTGCTTTTAGAATTGGGAGCACAACGAAGACCTTTGTAGCTACAGTAGTATTGCAGCTTGCGGGTGAAAAGAAGTTAAGTCTTGATGATACGGTAGAGAAATGGTTGCCGGGACTTATAAAAGGGAAAGGTTATGATGGCAGCAAAATTACGATTCGCCAACTATTAAATCATACAAGCGGAATTGCTGATTACTTGACTCCAGATCTTAAAGAGAAATTAATAGAGAATCCAAGTGAGAATTATACAGCGGAACAATTAATTTCTCGTGCCTTACAATTAGAACCAGTAAAAGGATGGTCATACTCGAATACGAATATGGTTATTATTGGATTACTTATTCAGAAAGTAACAGGGGAATCATATGCTGAGCAGATACAAAAACGAATTATTGATCCTCTTAGTTTAAAAGAAACAGTTCTTCCTGGAAGCTCAATGGATATTCCGAAAAAAAATGCCCGTGGCTATTTAAATACGGGAGATAAATTAGTAGATATTACTTTGTTTAATCCATCGTTTGCTAATGCTAGTGGTGAAATGATTTCGACAGGAGAAGATATGACAACGTTCTTCCGTGCCTTATTAGGTGGTAAATTACTAACACCGGAAATGCAGAAGGAGATGGTGACTCACACAGTAGATACCCCATTAGGAAAGTATGGACTTGGTATTCACGCAACAAAATTACCAGATGGTACTGAAGTATGGGGACATGGTGGTGGTATCCCTGGTTTTACTAACTTTGCTGGTGGAACGAAAGATGGTCAGCATGTTATCTCGATAAATATTAATGTATTAGGCGCAGAGAAACAAATTAATAATATTTTAGCTTCAGAATTTGCGGCAAAATCAAAAAAGGAACCCACTGATAAGGAAAAGAAAAGTAAACATCGAGAAGAAGTACAAAATGTAATGGATCAATTAGTAACGAATAAAAAAATTCCTAGTGTTATAGCTGGCGGATTAAAGGATGGAAAGCGTTGGTCGTATGCTACCGGAACAGCTAGTTATGAGATGCCACACCCTGTAGAAACGAATTTTTCGTTCCGTATCGGAAGCATAACGAAGACTTTCACTGCTTCTGTTGTACTGCAATTGGCTGAAGAGAAACAATTAAACCTTGAAGATACAGTTGAAAAATGGTTGCCAGGAGTTGTACAGGGTAACGGATATGATGGGAGTAAAATTACAATTCGTCAGTTATTAAACCATACAAGTGGGATTGCAGCATATACTGATTTAGATATGCGAGATATTACATTGCCTCAAAACCCATTTCGTTATTATAGTACCGATGAGCTCATAAGTTTAGCACTTGCAAAGCCGCCTGTATTTGCACCAGGGGAGGGCTGGGACTATTCAAACACAAATACTGTTATAGCCGGGGAAATTATTCGGAAGGTAACAGGAGATACGTATGCGGAGCAAATTAGAAAAAGATTTATTGAACCGCTCGGGTTAAAAGAGACATTTGTAATGGAAGCAAGTTCGCACATACCGGGTAAGCATGCTAATGGATATAATATGGATAGATCAGGTCGTTTATATGATTTGACAGAAATTAATCAGTCATGGGCAAATGCAGCTGGAAATATGGTTTCAACAGTGGAAGATTTGACTACATTCTTCAGTGCACTGTTGGGTGGAAAGCTCTTAAATCAAGAGCTAATGGATCAGATGTTCACAACAGTAGATTCACCTATAGGTAAGGTTGGACTAGGAATTTATGAAGAGAAAACATCAGATGGACAATCGTATTGGGGGCATGCTGGTGGGACTTTTGGATTTGAAACAAGGGTTGGTGGACCTGTTGGAGGAGAACATATTTTAGTAACTGCTATTAATGCAGTAGGACCAGAAGTTATTACAGGCAGGGATAAAATATTTAATAAAGAGTTTGGACGTTAAATGTAAAATCAGCATTAACGGGCAGCCCGATTGGTTCAACTAATAATCAGTGGGGAATGAAGAAAACCCCCACTGATTAAAGTTTCACTTTATGTGATTTTAAATTTAATGGGAAATAAAATCTTTGTAGGATGATGCATAAATATATCTACAAAAATGTGAAGTTATGCAGGTAAAATGGAAAAGGGTGTATAATAAAAGAAAACTTAATAATATGAAATAACCTTTTAAGGAGACCGCTATGAAAAAAGATAAAACAAATGCGATGCGAATATTAGATAAAGAGAAAATTGAATATTCGATGATGTCATATGATCCAGACGATGGAAAAATTGATGGCGTATCAGTAGCAGAGAAAATTGGACGAGAAGTGAGAGAAGTATATAAAACGTTAATCGCTCAAGGAAATAGTAAAAATTATCATGTGTTTATCATTCCGGTAGATGAAGAACTGAACTTGAAAGCAGCAGCAAAAGCGGTTAGTGAAAAGAAGATTGAAATGATTCCTGTTAAAGATATTACGAAAGTATCAGGATATATTCGCGGCGGTTGCTCACCAGTCGGAATGAAGAAGTTATTTTCAACATGCATTGATGCGAGTGCGCAATCGCTTGAAACAATCATAGTGAGCGGCGGAAAGATTGGCGTGCAAATTGAGCTAAAAGTGGATGACTTGATGAAAGTGACGAGAGCTCAGTTTGGTGAAATAACGAAATGATGATACATAGGAAAAGAAGTTTTAATTTTATAGGATAGTTAGCCCGTTATGGGGCTGATTATCCTTTTTTATACATTTTTTTGGCTAATCCAGTAACAAACAAGAACACTAAAACCACGTTAGGATAGGAATGTATAAAAAAAGGAAAGTTTTATTCTTTCGCGAATTCATTATACATGCCGAAATTACGAAATTCGCAAAAAAATCGCAGTAGAGCATTGGAAAGAACATTTTAATTTTCTATAACTCCATAGAGAGGTGATTACGCATGAATCAAAGACCGTCTGAAGAGGAATATGCCGTCAACTTCGGAGAGTATATTAGGTTGGTACCGGAAGGCAACATCATCGACATTTTGCTCGCTCAGGAAAAGCAAATGACCGAGCTGCTGGCATCGTTGACCGAAAGCAATGGCGCGTATCGGTATGCGGAAGGAAAATGGACGCTGAAAGAAGTCGTGGGCCACATTGCAGACGGAGAACGCGTTATGACCTACCGCCTGCTTCGGTTCGCAAGAGGGGACCAGACGCCTCTGTCCGGTTTCGACCAGGAATTGTTCATGCCTCCTTTCGGAAACTGGACAACCGCGCAATTGGCCGAAGACTACCGGGCCGTACGGCAATCGACGATCACACTGCTGCGCGGGTTACCGGAGGAGGCGTGGTCTCGTAAAGGCTCAGCCAACAACGCAAGTATTACGGCGCGCGCCCTCGCGTACGGCATCGCAGGACACGAGATTCATCACATGGGGGTCATCCGAAATCGGTATTTGAGTTAGTTGTCCGGAAAATCGGGACGGAAGCTGCGCGGAAAACGCGGCTTCCGTCCATTCTTTATGGCACCCTTCCCGCCCCGTTCATAGACTGATATGAAGAGGGGACAAGATGGGTTGAAAAAAGCAGCAGCGATCGGTTGTTGTAGGTAAATCTAGTTTAGTATTTGGATTGTAAGTTTTTTGCAGGTATTATCCATTGAAAGATGAAAATACTGTCCATTTAACTTGTAAAAAACGAACATTTAAAATGATTTTAATGAAAATGTTCACATTTAGATTGTGTGCACACTAAAAGTTTGATATATTACCAATATAATAATTTTACACATCGTCACTCGTATATACTCGGTAATATGGTCCGAGCGTTTCTACCTAGTTCCCAATGAAAGAACTGGACTACGGGTTAAAGTATTCGGCCGTGCTATTTCATGAGCGCTACCGATCTATAATTTGGCATTTGTTTTATCTTTTGCTTAATTAACTTTGACTACCGTAGTTCTAGAAAGTAGAGATTCTTCTACAATTTCTAGAACTTTTTTATTTGGACCAAAAGCATCGAGTATAGAAAACAACAAGAGAAAGAGGAGATTATTTATGAAGAAGAATACGTTGAAAAAATGTGCTGCCCTAGTAACTACTGTTGCATTGTCATTATCAATACTTGCGGGATGTAATGTGACTCCAAAACAAGTTGAGGCAAAAAGTAATCAACAACCTATTTTAATTCAAGGGCCAATGCCGATAGAGGCTGAGAAGTTTGCAAAAAGGTTAAAAAATGTGAAAGAAGAAAAGTCTGGAACTTTCGTATTTTATAAAGGCACTGTCGACAATTATCCTGTAATCGTAGCGAAAACAGGTAAAGGAATGGAAAATACAGCGGCCGCTACAGCAGTGGCTATTGAAAAATATAAGCCTAAGGCGATTATTAACCAAGGAACATCAGGTGGACACGATCCAAATTTAAACGTATTTGATATTGTTTTAGGAAAACAAGTAGCAAACATAGGTTCATTAAAAACAACAAATATGGATGAGAATCAAGGAATTGAGCCGACAAAATGGATTTCTATGGACTTAATGGCTTCTGAAGGAAGTGCAGGAGAAGATCCAAATGCTGAGAAAATCCGATACTACGAGGGAGATAAGGATTTACTTGCAGCAGCTAATTCGGTAAAAGATAAATATACAAAAGGTAAAGTGGTTGAAGGGATTATAGGTTCAGCAGATGTTTGGAATAATGAAGTTGATAGAATTAAATGGTTCCATACAAAATACGGTACATCTGTTGAAGAAATGGAAGGTGCTGCCGCAGCGCAAATCGCAAAAGCTTATGACGTACCATTTTTAGGAATTCGAGTATTATCTAACAATAAAACAAACGGCGGAAAATACAATCCAAATACAGCAGCGGCAAATCAAGAATATGTATATGAAGTAATTAAAAAGTATATAGATTCGATAGCAAATAAATAGTAGTAGTTCTGTCTCAATATAAAAATGTTATCATTACTGCGCAATGTGTTGTGAACTCAGAATTACCAAAGTTTCTTTAATTAAAATAGATTGGTGCCTTACATGGTATCCAATCTATTTTTGTACTTATTTTTCAGAGGAAGAAGGGTTTTACACCAAAAAATAAAGACAATTATAGAAAAAGGAAAAGTCGAACGATTTATCAAATATGCATAATTGCATGAAAAAATTGAAATTTATAAGTTAACATTAAACTACTTTTTAATTGTAAAGAATATTTTAATAATCTTTACTAGAGAAGGATATTCCTTGAGAAGTAGATAAACCAAAAGTGTGGAAATAATACAGAATCAATAGAGTTTTGTATTAAATAAAAAGAAAAGGATGGGTATGGCTTTCTAAAAGTTTTTGGGGGTTAGAAAGCATTTTTTAGTTAATAGCTTCAAATTATATGTTAAAGGGGAAATGGGTATATGAAATTTCGAAATACAAAGCTTGCTATGGTTACACTATCTTCATTTTTTATTTTAAGTACTGCATCTCTATCATTCACAGATATCATACACGGTGAAGTAGCTTCTGCATCACCACAAGAGATTACTGTAAAAAGCTATGATGATACATATTATAATAATGCAATAGGAAAAACGGGTTTAGAGTTAAAGAAGGAACTTCATAATATTATTGATGATCATACAAAGTTATCATACAGTGCGGTTTGGGAAGCACTAAGAGATACTGATGAAGATCCAAATAATAAAAACAATGTGATACTCTTATATACTGGGCGTTCGCAAGGGAAACTTACGAATGGTTCAGGAGTTGATAATTGGAACCGAGAGCATGTTTGGGCAAAATCTCACGGTGATTTTGGAACGACTGCAGGAGCTGGAACAGATTTGCATCATTTAAGAGCGACGGATGTATCTGTAAATAGTTCACGTGGAAATCTGGATTTTGATAATGGTGGTGTGAATCATTCGGAAGCGACAGAATGTAAATATGATAGTGATTCTTGGGAACCTCGTGATAGTGTAAAAGGAGATATCGCTAGAATGCTATTTTACATGGCTGTTCGTTATGAAGGAGACAACGGCGAAATAGACTTAGAATTAAATGAAAAGGTGAATAACAATAAAGATCCATACATGGGCAAACTATCCGTTTTACTAAAATGGAATGAACAAGACCCTGTAGATGATTTAGAGCGAAAGCGTAATGAAGTGATTTTTACGAAATATCAACATAATCGTAATCCTTTTATTGATCATCCGGAATGGGTAAATAAAATTTGGAAGTAACATACTTAAAGGTATTTTACTTTGAGAGAAGGGATTGATCACTATGATCAATCCCTGTTTATATCTATACTAGAATAAGTGATTTTTATAGGATTGGAGAATAGAATCGATATTTTATTAAGTAAAGTATAATATGAGTCTTTTAATACGGTCCCCACTCAATATTCACGCCAATAATAAGAAAAATAAGTCCGATGATAAACCAAATGAATGCAAGTGGAGCCATGAAGCGAATCCATTTGCCGTAAGAAATACCGCTCGCTGCGAGTACGCCCATTAAAACACCAGAAGTTGGATTGAGGCAGTTTACTACACCTTCTCCAAGCATAACAGCTTGTACTGTAACTTGACGTGTAATGTGCATGAAATCAGCTAATGGAGCTAATATCGGAATGAAAATAACAGATTCTCCTGTCCCGGATGAAATGAGGAAATGTAATGCGGCACTACTTACATACATGCCGATAACGCCAAATACAGGGCTTTGTCCTTCGAGAGACTGTGAGAGTTGGTTAACGATTGTATCAAGTAATTTGCCTTGTTCTAAAATGACTGAAATACAACGAGCCATTCCGACGATCAAAGCACCGTATATGAGATTTTGGCAGCCTGCTAGAAAAGTAGAAGCGATATCGTTCGCTTTCATACCACCTATTATTCCAGCTGTAATTGCTATGAAAATAAAAGTAGCGGTCATTTCTGCGTCTGTCCAATGTAGACGGAAAGCGCCTATTAAAAATGCAATTAACGATAAAGCCGAAACGAGTAAAATTAATTTGTGACGTATTGTCCAAGGAACTTCAGTTTTCTCTAGTTCTTTCTCACTTGAAAGAGCATTACTTGGAAACCAGTTATCTCCGAGTATGCTTCCTTTATTCGATTTTTTTAAGCGTTTTACATACCAATTAATATATAAAATGGTGGCAATTAAAAAAGAGATATAGATTGCTGTGCGTAAACCAATTCCTGAAAACATCGGAAGTTCGGCGATTTTTTGTGAAATGCCTAAAGGTGAGGGAGATAATATAGTAGCATTAAAACCAGCATAAGTGCCTAAATAAATAATTGCTACACCGACGATAGCATCCCATTTCAATGTGCGTGCAACGATGATGCCGATGGGGATAAAGCCTATAACCGAGTTAACGATAATGCCAGTTGTTCCGAGAATAGAAAAGAGTGCGGCGACAATACAAATGAAAAGTAATTGCTGATTACGAAATTTGTTAATAACATGATAGATTAAACCGTCAAGAGCGCCTGTTTTTTCAAGAATGGCAATGGCTCCACCTGTAAATAAAATTAAGAAGATGATAGGAGCAGCAAGTGTCATTCCTTTTTCAATAGCGGTAAAAAAAGAAACAAATCCTACCGGAGATTGTGGAACAGAATGATAACTTCCTGGTATTGTCGTTGTAACAGTACCGTTTGTAACTCTTTTAAACTCTCCAGCAGGAACGAAATATGTAGCAATGGCACAAAGTAAGGCAATAAAAAATAATAGTACGTACGCGTCAGGCATTTTAAACTTTCGTTTACTCGGCTGCTTTTTTACCTTGGTATGTAATTGCATAAAACCCCTCCTTTTTCACTTGATTAATTTTTAATATTCTGAAATTTATCTGTGAAATAGATTATAATAAAGGTGTCTTCTTAAGGCAATAGTTTTTCTATCCTTTTTCTGCACATACAAATTCTTGCAACATTAGACAGGGAAACGAAAATAATCCAAGAATATGTTATATAGAAAGAATAAGGAAAAGAGGGGAAAAAAGATGTGGAAAACTACGGATCTATGTGATGAGTTTGAAAAGGAATTACAAATATGTCGCCAGTCATTTCGGTCTTTTGGGAAGAAAGAACAATTTCACGGGAAAATTGCAACGGTAAAAGTGAAGGATGATAACGTACTAGTGAAGGAAGGATTGCAAACATTACCAGAAGGAACGGTATTAGTCGTTGATGGCGGAGCGTCTACGAATTGTGCGTTACTTGGTGATAATTTGGCAGCTATTGCGGAGGAAAGAAAGCTGGCAGGAATTATTGTAAATGGATATGTTCGTGATTCTAGTGAACTAAAGAATATTAATATTGGTATTTTAGCGTTAGGGACGATGCCAAATAGAAGTATAAAAGAAGGAAAAGGAGAGCGTGGTATTTCATTGCAATTTGGACAAGTAGAATGGAAGCCGAATGAATATGTTTATGCGGATGAAGATGGCGTCATTATTAGTGAAAAGAGTTTGCATCGTTAAAGGATAGTAAACTACTATTCTTAGAAAATAAATCCGATAAAGCATGGACAAAATTCTTTGTCAATAGTAAAATAATACAGAAATTTATAATTAACAGAATGTATAGGTTTATCGTTTTACGATAACTTGAATGGAAGTCAGTTTTGCCTAGAAAAGTGAATGTTATCACAATGATACGTTCATAAACAAAATTATTTTTCCTATACAAATATAGCCGCGAATGATGTGGGTAGGAGGTGTTGCACAGTTTGTTCGACACTTACAAAAAAAGAGTGTCAATTGCACGCCCTTGAAGGGTCTTTTTTTGTGTAAATAGTAGTAAGGGAGGAAATTTTGGGATGGCAATGTTGAAAAAATGGCTGCTTACGTCGTTAATGGCAGTTACACTCGTATTTGTTTCTTTTGCGAATACAGTACATATTACGTTTGCTGAAGGAAATACAGCAAAACTTGCAATTATTGGTGAATCAAAAAAGGGCATTATGTTATGCCCGAAAGAAGAGCAAATTACAGATGGGGAAACAGCTTTAAGTTTGCTGCAAAAAGTCATGGGGGACAAAGTAACAGCAGAGACGATGTCGTTTGGAACGTATGTTAAAGGCATTGACGGCTTAATGGCTGGGGACACAAGCGGCTGGTTGTATGATGTAAATGATAAATCTGCAGAAGTTGGAGCAGATAGTTATAAATTAAAGTCTGGAGATGTTGTTGTCTTTCGTTTTGTTGCAGACTGGAGCAATATGAGCCAGGAAACATTACAGCAAACATTAGATAAATTTGGTACTTGTAAAACTGTAGAAGAACCAAAGACAGATGACCCAAAACAAGAAAAACCAGAAGAACTAAAAACAGATGATCCAAAACAAGAAAAACCAGAAGAACCAAAGACGGATGATCCAAAACAAGAAAAACCAGAAGAACCAAAGACAGATGATTCCAAACAAGAAAAACCAGAAGAACCAAAAAAAAATGATGAAAAGGTAGAACAACCAAAGCAAGAGAACATTCAAGTTCCAGTAGCGCAAGTAAATGAAGCGATCTTTAAGACATCTGAAAAGATGTTACAAGATGGAATTGAAAGTGATTGGGTAGCTTTAGGCCTTTCTCGTTCTGGAAAGAATGTTCCAATTGAGGCGAAATTAAATTATGTTAAGTCAGTAACTGAAAAAGTAGAAAAGCGCATTAACCGTTTTTCAGCGACAGATTTAGCTAGAACGATTATTATGATGAATGCAATGCAAGCAGACCCTACAAAGGTTGGCGAACATAATTTAGTTCAAAAATTGTACGAATCAGATAAAGTGAATTCTGTTACAGGTTATACATTTGCTTTACTTGCATTTGATACGAAGAAATATGAAGTGCCAGTGAATTCAAAATGGAATCGAGTTGCTTTAGTAGATGCGCTTTTAAACTCACAGCATACAGATGGTGGCTGGACTTACGATAGCGCAAGCAGTAAAGACAGTGCTAGTAGCGTTGATGTAACAGGTATGGTTTTATCAGCATTAGCTCCTTATCAAGAACGAGAAGATGTGAAACCCGCTGTGCAAAAGGCTGTTGCCTATTTATATAACGAACAGCTAGAAAAAGGTGGTTTTTCTGCTGATGGACAAGAAAATTCTAATAGTGTTGCACAAGCAATTATTGGATTATCTCTTGTACAAGATGTAGATCAAAATCGTCTACATAAGGCAATGCAAAATCTACTGTCATACCAACTTCCAAATGGTGAATTCAAATGGTTACCAAGTGATCAAAACGGTAGCGGAATGGCTACAGAGCAAGCATTCTTAGCTTTACTTCAGTTTAAAGATCTTGGGAAATCGATTTATGACTGGTCAACTGTATCTGTTCCTGAAATTGATACGAAACCAAATGTGGATGCAGAAAATATTGTAGTAGAAAAAGAAGTTACTGAGCAACCAGAAGAACAAAAACAAGTACAACAAGAAACGAAAGATGACACGCTAAAAGTTGTTGTCGATAACGAACCAGTTAAAAGCAAAAAGTCAGGAAACGGTAGCACGTTACCAAAAACAGGAGCATCTTCTCATAGTGCAGCTACAGAAGTAGGTATGGGTGTATTATGTATTGCTTCTGCATATGTATTATGGAGACGTAAAGCAGCTTAACAAAAATTAGGAGCAATCATTTGCTCCTAATTTTTAATATGAAAGGTGAGAGACAACATGAGTAAGATGAAATGGTTTATTTCTTTAATGCTTTCACTTGGGCTACTTGCCGGGTGTGAAGAGGCAGCTGTAAAGCCTGAGAAGAAAGTAGAACCAAAGCAAGAAGAGGTAGCAAAACAAGAAGAGAAAAAAGATGAAGCGAAACCGGAAGAAAAACCGGAGGAAAAACAAGCTGAACAAGAGCAAAAGCAGCAAGAAGAGCAGAAAGAGAAACAAGAGCAAAAAGTAGAAGAGAAGCCGAAAGAAGAAAAGGCACAGGCACAACCGGAAGTAAAGAAAGAAGAGAAACCTCAGG
Source organism: Bacillus sp. EE-W1 (assembly GCF_009760835.1). Classification (NCBI taxonomy): domain Bacteria; kingdom Bacillati; phylum Bacillota; class Bacilli; order Caryophanales; family Bacillaceae; genus Bacillus; species Bacillus sp. EE-W1. The sequence goes on along the minus strand of NZ_WIPE01000069.1, from coordinate 179,099 downwards.
AACAGCCTGCTACTAAGCAACCAGAACAGCAAAAAGCACAAGAAGAGAAACAACCGAAAGCGCAAGAAATAAAAGAAGAAGCGAAGGTTGTGAATCAGCCGAAAGAAACACCGAAGCAGGAGCAGAAGGTTGATCCGAATAAAGAGCAACAAGCAACTGTACCAACGCCACCAACACCGGTACCAGATCCAGTACCGCCAGTGCCAGATCCAGTAATACCAAAACCAAAACAAGTCACTATCTCAGTAAAAGGTGATAAAGGGTACTTATTAGGTGCGAAAAAAATGGATGTACAAGAAGGCGATACTGTTTATAAAGTATTGCAGCGTACAGGTTTAGATGTGGATGCAATGGGCTCCAAAGGTGATATTTATGTAAAAGGTATTAATGATTTATATGAAAAAGATATTACAGATACTAGTGGATGGAAATATCGTGTGAACGGTGCGTTTCCAAATCATAGTGCAGGTGTAGTAACAGTTAAACCAGGAGATACAATTGAGTGGGTGTATGTATTAAAATAAGAAAGGCATTCGGTAAAGGACTATGAAAATAAGTTTTTCTTCTTTACATCCTTTTGTGAATTTTTTCTATTATATCGGGGTGATGATACTATGTATGATGTGTCTTCATCCTCTTTTTTTAATTGGAGCAATACTATTAATCGTCATAATCAATATAATGCAAGGGAATAGTGAAAAGATAAGAAAGATGTTACCGAGCACAATCGTTTTCTTTTTTATGGTCATTTTATTTAATTCGTTATTAACACATAGAGGGCGAACTACGTTATTTTGGTTAGGTGATAGCCGTATTAAGCTTGAGGCGATTATGTTTGGAGTAGTAATGGGATTATTATTAGTTGCGATTATGTTTACGTTTGCTTCGTATAATGATATTATTTCGAGTCATAAATTTTTATATTTGTTTTCTAGAATTTCACCGAAAGTAGCATTGTTAACGATGATTACGGTGAGGTTTGTTCCTTTGTTTATGAGGCGATTACAGAAAATAACACTCGTTCAAAAAACGAAAGGTGTACAAGTAGACGCAGGTTCCATTGTAGAACGGGTGAAAAATGGTATGCAATTGCTGCAAGTATTATTAATTTGTTCATTAGAAGATGCGCTGCAAACAGCAGATTCCATGCAAGCCCGTGGATTTGGTGTAACGAAGCGTACGACATATATTCGGTATAGAATGGAAAGACGAGATTGGTATACGCTCAGTTATTTAAGTATTCTACTTATCATTGCTATTATATGTAATACGTATGGCGGGGGAAAGCTAATCATTTATCCGAAAGTCGAATCTATTCTATTTCAGCAATACGATGGAGTGATGTTCGGAGTATTTATGATGTTTATTAGTCTACCAATTATAATGGAAGGAAAGGAATGGATATGGTGGCGCATGCAGAAATAAACAATTTATCATTTGTATATGCTGATGAAAACGAATATGCGTTACAGCATATTTCTCTTTCTATTCAAAAAGGAGAGTTTATTACACTTGCCGGCGGATCAGGCTCTGGAAAGACGACTTTATTGAAACATTTTAAAAAGGAATTACTTCCAATCGGTACACGTTCAGGAGAAATTTTTTATGATGACGTTTTATTAGAGGAAGTACCTGATTTATTATCTGCACAAGAAATTGGTATGGTATTTCAAAATCCAGAAAATCAGCTCGTAATGGATACGGTCATTCAAGAATTAGCATTTTCTTTAGAAAATATCGGGTTACCATCACAGATTATTCAAAAACGAATAGCAGAGCTTATTAGCTTCTTAGGATTTCAAGATTTATTGCACCAATCTGTTCATACGTTATCTGGCGGGCAAAAGCAGCTCGTCAATTTAGCTGCGGTATTAGTTATGCAGCCAAAACTATTATTATTAGATGAACCGACGGCGCAGTTAGATCCCATTGCTGCGAAAGAGTTTTTAGGATTGTTAAAACGTATTAACGAAGAACTTGGTATTACGATTGTGTTAAGTGAACATCGTTTAGATGAGGTGATCCCACTTGCTACTCGCGTTATTTGTATGAATAATGGTCAAATCGTGTATGATGGAAATCCTAAAACGGTTATCGCGAACATGTGGGAAGTAGAAAAATTCCGTCCATTTATTCCGCAAATTCCAAGATTGTTTTTAGAATGGAATACGGAAGATATTCCGTTTACAGTGCGAGAAGCGCAAATGAAACTGAATCATTTTTCAGCGATATCATATGTGAATGAGCCAATAGCACAAAGTGAAAAGCGAGAAGTCATTTTAAGTGCAGAGCATATTTCGTTCCAATATGAAAAAAATAGTCCACTTATTTTACGAAACTTAACCGTATCGATTGAAAAAGGAAAATGGGTAGCTCTCGTTGGAAAAAATGGTACAGGTAAGTCTACACTGTTAACGATTTTAGCTGGATTACAAAAAGCGAGAAGAGGGAAAGTAAAGTGGAATGGGAAAGTGATACATAAAATTGATTCGAAAGAACGATTTAAAAGGATCGGGTATGTATCGCAGCATCCGTACTATCATTTTACATTTGATACAGTGTGGGAAGAAGTGTATGAACGTGCACGTGAGTTATACGGAGAACAAGGAAAAGAAATAGCAGAAGATATGTTGAAGAAGTTTTGGTTGTATTCGCTTAAAGAACGCCATCCGCATGATTGTAGCGGGGGAGAGCAACAACTACTTGCGTTATGTACAACGTTATTATCAAAGCCGACTTTATTAATACTTGATGAACCGACAAAGGGATTAGATCCGTGGAAAAAAGAAAGAGTAGGAGAGCTATTTAGAAAGCTGCAAAAAGAAGGTACAACAATTGTAATGGCAACGCATGATATTGAGTTTGCAGCGAAATACGTTGATCAATGCATGATGTTATTTGACGGAGCAGTTATTATGAATGATGCACCGAAAGAATTCTTTAGTGGCAACTTCTTTTATACAACCTCTATTAATCGATTCATTCGAAAAGAGTTACCATATGCATTAACGTGGGAGGATGTGTACGAAGCGTGTCCAAACGATATGTTGCATTCATAATATGTATTTTTGCAGTAATAATAGGCACACTACTCTTTACTACACTTATCATGGACGGTTATTACATGTTAAGTAGTTTGTTTTTATTAGTTGTTATTATGTTACCGTTTTATATCCGTTTTGAAAGAAAGGCTTTTGTTTCACGTGAAATTGTGCTCGTTGCTGTGTTAGCGGCAATTGCAGCAGTTAGCCGCGTACCATTTTCGATATTGCCAAGTGTACAACCGACTTCATTTGTCATTATCGTTTCTGCAATTGTGTTTGGGAGTGAAACTGGTTTTATGATCGGTGCAACAGCGGCTATCGTATCTAACATCTTTTTAGGACAAGGTCCGTGGACGCCATGGCAAATGTTTTCATGGGGTATGATTGGTTTTATAGCTGGATTATTACGGAATACATTTTTAATGCGAAAGCTATGGGGAAGACTTCTATACGGATTGTTTGTTGGATTTTTATTTGGCTGGATTATGAACTTATGGGGGCTTCTCGGTTTTATACGTGAGGCAACGTGGGAAGCTGTCATTTCGTATTATATCGCAAGTTTTTATTTCGATTTGAGCCATGCGATTTCGAATGTTGTTTTCTTACTATTATTTAGTACGTCCTGGATTACGATTCTTACAAGATTTAAAAAGAAATATGGCATATTAGATAAGCATAACATGGCATAGAAAAGCATACTCATATAAGGTAGGGTCGCGACTTACATATTCGTTTGCCTCTTTCATGCTTCTTACATATTGTAAGGAGCATTTTTTATTGTCAAAAAATAGATTCAATATATATCCGTTATTATATAAATTTATTTGTATAATAGTAGGTGAGAACTATTTTCAAAAGGGAGGTGTATAGTTAATGAAGTTAGTTATTCCGAAGCAACACGGTGCATGGGCCATGCTCGTTATACCATTTCTATTAAGTGTCATACTTGGGAAACCTACTATGTATCATATTCCGTTGTTTTTAGCTTGGTTCTTTATCTATTTAGCTACGTATCCATTTCTTACGTACATAAAGCAAAGACGAAAAAAAGAGTATTTACATGCTGCAATTGTATATTTTATCATCGCATTTATATTTGGGATGATTTCTCTATTATATGAATGGCGCATTCTTTTATTCGTAGCAATAATGATCCCATTATTTATAGTAAATATGTATTACGCTCGTCAAAAAAATGAAAGAGCATTACTCAATGACATCAGTGCAATTATTGTTTTCTGTATTGGTGGTTTAGTTAGTTATTATTTTTCAATGAAACTTATAGATAAAACGGCATTATTTATTGCGCTTATTTCATTTTTATATTTTTTAGGAAGTACATTTTATGTAAAAACGATGATTCGCGAGAAAAATAACCCGAAGTATCGTCTTATATCATGGGGGTATCATATTGTATTAACAGTCATTGTCTTTGCTATCAATCCGTGGTGTTCTCTTATTTTTATACCGAGTGTCATTCGAGCAATTATGTTATATGGCAAAAAAATTTCTATTATAAAAGTAGGGGTTTTAGAAATTGCTAATTCTGTATATTTTTTAATTATAACGGTAATAATTATGAAGTATGCCATTTGAAAAAACTTCCCACCTTATGATGGGAAGTTTTTTCAATCTTGTTCTAAAATATGAACCGTGTAATCACAGCGTTGAATAGCTTGTTCGATCGCATAAAGTGATTGTTCAATACGAGCGCGATTAAAATCTTTTTCAACAGTCTGTAGCGCTTCTTCTAAACAATGTTTTGCTTCTTGTAATGATTGAAAAGAATTTTGGACATATCCGCGAGCATTTTCGTGCATTTCATAATCCTCCTTGCATATTCATATATGTATAGTATGAACAGTAAGGAACAAAATATAATTTGTTATATTTGTTTGACAATTAGAATGAAATTACGTATAGTAAGAATTAAGTGAATATTTTCTTATCCAGAGAGGTGGAGGGACTGGCCCGATGAAACCCAGCAACCGCGATGCAGGTGCTAATTCCAGCAGAACATATTTGTTCTGGGAGATAAGACGAAGATATATACGTAACTTCTTCTTATCGGAGAGGTTTTTTTGTTGCAAAAAAACCGATTACGAAAATTTATATTAAGAAGAAAGGGGTTGCGAAGTACTGTGACACTCGAAAAATACGTAAAACTGCGTAGTACAGTTTATGAATATATGATAGAGCAAGATAAGCCAATATCATTGTTAGATATTCAAGAACATATCGTTTCGCATCATGAAGGAAAATTCACGAAAAAGATGTTACATCAATTTTATTTATCAAGACTATTAGATGAACTGAAACTGGATGGGAAAATTACATTAGCTGATGAATATCTCTATACTGAAAAAGGGGTATTTTATAAGGCGGGAAAAGGGAGCTAAGCTCTCTTTTTTTTGGAGTATGTAGCGTAAAAGACTGCTTAAGCAGCCTGATACAAGGGAATGGTGTTGAGTGTGTAGTGTCAAAGATTGAATGTGCCTGAAAGAGGCACTTCATATCGGCTGCAAATGAAAAGAGACACCTCCGCCGAATAGGTGTCAGTCGTTTTGTCATATAGACTTGCTATTTGACAGTTATTAGAATAACATGCAGGGTTTTGGAAGTCAAAAGGGAATTAAAGGAAGAGGTGTTGTTATGTACGCTTACTTACTAAATGATATAACGAAATGGATTCCTAAGTACATTATGGATAAAGGTTATGAATATTATGAAGAAGGACATGTAGAAGATGTTGAAATACAAGAAAAGAAAATATTTGCTTTTGTTACTGGAAATGCAGGAAACTATGAAGTAATGATTGATCTTGAAAATTTTACAGAAAGTAGCTGCGAGTGTCCATATGAGAATTATTGTAAGCATATGGCGGCAGTTGTTTATGATATTCAAAGTGCTGGTGAGAGTACGGTGAAAGAGAAACTGAAAGATTTAGAAAAGGAAGAGTTACTTACATTATTAAATCGTTTATTACAAAGTTCGAAAAACGTGCAAATTGTAGAGAAGATGTTAAAGAAGGGGAAACTTTAACTTATAGAGGGAGTTGTTATGTAGTGAATGTACTAATTGTATACGCTCATCCTAGTCCTTCCAGTTTTAATGCGGGGATATTAAAGCATGTGCAAAAAGGATTACAAGAAACAAATCATTCGGTTACGGTACTTGATTTATATAAGGAACAATTTGATCCCGTCCTTGTATTTAATGAGGAGAAGAAAAGACGTGATTTAGTAAATGAAGAAGAGACAGCTCGGTACAGAACGTTAGTGGAAGAAGCGGATACTCTTCTCTTCATTTATCCAATATGGTGGTGGGGGATGCCAGCTATTTTAAAAGGGTTTATTGATCGCATTTTCGTAGCTGGTTTTGCTTATAAATATGAAGGTGCCCTGCCGAAAGGCTTATTGAAAGGTAAGAAGGCATGGGTAATTAATACGTTAGACTCACCGTTATGGTACGTCGCACTACTATATCGATCAGCAGATTGGATTATGATGAAGAGAGGTGTTTTACGTTTTTGCGGCATTCGCGATGTAAAACGATCTTTTTTTCAATCTGTGAAAACGAGTAAACGAGAGAAGCGGGAAAAGTGGTTATTACAAATAGAAGAAAAGGCTCGTACGTTATGAATGAAATGGAACGTATTATAAAGTGTTGTCAGTATGATAATGAACTTTTTCGTACATATATTAATTGCTTAATCCACTTGAAGAAATGTAGTGAAACGTTTCAACAAATACAGATTCAATTAAGAAATGATTATTTAATAAGAGGAATTTGTGAAAGAGAAGTGGATGAGGTAGTAAGAGGAAGTAAAGAGTATGAAACGTATTTTCTTCCTAAAGCGTTACAGTGGAATTTCTTGAGGGAAAATCCACATCTGATTGAAAAAGTATGTGAAGATTTTTTTGCATTTGAGGCATTACAGCTTACGGATATAGAGTGGAAGACCGTGATAAATTGCGTGGGAAATAAGTGATTTATTATATAAAAAAGCTAGTATAAAACTAGCTTTTCGTTTAAATAAATAAGAAGCATAGACTAATGATAAATCCTGCATATAGTAAGTTCACAACGCAAAATCCCATAATATCACGAGCACCTAAACCAGCTATCGCTAATGCCGGTAATGCCCAGAATGGTTGAATCAAATTCGTCCAAGCATCGCCCCACGCAATTGCCATTGCTGTTTTTGCAGCAGGTACACCAAGTTCAGCGCCAGCTGGAATCATAATTGGTGCTTGCACAGCCCATTGGCCACCACCAGATGGAACGAAGATATTAACGATGCCAGCACTTAAAAAAGTAAAGAGTGGGAAAGTCGTTTCGTTTGAAATGCTAATAAAGTAATTCGAAATAGCCCCTCCAAGTGAAAGTCCTTCACTATTCGCTCCAATCATCATCCCCATAATTCCTGCGTAAAACGGAAATTGAAGTAAAATGCCAGAAGCACTTTTCGTAGAGTCTGAAAAAGCGCGAATATATTGAATCGGAGTACGGTGGAAAATAAGTCCAGCAATTAATAACATAAAAATAACGATGTCTAGCGTAAGGTTAAAGCCTTTCGTATAAAAATAATTGAAAATATAAATGAGACCTAACAATCCAACGCAAAGTGTAATAATGATGCTATTTTCCATTTTTTCGGCGAATGTATTGTTTCCTACTTCTTGCGCGGCAGCTTCTTCATGGAATACGCTAGGATCTACCGTTATCGTATGTTTTTCATCTGGATGCATCGCTTTATTAATGAGAGGCATCGTAACGAGAAAAATAATAACTGGTACAAGTGCGTATGGTGAGAATAACGTTTCTGTTATTGGAATCGCTTCTTTAATACTGCCAGCTGTCGTTTTAATTAACGTTTCGCCGCCTGTTGCTAACGTAAGAGGAATAGAAGCAGAAAGCCCCGCATGCCAAATGAGAAATCCAGAGTAAGAAGAGGCAATGGCTAGTCTATAGTCTAATCCTTCAAGCTGCCGTGCTACTTCTTTTGCATATAAAACAGATACAACAATACCAAATCCCCAGTTTATGTATGCCCCTAGTAAACTTACGATTGAAATAGCAATAATACCTTGTCCATTCGTTTTCGGTAGTTTTGCCGCTTTCGTTAATCCTTTTTTAATGAGAGGCGCGTTTGCTAAAGCAGATCCTGTCACGAGTACAAGTGCCATTTGCATAGAAAAGGCGAGTAGTCCCCAAATGCCATTACCCCAGTGATTAATCATTTCCACAGGTGTTTGGTGAGTCGCAAACATGCCGAAGAAAATAACAAAAACAGTTAATAAACATGATAAAATAAACGGCTCTGGCAAGAAACGTTGCACTAAGGCGACGCAACCATTTGTAAAAGAACGAAACAAAATAGATCAACCTCCTTATGTATATGTATTACAATTATTCGAGGTTGATTCGTTCATAACCTTTTAGAATTAGAAAATTCTGATATTTTTAGAGGGATTGAAATATTGTCAAGAAGAGTAGTACCACCATCACCCTGACAGAAAAAATTGCTTTTCCTCAATATGAAATATTGCATATAAAAATGAATTGATGCAAATGCAAAAGCTTATTATAATGAAAGCATAAATATACAACACATCTTAATACAGCAAAGAGGAGGAAGTAATATGGAAATCGCAATGGCAGTTTTAAAATTTTTAGGTGGGGTAATTCCTTTAGTTCAAGAACTTTTAAAAGCGTTTATGTAAGGTTATTAGTTAGCTATCATATATCAATCATTATTATATCTTACTAAAAAAGAACGGGGTGATTTTTCTGAATAATAAGAAAAAAACCAAAAGAAGAAAGTTCCTTGCATGTTTATTAGTTAGTCTATGCACGATTCATTATTCGTCTATTTCTTTTGCAGAAACACAAGCCGGTAATGCAACTGACATAACTAAAAATGTTAATGGCATTAATACTGGTATAGCAAACCTTAAATATAATAATCATGAGGTTTTAGCTGTAAATGGCGATAAAGTAGAGAGTTTTGTTCCGAAAGAAAGTATCAATTCAAATGGTAAATTTGTAGTGGTGGAACGTGAGAAAAAATCACTTACAACGTCACCAGTCGATATTTCGATTATCGATTCTGTAGCGAATCGCACGTATCCAGGAGCTGTACAACTTGCCAATAAAGCTTTTGCAGACAATCAACCGAGTTTATTAGTGGCTAAGAGAAAGCCTTTGAATATTAGTATAGACTTACCTGGCATGAGAAAAGAAAATACAATTACTGTCCAAAATCCGACATATGGTAATGTGGCTGGAGCAGTAGATGATTTAGTATCTACTTGGAATGAAAAGTATTCTAAAACACATACGTTACCTGCAAGAATGCAGTATACAGAATCTATGGTTTATAGTAAATCACAAATCGCTAGTGCTCTTAATGTTAATGCGAAATATCTTGATAACAGTTTAAACATTGATTTTAATGCAGTTGCAAATGGAGAGAAAAAAGTGATGGTGGCGGCATATAAACAAATATTTTATACTGTAAGTGCTGAACTACCTAACAATCCATCCGATTTGTTTGATAATAGTGTTACTTTTGATGAGCTAACTCGTAAAGGAGTAAGTAATTCAGCTCCACCTGTTATGGTTTCAAATGTAGCTTATGGTAGAACTGTTTATGTAAAATTAGAAACAACATCTAAGAGTAAAGATGTACAAGCTGCTTTTAAAGCCTTACTTAAGAATAACAGCGTCGAAACGAGTGGACAGTATAAAGATATTTTTGAAGAAAGTACCTTTACTGCTGTAGTATTAGGCGGAGATGCGAAAGAGCATAACAAGGTTGTTACTAAAGATTTCAATGAAATCCGAAATATCATTAAAGATAATGCTGAATTAAGTCTTAAAAATCCAGCATATCCAATTTCATATACAAGCACTTTCTTAAAAGATAATGCAACTGCTGCTGTTCATAACAATACAGATTATATTGAGACGACAACTACAGAATATTCAAGTGCTAAAATGACACTTGATCATTACGGTGCTTACGTTGCTCAATTTGATGTATCTTGGGATGAATTCACATTTGATCAAAATGGGAAAGAAGTATTAACACATAAAACATGGGAAGGTAGTGGCAAAGACAAAACGGCTCATTACTCTACAGTTATCCCTCTTCCACCAAATTCAAAAAATATAAAAATCGTAGCTAGAGAATGTACTGGTCTTGCATGGGAATGGTGGAGAACAATTATTAATGAACAAAACGTTCCATTAACAAATGAAATAAAGGTTTCAATTGGAGGAACAACATTATATCCAACTGCTACTATTAGTCATTAGGTTGGAGTAAAGCGCCCTGGTTATAGGGCGCTTTTTTACTTGTTTGAAAGAATATCGGTGTTTTTAGATGTATCATAATCAATTCGCAAATCTTGTAATCATATTTTTTTATGGCTGTATCAATGTTATTAATGATTGCATTTCCCATTATTAAATCCCCATAAATGTAGCCTATCTTAGTTTGATAGTGATGCATGGTGCCTCCATGTATATAAATGCATTTTGTCGAAATTATTAAAAAGGGGAATTTTTCTATTTGAAGAACTAATAATTGATTGTCAATATGTATTAGAAATCTCAATCTAAACTAAAGGAGAACAAAATGGGACAAAACAATAAGGGCTTTTCTGAAACAGGATTGCGCAAAATGCGCAATATATTGGCGCAGCATGTCGATTCTGGAAAGATTCCTGGGCTCGTCGCCTTAGTCAGCCGAAACGGCGAGACGTATGTCGAAGCGCTTGGAACAATGAGGCATGATGGTGGTGCACCAATGCGTCGGGACACGATTTTTCGATTGGCGTCCACTAGCAAGCCAATCGCAGTTTCACCAGTAATGGTTCTGCTCGATGAGTGCAAACTGCATTTAGACGACCCAGTAGACAAATGGCTACCGGAACTCGCCGACCGGCAAGTGTTGAAACAGCCCGATGGCCCGCTAGAAGAGACCGTCCCAGCACGACGTCCTATCACTGTACGAGACTTGTTGACCTCCACATTCGGGCTCGGAGTGGATCTCACGTTGATGGGTTCTCCAATCATGAACGCGTTCTTCGAGAGTGGGATATTCGACACGCCAGGTCAGGATATGCCCGATCCAGATGAGTTTATGCGTCGCCTAGGTGCACTTCCGCTAAGCTATCAGCCCGGAGAGCGGTGGCAGTATCATATCAGTATAGAAGTAATCGGCGTTCTTGTTGCCAGGGTCACGGGTCAGACGTTCGAGTCGTTCTTGCGCGAACGCATATTCGATCCGCTAGGAATGAAGGACACTGGATTCTACGTACCTCAGCTCAAAATTGATCGGCTTCCACCAGCCTTCAACCCCAATCCGCAGACAGGTGAATTCATCGTGTGGGATGAGGGGGCGGGTGGACGTTACAGCAAACCTCCAGCATTCCAAGCAGGCGGTGGTGGACTGCTTGGAACCGTCGACGATTATCACGCGTATTTGCAGATGCTTTTGAATAAAGGGGTGCACGGTACTAAACGGATCTTGTCTAGGCCCGCAGTCCAGCTGATGACCACCAATCGTCTTACTCCGGAACAACAAGTATACCGAGACGATTTGGCCAAAAATAACGTCCATTTGTCGTTCGGACAAGGGATCCAAGGTGGCTGGGGCTTTGGGATGGCGGTGCGTACCTATCTTGGAGACTACGCGTCTATTGGTCAATTCGGCTGGGATGGTGGAACCGGTACTTCAGCTTACGCTGATCCAGATAAACAGTTTATTGGAATTCTGTTCACCCAGGTTGGGATGTCCACTCCGGCCCCATCGCATCTTATCCAAGACTTCTGGACCACGACCTATCAAGCGATCGAAGACTAGGGTATCGTTTAAAGGAAAACGCCAAGACGGATAGATAATCATAGGCTTGATGGCCACAATCAACACCATGGTTAAAAGTTAGGATAGGACCGTGTTGGAAGTACTGCGGTAATAGTTGGGCATTATTAATAATAGCACAACAAAAAATCCCCTTGGATGCAAGAGGATTTTTTTATTGGGAATAGTAAGGACGAGAGGAGGTGCATTACATATGGGAAAAGGTAGAAGTAATAATGCTGGTAAAAAGCAACCGAATTTCGATGATTCATCTAATTTCGCTAAACAAAGCCAACCGACAGAAAAGAAGAAGAAGTAAAAAAAGGATCTCTCTTGATAAAGAGAGATTCTTTTTTTAATATATTGACGTTTCGGCACAACATATCGATTGCTCAACCAAATAGTCATTATAGTCATTCAGGCAAGGCTTAAACTCCTTCGAATGGAAGTTAATTTAATATTATTGCCCTGCTTTTTATAATGCTTCTTCACGTTTACCTTATTTAAAAAGCCAATAAAAAAAAGACACGTTTCCTAAATAAACGAGCTCTTAATGGAGTATTATCTTTATTTTGAGCATTTAATAAAATTCTCCAATTTATATTTCACTCTATTAGGCTATGAAATTTAAGTGGTTAAATGTAAAATTTATATAGATGATTATATAAAAAATCAAAAACATCGATTACGTTATTCTACAATCGAGTCAAATTATAGAGTAAAGGTTGTACTATGGTTGAAAATATTGATAAGCATGAGGAGAGGATTACATTGACTATTTATGAGCAATTTATAGATGCTCTTAAAGAAAAGATAGGCGATACTGTAACATCTGCAGAGATAAAGGACAGATTAATAGCAAAATTTAATACGAAACCGGGGAGTATTAATCCTGCTGATTATTGTTATAACCGTTATAATAAAGGGAGAGTGTTTAATAAAAATTTGTTTATATATATAAACAAAAAAACTTATAGATATGTAGGTGAAAATTATCCTTATACAGGATTAGTTTTTCACAAACCTAAAGGGGCAGATTGTGAATCAGTTGTAGGTGAGTGGGATAATGGTAAACTTCTTTTTTATAAAGCTAAAATAGGAATCTCACAAATTAAAAAGTTATATGAGGCATACTTTGAAATGTTACGATTTGAAATGAATGTTCTTGGTTGTAAGGCGACTGAATTAAGGCATCTAATAGGTCGGCTAGGTGAGTTTTTTTGTGTTCTTTACACAAATGGTGAGCTATCCAAAGTGATGAATCAGCATGGATATGATGTCATTAAAGATGGACGAAGAATAAGTGTTAAAACAACTGCCCAAGAAAAAGGGTTTATCACGATCAATCAAAACACATTTAATCAATTTGATGATTTCTTCGTAGTTCAGTATAAAGATGATGATTTAAAACTATTGTTTTATGGGCCAAAGGAAGAGATTCCATCACTTAGACCATATGGGAATACTTATGAGGTTGATATAAATTCTTTAAAGAGAGTAGAAAAGACACTCGTATAAGGGTGTCCTTTTCTATAGTTTTTTAGCAGAAGCAAGCAGCTTTAAAGATGATGATTCAGCTTTGTAATTGTTATAGGAATCATATAAAAAAGGATACTTGGAAAAAGACTACTATTGAATTTATAACCATTTTTTTATTACTCATTAAAAAGCATTAATGCTCAGTGACTGATATTTTCTATCCAGACTCATCAAGCAAAAAAAGAATATATGCCAATATAGCCTTATAGAACTGTATTTCACTTTTTAAGGCTTCTATACATTCACTTTATTGTTGAATATGAAGGTATGATCCTCATCACTCTAATATTTTACTTTTTTGAGTTGTTAAATCAGAAAATTTAAAATAAACATCGTGTAGATTGTGTTAAATATTGTAAAATGAAACGGTACTAAGAAAACTAAATTGGTACCAATGGTTTAGGGGGTGGATTATGAAACAAAGAATAGTAACAGAAACAAGTCATCAAATTCAAACAAAGGGGTTTACATTTACAATTAGTGATTTAGCAAAACAATTAGCTGTGAGTAAGAGGACAATTTATGAGCACTTTTCTTCAAAAGATGAAATAGTAGATGAAGTTATTCGTCATGTAATAGAAAGTATTCAAGAAAAGGAAAAAAATATAGCTGAAGATGATGCATTACAAACAGTTGAAAAAATAAGACTCATCTTAATTTGTATTCCGCAACAATTTCAATTCATCGATGCACGTTTATTAGTAGAACTAAAAAACATCATTATAATCAATGGTTAAAATTAGATCAGTTTTTACGTGAAGGTTGGTCTACTGTAATCAGTTTATTAGAAGAGGGAATGAGAGAAGGAAGTATTAGAAAGATTCAAATTCCATTTTTTATTGAATTATATTTGGGAGCAATGAATCGCATATATGATCCTATGTTTATTGAAAAGAGTAATTATACATTAGGGAGTATACTTGAGTCTATTATGGACATGTTGATCTATGGAATCTCTAATCCGGAGTAAAAGGTGGGAGAATAGTGCAGTGGATTTATTTATGCTTAGCAATTTTATTTGAAGTAGCAGGTACAACTGCAATGAAACTATCTGATGGATTAACGAAACTTGTACCAAGCATACTTATTTTTGTATTTTATGTAGTAAGTTTTGTATTTCTGTCATTCGCATTAAAGGGGATGGAAATGTCTGTTGCCTATGCGGTTTGGTCAGGTATGGGAATTGTAACGATTACAATAATTGGGTTCTTTTATTTTGGAGAAAGTATCAATGTAACTAAGATACTAGCAATTCTCTTTATTTTAATTGGAGTTGTAATTTTAAATTTTAATAGTACGGCACATGAAGCGAAGAAAAAAGAAATGGTGGGGGAACGTATACATTGAATCGATTAAAGTATTTTTTTCTTATAACTGATCTTGGGTTTGTTGTATATTGGCTCATAACAATTTTTCATATGATTCCGCAAGAATATTTGTTTAAAGATTACCAAGATCCTATTTTAGTAGCATGGAACTGGTCCTTTTTACCCTTGGATTTGTTAATCTCGTTAACGGGATTTCTAAGTTTGTATTTACATTCTAAACAAAAACATATTTGGAGCCAATTTGCGTTCTTATCATTAATTTTAACTTTTTGTTCAGGATTACAAGCTCTAGCATTTTGGACAATTCGTTTAGATTTCGATATTTCTTGGTGGATTCCTAATTTATATTTATTAGTTTACCCATGCTTCTTTTTAAAAAGTGTTTGGAGAGAGTGTGGATGGTATGAGACGAATATGAGAAAAGAAAGAAAAGAATTCCTTTAATATAAGAAAGACAGGATCTTTAAGCACATTCGAATTTCTAACTCAGTTTTTTCGCTAGCCATACAGTAGAAGTCTAAACAATTTCCGAAATGAAGATAGCCGATGATTCCTATGATAAGGAAGCATCGGCTTGTATTATTTATATTGAGTTAGTTTACGTTTCTGGAATAATTGTAATAGCGACGGTCCGAACAGGAGCCTCTTTTTCGTCACCTTTACTTTGGGTATGGTAGTATTTATTCATTAATTCATTAAGTTCGTTTTGAAAGTTCATAAAGTGTTCTTCATCTAGCTTTAATTCCACTACAGAAAAAGTAGCATTATCTTCTTGACTGTTTTGTTCCTCTAATTTTTTAAGGTAACTTTGATATTGTGTCATAAGTGATAATTGGTAATAGGAAATGTAATTTAACTTTTCCTCATCACATAATCCTTTCCACTCACTTCCTTCAATTTTTGCATCTTCTTCATTGATTGCGTAATATTTTTCAGAAACAGATTTTACCTTTTTTTCGTTAATTACATGGACGATATCAGAATCAACCATAGTTTGTAGATGTCTATATAGAGTTGCTTGTGGTACATTTTTAATGATTTTTACCATTTCTAATGGTGTTAGTCCATCTTCTTTATTTCTCATTAATACTTGGCAAATTTTCATTCTTACTGGATGCATTAAGATTTCAACTTTATTACTCACTATATATCACCTTATTCATTATTTATTCTCATTATAAATAATGAGAATAATGTTTGCAATGCATCTGCTCTTGATTTATCATTATTATTATCAATAATGATAATGAGTTTAGGAAGGAATGATAAAAATGCAACTACATTATGGATGGAATGATCTTAAAGACATGGATATTATGGCGTTTCTCCCAATCATATTGCCAGTTATTGCAGTCGGGGTACTTTTAGTTTTCATTGCACTAATTGATTTATACCGACATAGAAAAACAAGAAAAAATGTACTTGTATGGGCGCTAATTATTCTTTTTGTTAACGTATTGGGACCTATTCTATACTTTGTTATAGGGAGAAAGGACAGTGAGAAATTATGAAATTAGAGATTAGAAATGTAACAAAATCATTTAAAGGGAAAATTGCTGTCAATACTTTCTCAATGGAACTGCAATCAGGGGAATGTGTAGGGTTAATCGGACCAAATGGAGCAGGGAAATCTACATTAATAAAAGTGATTTCGGATATTATTAATCCAGATGTGGGTGAAGTGTTATTGAATGGGATAAAAATATCAAAAATGAAAAGGGAAATTGGCTACTTACCGCAATACCCTAATTTTTTTCATTGGATGACAGCGCGAGAAACCCTTATGTTTATGGGGCAACTTTCAGGGATGAAAAAAGAAGCATTGTCAAAGTCGATACCAAAAATTTTGGAGAAAGTTGGATTAAGTGGGGAAGAAGATTCGAAGGTGAGTACCTTTTCTGGTGGAATGAAACAAAGACTCGGTATTGCACAAGCATTACTGCATAAACCGGCGCTTATTGTCATGGATGAGCCAGTATCCGCATTAGATCCAATAGGTAGAAGGGAAGTATTAAATCTCATTGAAGAAATAAAAAAAGATACGACTATTTTATTATCAACCCATATATTGAGTGATGCAGAAGAAATCTGTGAACGATTTGTCATGATTAAAGATGGAACAAAGATAGAAGATACAACAATTACTGAGCTTTTACACCGTAATAGCGAAAATAAATTAATCATTGAAATTACAGCTAAAGATCGAGAGTGGATTGACGTTGTAAAAAATTTGCCTTATGTGAAGGATGTAGAAGTGATTGGACTTAAAGTCAAAGTGAAGGTTGAAAGTATCAAAATAAATAAAAATATGTTACTGCAAAATGCACTCGAACATAAAGTGGACATCGTTAAGTTTGAAATAAACAACGATACTTTAGAAGAAATTTTCTTGAAATTGGTGGTGCAAAAATGAATAACTCAATGATATTGATAAAAAAAGAATGTGTTCAAATGTTACGTGATTTTAAGATCATTTGGCTACCAATTGTTTTTATATTTTTAGGGGCAACACAGCCAATAGTAACGCATTACTTACCATCCATTTTAGGAGCATTAGGTGGAGGGCAGGGAATTACCATCGATCCAAGTATGACATCACAAAAAGGAGGCGAAGTATTAGCGAGTACTTTGGGGTCTCAGTTTGATCAGCTCGGACTTATGATTCTAGTGATTTCTATGATGGGTGCTATTCAAACAGATAAAGCTAACGGTATGTTGGCCTTTATTTTAACGAGACCTGTTACGGTTACTTCATATATAGTGGGGAAAATAGTATCAAATTATGTAATAGTAGCGCTTAGTGTAATGATTGGATACTTTACCTCTTATCTATATACAAACTATCTTTTTACTGTTGTTCCGTTTTCGCACATGATTACTGGATTACTATTTTATTTAATTTGGGTTCTTTTTATCGTATCTTTCACAACAATGATAAGTGCTATTTTTCACAGTCAAGGTATTATTGCACTAATTTCAATTGTTGTTCTTTTAGCTTGTAGAATAATCGTCGGTTTGAGTCCAATAATAGATCAAGTTAATCCAGCCAGTATGAGTAAACACGCAATGGAAACGTTAGTCACAGGGGGAGTGAATGCAACTGCAATGGTCAATGTACTACTAACGATTATTTGGATCTTATTGACACTCTTCGTGACAAATTATTGGATTGCTAATAAAAAATTCACGTATGAATAAGAAAAGAATAATCGTGATGAGGGGATTTATTAAAATAAATACCCCAATAAGAAGAAGCTTCCACTACTGTGGAAGCTTCTCTAAATGATGTGCAATATCAATATACATATTTGAGTAGACTGAATGTATTTCATTACTTGGCGTAGCGTTAGAAGAGAAGTGGACAATGACCATATTTGCTTTCGGATCGATGTAAAGTGTTTGTCCGTAACTACCTAACACTTCAAAAGCACCTTGTTCATTGTGCGGAATCCACCATTGATTATGATAAGAAATGGAAGCTCCAGGGCCAACTGCAAGTTCACCTTCTTGGACATTTTTTATATCTTTAGTAATAGAAGAAGGGAGAATTTGTTTTCCATTATATTCCCCGTTGTTTAATAGTAATTGCCCGAATCTAGCCATATCTCTAGCAGTTGCATTTAAACCAGCGCTAGCTTGTTCAACTTTTGTTTCATCGGTGACATAATAAGCATTTTCTTCCATACCAATTTGAGACCATATGCGTTCGCTAACATTTTCAGCTAATGATTTACCCGTGATAGTTCGAATAACCCAAGCGAGTGTTTCGGCTGATCCGTTATCGTAAGAAAAATCGGAACCAGGCGTTGCAGTTTCTTCTGCTTCTCGTAACATATCATAAATTTTCATCGGACCGTCGTAGTTTTTACCTCTAGGTAAAATATTGCTCGCTAAATATAGTTGTGCATCTTGATTTTCTAACGCTGGATGTTCGTATCCGTGAGTAGGGTATTCTACAGAAACTTGCATGTCCATTAATTGCTGAAGTGTGGCATTACCGAACGGTGTATTTTTTAATTCTTTTATATATGCGTCAGCTGTTTTTTCTAAGTCAATACGATTTTCTTCAGCGAGAGATTGTATAATTGCACCGGTAAAAACCTTTGCTAATGACGCCATGCCATGAGGTTCACTCTCGTTATACCCGTTGAAATATCGTTCATAAACAAGTTGTCCATTGTGTACAACGACAAAAGCATCCGTTTTGTTATCGTCTAAAAGTTTTTTTAGAGGAGTTGTATTTCCAAATCTACGCTCCACAGCAAAATCGTCTAAGTTTTGTGATGCGGTAGAGAAGTGGGAAACGTGCTCCGGGTTATTATTTACCTCGTTAATTAAAGTGAATTCTTTCATATGTGTGTACGACCAACGTAAGTAAGGATCATCTAACCAATTTTTTTTCGTCACGTTATTTTTTGATGGGATTGTTTTATTATGTTTGAAGTATGTAAAACCGAGCCCTGTAATTACAAATATGAATGTGATTATGAGTAAGAGTAGGGGAGATTTTTTAAGTTTCATATCGGTCCCTCCTTTTTTATTTCTATTATAAGTATACGCTTCTATTAAAAGAAATACAAAATAAGGAAAGTAAACGGGGAAGTTTACTTTCCTTATTCATGTTAAGCGGAAACTTTTCCATCTGTATGTTGTTTCTTGAATTTTTGTTTTCGTCCGTGTAATCCATAATATAGAAGTAAAGTGAAGGCAACGATAATAGCTGCGATAAAATACATATTATGGTAACTGGATTTCGCTGCGACGATACCTAAAATGAAAGAACCAAAGCCAATACCACTATCAAAGAATGAGAAGTAAGTAGCTGTCGCAGAACCACGTCGGTGGTTTGGAGCGGCAGAAATCGCAATCGTTTGGAAGCTAGGAATTAATGTCCCGTAGCCTAAACCGATTAGCATACCTGCGCCAAGGAACCAAAATGAAGTTTGTGCTTGGCTTAAAATAAACATCCCAATTGTGAAAATAATGATAGCAGGGTAAACAAGTACATTTTCACCGAAGCGATCAAAAATCTTTCCTGTAAATGGACGAGAAATTACAACAACAAGTGCGTATACAATAAAGAAGTAACTAGCAACTTCTCCTAAACCGATTTCTTTCGCATAAATAGGAATAAAGGATAAAATGCCACTATAAGAAAAGGCTAAAACAAATCCTGTCAGAGCGATCGGAATAGAGGATGGTTCAATTAAGTCCTTCCATTTCATTTTTTCTCGTTTTTGTTTGTTCACTGGTGCTTCATGCGGAATATTTACAAGTAGTCCTAATAAAAATGCAAGCAATGAAAATACGGAACAAACGATAAATAGTACAGTAAATGAAAAATGAGAAATAATTGTTAAACCTAAAAAAGGACCAATTACCATCGGCAGACTCATGAATACGCCGAAATAGGCAAGTGCTTCGCCTCGTCTATGAGCTGGCGCAACATCTGTGACAATCGTACCAGTTGCTGTCGTTGCCATACCGAACCCAATACCATGTAAGAAGCGAAGGGCAAGTAATAAAAATAAACTTTGCGCACCGAAATACATAACAGTAGCAGCTAAAAATAATGAAAGTGAAATAAATAATATTTTCTTTCTTCCTAAATCATCGAGCCATTTACCTGTAAATGGTCTACATAAAACAGATGAAATAAGAAAAACAGTTGCAACTAAACCAATTTCCTCAGGTTTTCCTTTTAGGCCGTCTATTACATAGACAGGCAGAGTAGTCATAAGCATGTAAAATGTTAAGAAGAGAAATAGACTACTAAAACAAGTTCCGAGGAAATCCTTCGTCCAAAGTTTCTCACTTTGCATCGTCATCCCTCCAATTTAATCTAAATTTTTAATAATTTGTTGTAACACTTCAAATGCTTGATGTAAATCATCTTCGTTAATATCTTCTAGTGTTTTTTCTTCGAAAGTATCAACTTCTTCTTGCCATACCGGAATCATTTTTATCGCTGTCTCTGATAAAGAAATGAGCTTCTCACGACGATCTTTTCCTTCTGTACGAATAATCCAGCCCATCGTTTCCATACGTGTTAACGTACGAGTCATCGTTGGTGATTCAACATTTAAGTACTGGCACAATTCTGTTTGCGTACAAGAACCGGTTTGATTAATGCGGAAAATAACAGCCCATTGCGCACTGAATAGCCCAGTTGGAGATACGCGTTCATTAAATTTCTTTGTGAATTTTCGAGAAGTCTGGCTGACAATGTGAAAAAAATGTTGTTTTTCGTCCATGTATTTTGATCCTTTCAAATTAGTTACCTAGCTAACTATATACTTTTTCATTATAATTGTCTAGTAATAGACATGTTGATTTATGTAAAAATTTCGTATAGGTTTTATGTTGCGAACGTATATTCTGCATGCTATTCTTTAAGTAAGTAAAGAATTTTCTTTCTATTAAAAAGAATGGGGGAACTTGTGATGATTAAGCCTGCAACAATGGAGTTTGTTTCACTATCGAACGGAGAAACGATTGCGTATCAGGAAGTTGGAAGGCAAAATGCAGAAATTCTTGTACTCATTCACGGAAACATGACATCGTCACAACATTGGGATTTAGTAATTGAAAAGCTGCAAGACCGATACCATATTTACGCTCTTGATTTAAGAGGATTTGGACAATCAACATATAATCAATCGATAGATTCATTACAAGACTTTGCAAGAGATGTAAAACTATTTATTGATCAATTAAAACTAGAGAAATTTTCATTAATGGGCTGGTCAATGGGTGGTGGTGTTGCGATGCGATTTACAGCGAATCATCCAACTTTTGTTGAAAAGTTAATTTTAGTAGAATCAGTAGGCATGAAGGGATATCCAATTTTTAAAAAAGATATAAACGGGCAACCGATCGTATCAAGTTTAGTAAAGACGAAAGAAGAAATCGCGCAAGATCCCGTACAAATTGCTCCAGTGCTAGATGCGATAAAAAATATGAATAAATTATATTACCGTACAGTATGGAATCTATTAATATATACACATAATCAACCGGAACCGGATCGTTACGAAAAGTATTTAGACGATATGTTAACGCAACGTAATTTCGTGGATGTAAATTATGCGCTCATTACATTTAATATTTCGGATGAACATAACGGGGTTGTAGAGGGAAATAAGCAAATTCATCATATTAAAGCTCCAACACTCGTCATACAAGGTGACAGAGATTATGTCGTACCGCAAGTAGTCGGTGAGGAATTAGCAAAACATTTGCCGAATGCAGAGTTGAAAGTGTTAGAGGATTGCGGTCATTCGCCGTTTATTGATTGTTTAGATGTATTTATAAAACATGTAGAGGATTGGTTAGAAGAGAAATAATCCCCGAAATGATAAGTATTGCATATACTATAACATTGTAGGTAAAAGGGGAGATTATCCATGCATCATCCGTTCTTAATTGCGCATTCGCCATATAATCATCACTTATATACAAAAATAATGATAGCTCCGATGTATATGCAAGTTTCACCAGCTGTAGTTCCTTTACAAATGCAATACCCGCAGCCACCAATTGCTCATGCACAGCAATACGTGTATGAAACTGCTTTTTATAAACATCCGTATTTCAAGCAATTCCATAACAATGTGAAAGCGCAAGTATGGGAAGGATAAGAAGCTAAAAGATTCATTCTTTTAGCTTCTTTTTTATTCATAATATTCGTACACGCATTTGGAGAAACAGTTTATAATGAAAAGTGGAAAGCGTGAGAAGGAGAGGGAAAAGGATGTCGATGCGTTTTACTTTTTGGATTATGGTTGGAATTGTAGCAATCTCGGGTTTGTCACAAGGGATGCTTTTACCGGCCATTGCAATGATTTTTGAACAAGAAGGGGTAAGTTCAAGTATTAACGGTATTCATGCGACGGCATTATACATTGGGATATTAGTTATTTCACCGTTTCTTGAAAAACCGATGCAAAAGTTTGGAATGAAGCCAATTATCGTTATTGGTGGGTTTCTCGTTATTATTTCATTATTCTTTTTTACACAAACTTTTTCATTTTGGGTATGGTTTATTCTTAGATTTCTAGTTGGAGTCGGAGATCATATGCTTCATGTCGGAACACAAACATGGATTACGACAACATCAGACCCGAGTAAAATAGGGAGACAAGTATCGATATACGGTGTATTCTTCGGAATTGGTTTTGCCGTTGGTCCGTATTTAGCAAGCACTGTGCAGTACGGTCTTGCAACACCATTTATTATATCTACTATACTTTGCTTAATAGGTTGGCTATTATTACTTCCAACGAAAAATGCATTCCCGGCGCAAGATGAAAGAGAAGTAGAGAGTGAATCATCATTTTCTCGTTATAAACAAGTTGTTGGATTAGGTTGGATTGCATTACTAGGACCACTTGCATACGGCGTACTGGAAGCAATGTTAAATAGTAACTTGCCAGTATACGCGCTTCGTAAAGGATGGTCTGTATCAGATGTATCCTTCTTATTACCAGCGTTCGCAGTTGGGGGCATTATTACACAAATTCCACTCGGTATATTAAGTGATAAATACGGAAGAGATCGTATTTTAACGTGGACGTTCAGCGTAAGTACGGGCATTTTCCTACTTGCAGCAGTATTTGATCACTATTACTGGATCGTCTTTGCCTGTATGCTGTTAGCGGGTATGGTCATTGGATCATGCTTCTCACTAGGTCTTGGATTTATGACAGATTTATTACCGAGACATTTACTACCAGCAGGTAATATATTATCTGGAATCGCCTTTAGTTTAGGAAGTATTATGGGACCTGTATTAGGAGGCGTATTTATAGAAAAAATACAGTATACAAGCTTTTTTATTGCGGTTATGATTATAATGGGAATTCTCGCAATGGTATATATGGTCTACATGAAGAATCAATTCGCATCAAGAAAAATAGAAAGTAGGTTAGGGCATGACAAAACAACCTAATAAAAAGAAATTTGAAGTACTCGAAAACGAAACAATTACAGACTGCTTAGCACGTATGGAACAAGAAGGCTATGCACCGTCTCGTCGTATGGAAGAACCAATCTTTCATGAAGTGAAGAAAAACGGCAAAACAGAAGTTGAACCGTGCGGTAGAAAGATTGTCTTTGAGGGGAAATTGAAGTAATACGTTATATAAAAAGAATTTGCTTTTGGGTACAAACAAGATAAAACATAAAGTCACATAAGAAAACGCTATTGATTCCAATATCAATAGCGTTTTTATTTTTAACAAATATATAGATCAAAATGAATTTCTGCTTGAATGGAACTAACAAAATCAATAATGTTTTTTTGTAAATACATCGCGGGTGATTCGTTATTCTCCACTTGCATTACTACCATAAAAAGAAACTCTAAACTATACTTCTTCTTGAGATGTTTTAATTGCTCTGTTTTTCCTTCAAGGGATTTTAGAATAACTTGCAACTGATTATTTATATCGTATGATTCTTGATAGCCGGTGCTGAAAGTCCAATTAGTTTCTTTTCTATATAGGGTTTTGGTGGATACAAGATTCGGATTATCACGTTTTGCAACAACATCACCTTTTTTATAAGTTCTTGTAGGCTCGATACTTAGGGCGTCGGTAATTGCTTCAACAGGGAATATATTACCCGTTGCACTAAAATAAGCCATAACTTTTGTTTTATCCAGAATGGCTCCTCCTCTATTATTAAGATGTTAATCTTATTACATTATAAAAATTTATGAATGTAAATAGAATTTTTATCCTGCTATTTGTGGGCAGCAAAGCTTCTAATGGGAGAAAAGTAGGTGAGAGCCAATTTTTCATAAAAGCTCACTAGTTCCATTGTATTGAATTCCGGCGTTGAGGCATTAGTTAAAGATGGATACCTATACATTTGTAGGACAGAACAATTATACAAAAGTAGGATGCTTAAAAATATAAATATTTGTATGATAAAAACAAAATATATTTTAAAAATCAGAATGTAGAGGAGAGGGAAATATATAATGATACAAAGCATATATGAAACTCATTTACATGTAAGAAATTTAGAAAAGGCGATAGATTTCTATCAAAATAAGTTAAGCTTAACAGTAGCAAAAAAACTATCGAAAAGACGAGTTGCGTTCTTTTGGATAGGCGAAAATAAAGAGCAAATGCTCGGATTATGGGAAGTACATACGAATGAAGAGTTTGAGACGAAACACTTCGCTTTTCGTGTAGATTTAGAGTTTTTAAAGATTTCTAAATTATGGCTAGAGAAGCGTGGAATAGAGGTAGTAGGGAGTCAAGGGAAAGGAAATCGAGAACCAATTGTCCAAAGGTGGATGCCAGCTGCAAGTGTATATTTTCTAGATTGTGATGGAAATAAATTAGAGTTTATTTCTATGTTACATGATGATCCAGATGAATTAGAATATGCAACGTATTTAAGTGAATGGGATGCGGAGCATCAAGAAAAATAAAGTTTAAACAGTAGGAGTTATATAGTTTTGGATTATATTAAATAGATAGAGACAAATAAAATCCCTCAAGAAAAAGCACGTTCTTGAAGGATTTTTTATGCTTTATATATTTTATATTGCTTGTAACTTATTAATTGAATTTATTTTTAGATATTTCAGCGCGTTGAATATAACCATCAGAGAAGCTGAAATAAAGAGAATAGCTTCCTCGATTATATATAAAGCCTTCACTAGTCATATCCTCTCCGATTCCATCTGGCTCACCAAACCACTCTTTTAATTCATTAATAGTGATATCCATTTTCACTGAAATATATCTAGCGTCCGAAGGGTACATGTCAATATTATAATCGCCGTATACCGCTATATTAGGTGCATCACATTCTGTACATGATGCTTGCTTCCAAACATCAGGCGCTCCAAATTCTTTTTTCACTTCAGATATATCTTTACCTAGTGCATCTAATTTAAATGGACCAAACGTCCCATTCTGTAAAGCTGTTGTTAACATTTGTTTCATTTCTTCTTTTGTATTGATGTTGAAATTATAAGATCGGTTCTTGGCTATTGCATTATAGAAAAATTGTGCATATTGCTCACGCTTCACAATCATGTTGCCATTAAAATTACCTGATTCGTCACCTTGTGCTATACGGTTACTACGCACTGCATTTACAGATTCATAGGCCCAATGACCTTTTGGTACATCTTTAAAGCTCCCTTGTCCTTTTGATTCTAAATGAAATGCTTTTTGTAACACTACTGCCATTTCATATCGAGTTAATACATCATCTGGACGAAATGTACCTGATCCATCACCTGTCATAATTCCAGCTTGCGCAATGGCTTTAATATCCTTTTCAAACATATGATTTGTAATGTCACTAAACATATTCGCCTGTTTATCATCTGCTATTAAACCTAAATGTCGATTGACTAAAGAAGCTACCTGTCCTCTAGTAACATTGTCCCCAAAACCAAATTTCCCATTTCCGTATCCTTTATAAATTCCTGCTGACGCTAAGTAATCGATAGCATCTTTTGACCAGTGGTCCTTTGGTACATCTGTAAATACAACGTTCGCATTGCTAGCTACCTTATAGCTATTTTCATTACCGTTTGTTTTCGTAGTTGTTTCTGCATTTACTGTACCTACCATCGTTGTAGTTGCTAATGCTGCAGTGATTATGAAACCGAAAAATTTTTTAGCTTTGCTTGTTTTCTTGCCCATTTGCGCAAGCCTCCCCAGTTTAATTTAACTTTATTAAATATACGTATTACACATTTAATATAACTAAATGCATGCATCGTAATTATAACATGTAAATTATAATTATTTGTCATTTATTTCCGCAATATGGATAAATTTTTGATAATATAACTGAAAATGTAATATTTGGATAATGGATATTCAGCTCTATTTAATAATGGTATATACAGTAAAACATTCTGCTTTCCAATCTGTAATAGAAAACAGAACGTATATTTGGTATAATCGAAACATACTATATGAAACGATGTACATGAGTTTGACATTTACGTAATAAGGTAAGTACTACATAATAATAACTACGCTATAGAATTCAGTTCATGTTATACAAATCAATCGTTAGAAAGGAAAAGAAGTAATGAATCAAATTTCATTTGAAGATTTATTTGAAGAAGAAAACAAACCAGAAAAGGTGGAGGTAGCTGATATACCAGTACCTTTATCGCCATTGCAAAAAGATATATTGGAATTAGTGGATTCTGAAGAAATAAGTACACTTGAGCTATGTGAACAATTAATACGATCCGGCAAAATATCAGATGAAAGATTCACAACGAATAAGCCGAAAGCATATGGACAAGTATGCTTAGTATTAGAAGATTTTGTTAAAGAAGGAAAGCTTATTTTTGTCAAAAGCGATGAGAAAAGAGATAGGGTTTATAAGTTAAAAGAAGAAGTTTCTAACATATAAGTTGTCCAGAGGTAAATGAATGTTTTCTAAGAAGAGAGTTCAGTAGTCAAAGAAAAAGGTGGTATCAATCAAGAAAGATTGATACCACCTTTTTCTTTTTTAACATCTTACATACTTACGTTTGAAACCAAGTCTGCCTCTATCAAGTTCTTTCTGAATACTTTCGGAAGCATTTAGCAAACTGCTTTTTTTATTATCACGTTTTACTTCAACTATACCAACTTCTTTTGCAATCTCGACTGCCTTTTCGTGTAGTGGCACATATGAAATTGCTACAGTGTTTAGAAAATTATTCATAGCGGATTTTGTTCGTTCTGGTGAATCATGGATCGTATTTTTTACCATTTCAAGCATAGTGGAAATTTTGCTTTCAGAAAACTCATTGTCTTTGCGATTTCCTAAAAGCCAGCAGTAGCAACTCCAGCCCGCTGACATTCGTAGCTCGTCTCCACTTGCAATCCATTTATCAGCAACATCTTGTGCAATATTTGATTCTGATAAAGTTACTGCCACCACATAATCGGACAACATATAAAAATATGCTCCGTCTATCCAGCGATCAAAATCAGACTCACTCATAGCTTTCGGGTCTGCAATAATGCCTGCAAAATACATAGCATCGTAGTTGCCTGTCGCATACAGTTCTTCAGCTAACTCTTGGTTTAATTTTATTTTTTTAGCGATTGGTTTCATAGCGCCTGTAGCTACGCCGAAAACTGGCTCGTGCGCACCGTTAGATATGTATATTTTTTTCGTTCTTTCCTTACCGAGGGATTCAAGCTCTTGCATAACTGTTTTTAAATCCATAGCTGTGCACTTCCTTCCTTCATATAAAAATCATTTTAATTGCGATCATCTAGTTTAAATTTTTTATCATGTCTTCCATACTTCCTAATTTTAAATCTTATGTGAGTAGGATGTCTACTTTCTGTAATTTATCGATAATTCAGTTATTGATTTTGAAATTCTAGCTATCTATAATTGTAAGGGTACTATATGAAAGTAGACGGGAAGGAAATACAGAAGTATAGCTTTTTACATAGATTGTTGGGATGAAAATAATATTTTACCTTTGGCTCTTTCTCGGTATTATCATGTTATTATTTGGAAAGGGGATAAATGGAATTTAAAGTTAAACATGTGAGGTTGGTTATAAGTGATAAAAAAATTTACTAGAGTAGTATTAACTGCAATTATGCCAATTGGTATGATTGCGGGTTGTGGAAATACTGAAAAAACTGAAGCAAAAGAGCCGAAAGCGGTACAATCGGAGAAAAAGGATTATACGGATTACTCGTATGGAAGCAAAGGTATAGTAGTAAGCGGCAAAGCGAAAGAACGTCAACAATACGAGGTTGGATATATGGATGACAATAAGTTAATTGGAATTGATGAAAATATTGAGGATTGTATTATTTTAGATAATAAAGATGAAGCAGGTCTCGTTTGGAAACAAATAGAGCGTGGGTCTATTATTGAAGTGCAATATGGTAAAGACCGCAATGATATTGTAGGCGTACAATTAGTAGGAGATCGTGAGCCATACGAAATTAGTGATAAGTTTGATCGGAATACGATAAACGAGATTGTCGAAAACGTTAAAGGGAATTTGTAATAGATGTACTTCGCTAGTATAGGATTTATTATTATAAAATGATGAATCGCATATGTGAAAATTTAGAATCAACGGCATTTTTTATATGAAAATGCCGTTGATTTGTGTTAAAAAGTAAATGCTATTCTATAGTCTTGTAGAAAAACACGTATGAAACATAAATGAATTATTCTTCTTTTAGCTGTTATGATCGCCGTAAGGTTATTATCCAAAATAAAAGAGCACAAGCACTAACAGATACACCTAATATGCATACTCCATCCCAACCATATTTTGCATACGTATTTGTTGAAAGCATTGCACCTGTTGCACTACCGATAGAGTAAAAAATCATGTAACTGGCAGTGAGTCGACTTCTCGCTTCAGGACGCACTGTGAAAAGCATACTTTGATTGGTGACATGTACAGCTTGCACCGCTAAATCTAAAAGGATAATTCCGAAAATTAGTAATAATAGAGAATGGTTAATAGATTTAATTAGGAGCCATGAAAGTACTAATAATGATAAGGCTATGCCAGTTGTTCTTTGTCCGAATCCTTTATCAGCTAATTGTCCAGCTTTAGTAGCAGCTAATGCACCTGCAACTCCAGCAAGGCCGAATGCGC
Source organism: Bacillus sp. EE-W1 (assembly GCF_009760835.1). NCBI lineage: Bacteria > Bacillati > Bacillota > Bacilli > Caryophanales > Bacillaceae > Bacillus > Bacillus sp. EE-W1. The sequence goes on along the minus strand of NZ_WIPE01000069.1, from coordinate 149,690 downwards.
CAATAGCTGTATGAGATAGATTATGTGGTGTAGCACTTAGAGGTAATACTAAAGAAGTCCATAAAATACTGAATGAAGTAAAAATGAGAAATGCTAGTATTCCGCGAACGCGTAAAAGTCGTTCTTCTACAAATAATAAGAGAACAGAGTGTATTAATTTTCGGTAAGACATAGTTGTCACTTTTTTAAGTTCAAGAGTTGGTAAGTTCCGGTGTAACAAAACAGTTACGAAGAGTAAAAGAATAGCGGAGGTGAGATAAACGGATCGCCATCCAGCTAAATCTGTTAATGTGCCTGCAAATGTACGAGCAAGGAGAATACCTATTACAACGCCACTTGTAACGAAACCTACTATGCGTCCACGTTCTGCTGGATTAGCTAAAATTGATGCATATGCGACGAGTGTTTGCGTAACCGTTGCAAGAATACCTACTAAGGCCATACCTATAAAAAGTACGGTGCTTGAGGAAGCGCACCCGATTATAATTAAAGCGAAAACAGATAAAAGCATTTGGAGAATTATTATTTTCTTTTGGTTTAATAAATCACCAAGTGGAACTAATAAAAGTAAACCGAGTGCATAACAAACTTGAGTAATAGTAATCACAATACCGATAGTTGAATGACTAATCTTAAATTCATTTGACAATGAATCAAGTAGTGGATGAGCAAAGTATATGTTTGCTACAGCCATCCCACAAGCGATTGCGAATAATAGAGTCATATAGCGAGACATGGTTGCATGAACAGGTGAATGTATCTGAGTGTGAGTATGTTTTAGAATGGGCATCATTTTTTCTTTACTATTCATAAAAACAGCTCCTTTTTGCATTACTTACAAATAATGTACCGAACGGTATGTTATTTGTAAGTAAAATATAATCTCGAAGAAACATATATGTCAAGTTTATTTTGAGTTAATTATAATTTTTTTGACATGTCGTTTATAATCTAATACGATATATAACATACTGATTGGTACATAAATGACGATGTGTAATCTTAATAACTAGATATAGAAAGGATATGGTTTTAAATGGCACGACTACGCGAATTTGATGAAGAAAAAGCTTTGGATGCTGCTATGCAACTTTTTTGGGAGAAGGGATACGCAGCTACTTCATTAAGCGATTTAACTGCAAAAATGGAAATACAAAAGCCGAGTTTATATTCAGCCTTTGGTGATAAAGAGGGTTTATTTGAAGCGGCATTAAGGAGATACACAAATTTACATGCGGCTAATATACGAACAAAACTTCAAAACGAACAATCTGTAAAAGGAGCAATTCGGACGTTTTTTGAAAATATGGTGGAAGAGGAATATAAAAAAGAGTTCAGTAAAGGTTGTTTTTGTATTAACACAATGGTTGAACTTGCTCCTCATAATGAAAAATTTGAAGTACTGACTAGAGAACATCAAATGTATCTTGCAGTTATTTTTCAAGAATTAATTACGAAGGGAATACGATCAGGTGAACTGCAAAGTGATTTGAACGCTAAAGCATTAGCGCAAACATTAGTCACGTCCTTAATTGGATTAACAGTGTTAATGAAATCACGTCCAGAACGTTCCGTTATAGAAAATTCGATATCGATAATAGTATCGTTAGTAAAATGATCTTTGGGTGAGGTGTTAATCAGCAAATTAGATATTAAGAAAGTCGATTCCTTATTAAAATAAGAAATCGACTTATTATAATTATTTATTTTGTAAGTTGTCTTTCCAAAAATTATAGCTATTATCAATAACGTTTTTTAATTTGAAATAGTTTTCCCAAGTATCTTGCACATGGTAGAGAGTTTCGCCTTCGTCTATAAAAACATCACTGTAATCATTTATATATTTCCAGTCCTCGTCATGGTTAAAGTAGTACTTTGCGAATTGGTTGCCCTCATCATTTAACATGTCGTCTGCTAAAACGCCATCCCAGTTCATATAAATTTCTGTGCCAGTCATTTGTTTAAGTTTAAACTGATTAATTTCGTCTTGAGACTCTTCTTCAAATTCTTCACTAAATAAATTATGTTCAAGTATCCATCCTAAAAACATACCAGTATGTACAAAAGCTTGATCAATTGGTAAGTCCTCAGGGAAATCACCTTGATAATGGTACTTCGCTTTATCATAAACGATCGTATTTAACAATTAGGTCATCCCCTTTAATGTATAATCTAATAAACTTGTATGGTTTGTTTTAATATTTCAACTATGTTTTCAAGCCATTCTACCGGTGTGATTTCTAGCCCTTCAAAATATATCCCATCTGCTGAATATCGAATGTACGCTTGTTTTTCTTCAATGCTATAATCATTTTTTAGAAATTTAGATAGAAAAACAATAGAGTCTTGTAAATATTCCTTGTGTGCCTCTTCTAATAATTCTTTAAGTGCTTCTTCGTAGAAAGTATCTTGATGGAAAGTGCCAGCTAGAAATTGGAAAACTTCATCATCTTCCATATTTTCTATTCGTAGCATACTCATACTCATCCTCCTTGTTTCGTATGTAGTGATATTTCACAATTAATTAATCTAGAATAATTAATTGTGAAAATAAACTTTCTATGTCTTTAGCATCTTTCTTGAAAAATTTAAGTATGCGTGCCATAACGTAGTAATTTTCCCCGCCACGCTCTGATACTAGAACATTCTTTTCGTTTTCTTTTGTCACTTCATTTTCTAATACAGAGTAGATGTGTTTGAAATCGCCTTTTTCAAATACTACACAACATGTTAATAATGCTATGCTGTAGTAATAGCCAATAACATCATACATAGCAAATTGATTGTTTGGCATTAAATCTAATTGGTAAGAGTGTACTGTATTGGCAACGAGTCTAGTTATTCCTTCAGATTCAATAAAAGGTTTCATACGTAAGCAGTGATTTTTATTTAGTGGTGCATGAGCAAAAGATTTTAACTTATTAACTAGTTTCTTTACAATTTTTTGGTCTTCTTCATTTAATGTATCAATATTAGTGAGTAAAATATGAGCAATTTCTTCCATATAAAAACTCCTTTCAATGTAAAAAGATGACAACTATATTATAACGAAAAATTGAAAAGCTTAGTATTTTCAAATAGGGAAATTACATTAAATCAGGATCTAATTAATAGATACATAGTATTTATGAAAAAACGTAAAGGTCCTTCTTGGTGAAGAAAATCAGTAAAAGGTATCCTAATCTATTTTTTGAGAAGTAGTAGTGTGTAAGGGGATAAGTGTTTTTGACGGCAATTGCAATTGGTTATAAAATAATGTCTGTTAAGGGATTTTATAGAAACTATCATTCACCTGCTGGGGGTAAAATGAAGTGTTTACAAAAAGGCGAAATAAACATATTTTTATACATAGTAGATTCATAGTCTGTCACTAATGAGAAAATAAAGGGAGGTTGAGATACTTACACGAACAGTGTAGGGTATCGATTACAGCAATGAAAAAGATAATTAAAAAAAGAGTAATTGCACTATCAACAAGTTTAGTAATGTTAGGGAGTGCACCTTTAGCGATATCAGCAGAAGAGAGCAAAAACCTTCAAACGGATCAACTTCGTATCGCACAAGGGGAACGTGGAACGAGCGGATTAAGTTATTCGAATTTCAATCTAGAAACTCCAGATCACATGCAAATTAACGAAGCGGAAGTATCAGAGAATGAGAAAATTCTTCTAGAAGAATATAAGCATAAACATGATGAAACAGAAGAACTAAATAAAATGAAGGAAGCTAAAAAAGGTCAAGTAGCAGAAGATGAAGCTATTTCAAACATTGAAAAGGCATTTGAACATGTAGACGGCCGAAATGATGGTTCTACTCGCGAAATGAAGCCGGTTGAAAAGCCAAGAGCTATTCAGTATAGTGCATCGATGACTACAAAGAAATATGGAACACTTGCAGGTACTCCATTTGTAGAGTGGATTGTTCCAGCAGGAAATCCTGATATTCGCCCTGCTAATCCGATGAAAGCACGCTACATTACAATTCATGAGACTGCAAACACAGCCCGTGGTGCGAATGCTGAAAATCATGCGAAATATTTGTATAAACAAGCAACGGAAGGTACGTTCCGAACAGCTTCATGGCATTTTACTGTAGACGACAAACAAATTTATCAGCACTTACCAACAAATGAAAATGGATGGCATGCAGGAGATGGCGATGGCTCAGGAAATAGAGAGTCTATCGGTATCGAAATTTCAGTTAACCAAGATGGAGATTACAATAAAGCGTTAGAGAATGCAAAACGACTTGCAGGTTATTTAATGAACAAAGAAGGTATTAGTGCGGATCACATTTACAGGCATCAACAATGGAGCGGAAAAAACTGTCCTGATATTTTAATTTCGCGTGGGAATTGGACTGGCTTCGTACAAGGTATTCAATGGTATGCAAATGTTAATGCGCAAATTGACTCGCCTTTACAAGAAAGAGATGAGCTATTTGATTCAAATGAATATAATCCAGCTGAACCTAATATGGAGCTTGTAGTGAATGGTGACGGTATAAACGTACGTAGTGGCGTAGGACTTGAGCATCATATTGTTCGTAAAGCTTCAGACGGAGATCGTTACAAAGTATTAGCAGTTAAAAATGGTTGGTATAAAATAGGTAATGATGAGTGGATTTTCTATAACCCAAGTTGGATTAAGATAAACTATAATGTGCAAAATAAAGAAGTGCAAAAACCAAAAGATGATATTACAGGTGGATGGTTTGAAGGGCATATTCGTAAGCTGAACAGCCTAGGAATTATGCACGGTGAAGGAAATGGTGTATTTGCGCCTTATCGTAATGTAACGAGAGCTGAGTTTGCGACATTAATCTCAAATGCTCTAAAGCTACCAGAAGGAAATAAGTCATTTGTAGATATTAACAAAGCGCATCCATCACTTCATAGCGGTATTAAACGTAGTGCAAGTGCAGGAATTATTAACGGTCGTGGCGGAGGGATTTTTGATCCTAACGCATCTATCACACGTGAAGAAGCATCTATCATGAGTGACAACGCATTACAGTATAAAGGTGTTACAGGTAAATTAGTCGCATTACCATTTACAGATCAACATTTGATTACATACAAACAGCCAGTTCAGCGGTTATATAGCTTAAAGGTAGTTACAGGTGTTGGAAATAATGAGTTTAATCCTAAAGGGACAACAACTCGTGGTGAAGCAGCTGCCTTTTTAGTGAAGATGTTAGACTTGGACTTCAGTATGTAACGGCACCATTCAGTTTCATTTATCTAGTAGTATTGAGCGGTATTTTCGGAAGTTTGCTTAACTTAATCCCAGTTTTGGGAGAAGAAATGGGTTGGCGAGGTTATATGCTCACAAGGCTAGTCGATGCAGAGTTTTCACGGCCTATCCTTATTAGTGGATTGATTTGGGTAACGTGGCATGTTCCAATAGTTGTTGCTGGCCTATATGTAGGGGGACCATCTGTCGTTCTTTCAGTACTGGGTATCTATCTTTGTATTGTACCATTTGGTTATATTACAGCTTGTTTACGACTTATCACAGGTAGCATTTGGCCTTCGGTTATTATCCATGCTACTTGGAATGCTATTATTCAAGGACCTTTCGCACGTGCAAGTACAGGGTATCAAACTGAGATTTGGATTGGAGAATCTGGCTTGATAACCGCCCTTATTATCTTGATTACGGCAATAATTGTGTCTCGGATAATAAGATTTACTAAATATTGATTTTTCACATAAATTTTTAAAAAATGATTGTGAATCAGAAAAACGGACTCTCAGATTGCTTTTTAAGGGTTTTTAGCGGTCGTGTGAATGTCATATGTATCGATAAGGATTAAATTTCACACGATTGAAAAAAGGGTGTTTAAACGTTATTTTGTTTTTATTCGTAATTTTAAATCTGAAATACTGAAGCCAATGTAATACAATTTCATTGGCTTCAGTATTTTGATTCTTAACTAAAAATAGAGTGGAAAATTAAGGGTGTCATATATATTAATTAAAAGTAGCATACAAAGAATGCTTAAGTGACATTTCTTTTGTTATAGAATAAACAAATCCTGATATTGCAGTAACTATTATTTTGAGGTCAATTTACTGTGAAATAAGTGTCTAATGTCTACTATTAATTTGGATCTATGTGACTGCATCTCTTAATTAGGGGTGTTGTTTTTGTTAAGTAATAGCCATTGTACTTAGAAAATAAATAATATGTTTATGTGATGGAGTAATAAAGCTAGATAGCATAAAGATTGATACTACAAAGATTAACAACATATAAAAAAATATTTATATGTTGTGTCACCGCTGCTATCCCTAATAATTTTTGAATCTATTTATTTCTTCCGCTTTTGCGGAAACTAAAACTAATGTTGCGACTAGTAATATAGTGCCAATTAGATAAAAATAGTTGGCACTATATCGTCAGTATTTTTAATATTCCATTCGCTTTTTGTGTTTTCTATTTTTATTTTTGTACTGATGATAAGACCTTTCCCTCAATTAGATCTTTAAATAACGTAGACCTATTTGGTGCTTGAATTTCTTCCAACGTGAATTTTCCGAAGCACAGTGGTTCAGAAATAGCTTTATCATTTTCATCTGCTGTTAAATTTTCGACTTCTTTATTATCTTTGTCAAAAATTTGGAATACAGCAGTTTATCAGTTTTATATTCGAATTTGCAGCATCCACTTTTTTTTTTTAATCTCAGTTTGTCCAAGTGATTGAATTTTTGGCTGTTAGTTCTTACGGTGATACAGTATCTCCTTGGACTTTCACTGTATTTTTAATCTTTTTTCCAGCTTGTCCCTCGCATGGAGTACCATTGTATGCCACTCTGTATGTGTCACATCCCAAAATTCTTCGTTTTCTTTTCCTACATTAAATTTACTTTTGTCTGTATCGAATTGTATCTGTCACTGTTTAGCCTACTATTTGTAATGTACCTGGGGCATATTCTAGTTCGTCTGGCAATGTATCCGCAAAGGCTAGATTTTTCGCAGGATTAGCAAGAAGCTATTACTTACTAGAGTTGTATACTCCAATCATCCCTTGTTTCTGTATTTTGTAGGTTCTTCACTGTTTTCCCAAGTTCTATGATTAGATCTTGGAGAATTAAGAAACGACCTCAGCTCATTTCATTGTCGTTGAGAAAATTATAAGAAAAGAATCTATTTCTTTCACACTTTTCCTAACTACTCTGATATTTAGATGCTACTTACAAATAAATAATATATGATTTTCATAAAAAAAATATAGTAATATTTTGTCGTGAATTGTACTAATTTGATATTTTATAGTAATATTTTGTCGTGAGTTATACCTGACGAAAAATAATTTATGAACCTATACAGGAACGATGTAAAAATTTATCAGTAATCTAATTAAGAGGAGAAGGTAATGAATAATTCTATCGATATACAACACTTGTGTGATCTCGCACATAAAGCCTTTAATGTACCTGTTCACATTTTATCCACAGACAAAAAAATCTTATATCATTCTAATTCTGAGGATATTTGTAGTCCTTTTTATTCTTCTAAAGAAGAACATCTTAGTGACATTTATCAAGAAAATGATCCCTATAATTTGCCACTTTTCAGATGTAACAGTTATCTTGAAAATTTCATCCTAATTCATATAGAAAATCATGATTATATAAAAGGGACTATAATAATTGGCCCCACTATATATCCAAAGGGATCGGATGATGTAACCTTTAAACTTCGAAAAGAATTTAACTCAAATAATAATATTCAAGAAAGACTAACCTATTTTCAATCTCTACCTGAGGTTAAAAAAGCTTCTTTAATTGATATGGGAATTTTATTGCATTACATGATTTTCAATGAAAAGTTAGATGTTGATATTGTTGTAGAAAAAAATAAAGTGTTAGAGGAAGTTCCCTATAAAATTGTGAAACCTGATCTATATATTTTAAAACGTCAACAAAATAAACCAAAAACTCACAACATGGCATTAGTACATAATTATTTTTCAGCAATCAAAGAGGGAAATAAAAAGAAGTTGTTGCAATATATGTATGCAGTTTCGCAGGAAGATACTGAATTAATTTTAACAGCGGATCCACTCAGAAACCAAAAAAACCATGGGATTATTGCGATTACTTTAGCTACTCGATATGCGATAGAAGGTAATCTCCCACCAGACATTGCTTTTGCTCTTAGTATTTTGTATATCCAAACCATGGAACAACTAGAGAACGTGGACTCTGTAAGGCGATTGTCAGGAGATGCCTTACGTACTTTTGCAGATCGAGTGAAAGAATTCAATGCGCAAAAATTTTCAAATGCGGTTACTACATGTATGAACCATATTAGTAAAAATGTTTACGATGGAATATCTCTCAATGAACTCGCTAATCATTTGGATATTACGCCTACTTATTTATCTAAATTATTTAAAAAAGAAGTGGGAATTCCTTTAAGTGAATTTATTCAAAGGGAACGAGTGGAAGAAGCAAAAAAATTATTAACACTCACTACATATCCACTATCAGATATTTGTGCTTGGCTTAATTTTAACGACCAAAGTTATTTTACAAGGGTTTTCAAAAAATCAACTAACATGACACCTAGACAGTATCGTGAAAAATATACCGTAATATAAGCTTAGTATCAGTTTCTTGTGAAAAAACTTTAATATACGCGCAAGTAACTCTAAAACTTGAGCATACTGTTTCTTTTACTCTAGAAAGGGTATGTGATTGATCTAGAAAAGGAATATGTATTCAAATAGATCTTGAAGAGTCCATGAAACATTTAGTGAAGCCAAAGGACAAGGGTAAGATTTATAACATGTTGTTAATTTTAAAGAGTACACTATCCATTATTTTTCTAAGGAGATAAAAAAACAGAAGGCTGCAAAGGTTCTTTTCGAGAAAGCTTTGCGGCTTTTTTTATATTTTAAAACCCATAGTTATAACGAGGAATAAGTTTATAGATTAATATCTTCATGTTAAGTATTTAATAATAGTGATATTAGGGACTATTACATAAAGTTTAATAATATAACATATATCACTTGATATATCTATATTATATGCAATTATACATAACTAAATAAAGGGAAAAAAGTATAAAAAAACCTATTAAATTATTCTATAAGTATTTTTTTAAAAATAAAATTGCTTGGTTGAGCTAAAATGGTTATTTACTAACCGTATACACTTTAATTTGTAATCATTACAATTACAGAGCTGTAATCCCTAATTAATTATATTAGTATAATTAATTAGACTCGTATTTTTACTTAATAGTTAAATTATCGAGCTCAATCGACAAAATTTTGCTATTTACGCATTGGAAATTTAATGTTTTAATGAACAACATAACTGGTATGACCACATAGAAGGGAGAAGAGCAAGCTAATAGAGATAGAGGTTATTAAATTTGCAAGTAACATTATGTTGTGGGTAATTTTCTTAATAATCAGTTTATTTTTAAGTATTTAGAATCTCAAAAGTAGTATTTTTGTAAAAATGGGTTTTAAGTTTCTACATAGCAAAAGTGAATTTATTCCGCAATAAAAGTATAAGCAATGTACAGTATAATTTCATCTTTTGTAGTCTTGTAAGGCTATTGCTGACAAAACTAAAAACCATATTATGAAATTGATATTAAAAAAAGGTCATGACAGGATTAACTCTAGAAGCAATGGTTATCTATCTTCACGGATCTGTAAGTTAAACAGCAGCTCTAAGGGGGAAATAATATTTTACTACTTATTGGGCAGCTAATTCAAATATAGCTGATGAATTTTTATCGTTTACTATTTGAAAAATAGAGTATCTAAATGAGAGGGAAGTAAAATCCTTAGATCCTCTTAGAAGTAAATAATAACGATAACACCCTATCCGAAAGACTTCCCATTCCCCATGCGTGTGCAAGGAGAGAGCCTAGCGCTAGGGCGTACAAGTTATATGAATCAAGTTATAAAAAACAATGGTAAAGGAGTGTACGGAATGAAAAATAAAATAATGACAGGATTTTTAATAACATCCATTGTAACTGGAGCAACTATTCCTATCAATACTCTCGCAGCACCAATCGTTCAAGCAGAAACTCAACAGGAAAGCATGGATATTTCTTCATCATTACGAAAATTAGGTGCGCAATCTAAATTAATCCAAACGTATATTGATCAATCTTTAATGAGTCCTAATGTACAGCTAGAGGAAGTCTCAGCTTTAAATACCAATCAATTCCTAATTAAACAAGATATGAAGGAATGGTCATCGGAACTCTATCCACAGTTAATTCTATTAAATTCAAAAAGTAAAGGATTTGTAACGAAATTTAATAGCTATTACCCGACATTAAAATCGTATGTAGACAATAAAGAAGATAGAGAAGGGTTTTCGGATAGACTTGAAGTTCTTCAAGAAATGGCTATGACGAATCAAGAAAATGCGCAACGACAAATTAATGAATTAACAGATCTAAAATTACAGCTTGATAAAAAATTAAAAGATTTCGATACTAATGTGACAACTGCGCAAGGCATATTAGGTACAGATGGAACAGGAAAAATAGATCAGTTAAAAAATGAAATATTAAATACCAAAAAAGCAATTCAAAATGATTTACAACAAATTGCATTAATACCAGGAGCTTTAAATGAGCAGGGATTTGCTATATTCAAAGAAGTTTATAGTCTTTCAAAAGAAATTATTGAACCGGCTGCTCAAGCAGGGATGGCAGCGTATAACAAAGGAAAAGAAATTAACAACTCTATTCTAGAAGCGGAGAAAAAAGCGGCGCAAGAAGCGACAGAACAAGGTAAAACTGCTCTAGAGATTGAATCGGCCAAAAAAGCAGCTCGTGAAGCAATTGAGAAAAGCAAACAAGGTGAAATAGCTGCAGCTGCAGCCGCAAAAACGCAAGAATATGACCTGATGAAAGCCATTGATACTGAAAAGATTAAGAAAACATTTGGTGTCTTCGCAGAAGTAAATAAACTAACAGCAGAGCAGCGAGCATATTTAGATGACTTAGAGAAACAAAACCAAAAAATATATGATTTAACAACGAAACTATCAATAGCAGACTTACAAAAATCAATGCTTCTTCTTTCACAAAATGATTTGCATACGTTTGCAAACCAAGTAGATGTAGAACTTGACCTACTAAAGCGCTATAAAGAAGATTTGGATCTAATAAAAAATAACATTACAAAATTATCTACTAATGTTGATGCAACTAACGAGCAGTCTCAAAAAGATACATTAAGACAATTAAAAAATGTAATAAGTTACCTTGAAGAACAAGTATATAAATTTTGATATTACGTTTTTGAAAAAACTATAAAGATTATAAGAATCTAGCGAAAGAAGGAGAATAGTTATGAAAAAATTCCCATTCAAAGTGCTAACTTTAGCCACTCTGGCAACGGTTATAACTGCTACTACTGGTAACACTATTCATGCATTTGCACAAGAAACGACCGCTCAAGAACAAAAAGTAGGCAATTATGCTTTAGGTCCCGAGGGACTGAAGAAAGCATTGGCTGAAACAGGGTCTCATATTCTTGTAATGGATTTGTACGCAAAAACAATGATTAAGCAACCGAATGTAAATTTATCTAATATCGATTTAGGATCAGAAGGAGGGGAGTTGCTCAAAAATATTCACCTTAATCAAGAACTGTCACGAATCAATGCGAATTATTGGTTAGATAAAGCGAAGCCACAGATTCAAAAAACAGCTCGTAATATTGTAAATTACGATGAACAATTTCAAAATTATTACGACACTTTAGTAGATACTGTACAAAAGAAAGATAAGGCAGGTCTAAAAGAGGGCATAAATGATTTAATTACTACAATTAATACAAATTCAAAAGAGGTTACAGATGTAATTAAGATGCTACAAGACTTCAAAGGGAAACTATATCAAAATTCTACAGATTTTAAAAATAATGTTGGTGGTCCAGATGGCAAAGGTGGATTAACTGCAATATTAGCAGGTCAACAGGCAACGATTCCACAACTTCAAGCTGAAATTGAGCAACTTCGTTCTACTCAGAAAAAACATTTTGATGATGTATTAGCATGGTCAATTGGTGGTGGATTGGGAGCAGCTATTTTAGTTATTGCAGCTATTGGAGGAGCAGTTGTAATTGTTGTAACTGGTGGTACAGCAACACCAGCTGTTGTCGGTGGACTTTCAGCTCTTGGAGCAGCTGGTATCGGTCTAGGAACTGCGGCGGGTGTCACGGCATCTAAGCATATGGACTCCTATAACGAAATTTCTAACAAAATCGGAGAGTTAAGTATGAAAGCAGATCGTGCTAATCAAGCAGTTCTTTCGCTTACTAACGCGAAAGAAACATTGGCATATCTATATCAGACTGTAGATCAAGCGATCTTGTCTCTAACAAATATTCAAAAGCAATGGAATACAATGGGCGCAAATTATACAGATTTACTGGATAATATCGATTCTATGCAAGACCACAAATTCTCTTTAATACCGGATGATTTAAAAGCCGCTAAAGAAAGTTGGAATGATATTCATAAAGATGCAGAATTCATTTCAAAAGATATTGCTTTTAAACAGGAATAGAACTGAAAATTAAAACCTAAATTGGAGGAAAATGAAATGATAAAAAAAATCCCTTACAAATTACTCGCTGTATCGACGTTATTAACTATTACAACCGCTAATGTAGTTTCACCAGTAACAACTTTTGCAAGTGAAATTGAACAAACGAACAATGGAGATACGGCTCTTTCTGCAAATGAAGCAAGAATGAAAGAGACCTTGCAAAAGGCCGGTTTATTTGCAAAATCTATGAATGCCTATTCTTATATGTTAATTAAAAATCCAGATGTGAACTTTGAAGGAATTACTATTAATGGATATGTGGATTTACCTGGTAGAATTGTACAAGATCAAAAGAATGCAAGAGCACATGCTGTTACTTGGGATACAAAAGTAAAAAAACAGCTTTTAGATACATTGACTGGTATTGTTGAATATGATACAACATTTGATAATTATTATGAAACAATGGTAGAGGCGATTAATACAGGGGATGGAGAAACTTTAAAAGAAGGGATTACAGATTTACGAGGTGAAATTCAACAAAATCAAAAGGTTGCACAACAACTAATAGAAGAATTAACTAAATTAAGAGACTCTATTGGACAAGATGTTAGAGCATTTGGAAGCAATAAAGATCTCTTGCAGTCGATTTTAAAAAACCAAGGTGCAGATGTTGAAGCCGATCAAAAGCGTCTAGAAGAAGTATTAGGATCAGTAAACTATTATAAACAATTAGAATCTGATGGGTTTAATGTAATGAAGGGTGCTATTTTGGGTCTACCGATAATTGGCGGTATTATAGTAGGAGTAGCAAGAGATAATTTAGGTAAGTTAGAGCCTTTATTAGCAGAATTACGTCAGACCGTGGATTATAAAGTAACATTAAATCGTGTAGTTGGAGTTGCTTATAGTAATATTAATGAAATGCACAAGGCACTTGATGATGCTATTAACGCTCTTACTTATATGTCCACGCAGTGGCATGATCTAGATTCTCAATATTCGGGCGTTCTAGGGCATATTGAGAATGCAGCTCAAAAAGCGGATCAAAATAAATTTAAATTCTTAAAACCTAATTTAAATGCAGCGAAAGACAGTTGGAAAACATTAAGAACAGATGCTGTTACATTAAAAGAAGGGATAAAGGAATTAAAAGTGGAAACTGTTACTCCACAAAAATAGGGAAATATTAATTCTGTTGCAAAGTGAACCATAACATAGAGAGTCTATGATTACACTGTTAAACAGTAAAGCGTTAATTAATAAATCCTTATATATTAAAAAGGCGGAGTCTCATTAAAGACTTCGCCTTTCACTTATATATAAGTTATATCCAAATAAAAAGATAGCCATGTAGTTTACTTGTTTTTTAAAATTTGTAACAGAATCGATTAATAGAGGACAGGTTATATAGATTTGCTTAATAATATTGAATCTATGCAACTACATCGTCTTTTAATAAGAATAGGACTTGAAATCAAACTCTATACAGGAGGAATAAGAAAAGATGAAAAAAAAACCTTATAAAATACTGGCTGTATCAGCATTTTTAATTATGACAACTACCTATGCAGTCACACCAGTAGCAACCTTTGCAATTGAAACTGAACAAACGAACACTGGAGATATGTCTCTTTCAGCAAATGAAGAAAAGATGAAAAAAACTGTACAAGATGCTGGGTTATTTGCAAAAGCTATGAATGAATATTCTTATTTGCTAATTAATAATCCGGATGTGAGTTTTGAAGGAATTTCTATTAATGGGTATGCAGATTTACCTAGTAAAATTGTACAGGATCAAAAGAATGCAAGAGCACATGCTGTTACATGGAATACAAAATTAAAAAAACAGCTTTTAGATACATTGACCGGCATTATTGAATACGATACAAAGCTTGAAAATTATTATGAAACATTAGTAGAGGCGATCAATAATGGAAATGGGGATACTTTAAAAAAGGGGATTACTGATTTAAGGGGGGGAATTCAACAAAATCAAAAGTCTGCAAAAGCATTAATAGAAGAATTAACTAAATTTAAAAACGCTATTGGAGAAGATGTTAGAGTATTTGGAAGCCATAAAGAGACCTTGCAATCGATTTTAAAAAACCAAGGAGCTGATGTGGAGACTGATCAAAAGCGTTTAGATGAAGTTTTTGGACAAGTAAACTATTATAAGAAATTAGAATCTGATGGATTAATAATGGTGAAAATACCTTTTATCCCCACGCTTATTTCTGGTGGCATAATGATAGGTACTGCTAGAGATAATTTAGGTCGATTAGAGCCTGCTTTAGCAGAATTACGTAAAACTGTAGATTATAAAATTACATTAAATCGTGTAGTCGGAGTTGCATTTCATAATATTAGTGATATGCATAGTACGATTGATAGTGCTATTACTGCTCTTACTTATATGTCCACACAATGGGATGATTTAGACTCTCAATATTCGGGTGTACTGGGGCATATTGATAAAGCTGATGAAAAAGCTGATCAAAATAGATATAAATTTTTAAAGCCTAACTTGAATTCAGCTAAAGATAGTTGGAAAACATTAAGAACAGATGTTGTCACATTACTAGAAGGCATAAAAATTGCAGAGAAGAAAGAACAGGATTTTATGAATCTACTTCGTCCATCAAACGTTTTTTACTTTTATAAAAAAATCCATAACGCATACACTTTTGAAATAAAGACTGGAACAAATGCACCAAATGCGTCTTATAAAGTTATGAATTTAACTAAAAACACTGTTCATCATATGTGGAGTGGAGGTGCTAGTACAAGCATGTGGGCTGACTGGCTTTCATTCAATCCAAATGATGAATTTGCGGTGGTAGCAGTAGTGGATGGGAAAGAATATGTTGTGTATAAAGACAAAGTAGAAAATATAATGAACTGAACCCAAAAAATGCATTAATTGGGGATGGTACACATCGCTATCAAGCTAAGAAAAACAAATACCCCCAGAACGAAATTTTGTGCTAATTTTTAACAGAAAAGCTCATTTTTTTGTTTGGGGGTGAATCTATTTTCTTAAGTTAATGGGCATAGGGATGGTACACTAAATTAGACACCAAGTTAAGTGAAAAATTGAACGGCATAAGGCTCCTTATTTCCTAGAACACCTAGCTAAAGCAAAAGAATTTGTACAGCAAAAAAGTGAATATTAAATCAAGGTGCTGGTTGCTTTATGTGTATGGCTTAACCAAAAGATTGCAAATACATTAAAAGAGCAACTTGTAATAAAGATATTGCAATATTTTTAAAGCGAAAAGCCGAAATTGAGGAATTTGAAGAATTGTAATAGTGAAGGAATTGATTAATTTATAAAAAACATTTAAATAAAAAGAGAGAATAAACACCTTATTTTTGGGGTGTTTGAAGGTTCAAATGGAAGATTCCCTGGTTTTCGATTTGAATCAAAATGATACTATTTACATGTACTGTCATGTAGGGAATTATATTTTTTACACCTGAACTGTTTGTACTATTTGTAGGATTTTCAGTTTTTTTGTCGAATATATCTTTAATGCAAGGAGGGACATTACATGATTATTAAAGACTATTTTATCAATCTTTCTATTTTTTCTTTATTAGTTAGCGCAGCGATATTTATTCAAGTGTTTTTGATTCATTCCAGGCGATATTTCGAAAAATTCTATGGAGGGATTATTGCAGTTACTTTGATGCTCTTTTCTTTTCCATACATGGGATTTTCCTACGATCTTCGAGTTGTTCCTCTTATTCTATCTTTTATTTACTTTGGTCGCATTGCTGGTTGGATTACATTAATTAGCATTATTATAATGCGTATCTTTTACATTGGAGGTTACTGGGAACCTCCTGTGATTGCTTATTTAGGTTTGGGTATCCTATTGGTTACTTTTAAAACATATTTTAAAAACCTTCATCCTTTTAAAAGTGCATCTTTATATTTTTTTGTTTTTGTCGGAATAAAGTGGTTAGTTGGTGTATTCTTTAATACTAAGTTACTTTACACTGGAGGCTTATTATATATAGCTTTAGGGCTTTTAATTGGGCTATTTCTTATGGAAGCCTACCAGAGATTATATTATTTAACACAGGACTTATCTAAAATGAATCGGGAATTAAAAAAATCCAAGCAAGAACTCACAGATACCGTACATGAGCTTCAAGGAGGGATTTTTAAATTTAAAAAAGTGGGTAAGCACTTTATACACACTTTATGTGATGGACAGTTTTATTATCAAAAAGGATTTTATTCTGAACAGGTGGTAGGGAAAAGCTTACGGACTATTGATGCTTCTATTGTTCCACCACATTTAGTTCCACAATTGATGAAGTATTATCTTCAGGCATGGGAAGGGAAAGAAATTATATTCGAATTACCCTGGCCAGATGATAAAACGATTATTCTTATTGCACTTAGGCCGATTAAACGAAATGGACAAGTTATGGAAGTTGTTGGTTCTATAGTCGATATAACCGAAAGGAAAAAGGTAGAATCAGAATTAAGAGCTACCAAAGAATTACTAGAATCATTTATAAAGCATAATGTAGATGCTATTACCATTTCTGATCGAGAAGGGCATATTTTACAAGCAAATAAAGCTTATGAAAAGATATTTGGATGGTCATTACAAGAAATCATAGGTAAGAGATTACCCTGTGTACCAGATTTCTTAATGGAAGAATCACTTAAAAATATTCAGAAAATTCTAACAGGGGAATCCGTAGTTACCAGATTAGAAACTGTTAGACGACGTAACGATGGAAGTCTTCTTGATGTCAGTCTGACAGTTTCTCCTATACTAGACGTAAGAGGAAATGTGATAGCTTTATCTGCAATATGTAGAGACATCTCTGAAAGAAAACAAGCAGAAAGAGAACGACAGCGATTACACCAACAATTAAAAGATAGTGAAATGAAGTACCGTGCACTAATCGAACAAGCAACTGATGCAGTATATGTAGTAGAGCTGAATGAAAATCATGTTCCAAGTCGATTCATTGAGGTAAACCCTGTTGGTTGTAAAAGATTTGGATATAGTAGAGAAGAGCTGCTCTCGTTACCATTTCCAAATGTAGTACCACAAGATTCTAAAATGATTGTAAGGTTGTTAGAAAAAATTAGAGAGGGACAAACTTCCTTCACTTTGCAAGATGAATATGTTTTTCCAACAGGAAAAATAATAACAACTGAGTTTAGTGTCCGTGTTTTTAACTTAAATGGTAAAAAAGTTTTCCTAAGTATTTCTCGTGATATCACTGAACGGCTAAAAACAGAAGAATTACTACGGAAATCTGAAAAACTTGCTGTCGTAGGACAATTAGCGACTGCAATGGCTCATGAAATTAATAATCCATTAACCGCAATGAAAGGGTTTATGCAATTACTAAAATCAACGGAAACTGAGAATAATCGGGGTTATATAAATATAGTATCATCAGAGATTGAGCGTATAGAAAGTATTACTAATGAATTTATGGCGGTAGCCAAACCACAGGTGGTAAAGATACAACCTAATGATATTAGTGTGCTAATGGATCAAGTTTTAATGCTACTGCAACCTCAAGCAATGATGAATAATATAAAAATTAGAATTGATTTTACACCTGGTATTCCACTGATTCCATGTGAAGGAAATCAATTAAAACAAGTATTTGTTAATATTATAAAAAATGCAATTGAATCCATGCCAACAGGAGGAGAAATTTTGATTCAATTTGATAAACTTGATAATAATCAAATAAGGATTCGCTTTATCGATCAAGGATGTGGGATTCCAAAAGAACGTATACCATATTTAGGAGAACCTTTTTACAGTATTAAGGAAGAGGGAATCGGCTTAGGATTAATGGTCTGTTATAAAATTATTGAAACACACCAGGGGAAGGTATTTATTGAGAGTGAAGTGAATAAGGGGACTATAGTTGAAGTCACTCTCCCAATTTGCACACTTCAAAATTAATACATTCTTTTACTGAAATTTTGTAAGTTAGTGAGCAGTTAGCTTTGGCTAGCTGCTTTTTTGTATATATTGTAATTGATTCTTCATATTACGGCTTTTTGATGTTTCATATATATATTTTATGGCTTTTAAAAACTCTGTAAGTGTTTTGTAATATTTACGAGAGACTTTTTTAACAGTTATGAGAGAGAAAAGAAAGATTTGTTATATATGATGAAATTAATCTTACTAGTAGGTGTTCTAATGGATCTAGAAACAAAGGAGGAAAAATAACAATGAAACAATTGAAGCCAGCAATTAGTGTATTAGGTAGTGTATCGATGGCACTGACTTTAGCATCTCCTGCTTTAGCAGATGTAAAACAACCGAATCCAGGAGGTACAGTTGAAATATTCAAAGAGAATGCAGATGTAAAAAAAGAAGATAAGAATTTCACGCTCGGATCTGATGGAGAAATAGGTTCACTCATTACACAAAACATTGAAATGGCAAACAACGATTGGGATAAAGATGGTATTTCCAACGACTTAGAGATTAATGGATATAAAATTGAATTCAATTCACAAACTGGAAAAAATGAAGCGAAAGCATGGGATCCCGAGAAGGATAAAGGGAAACCAAAATTTATATCGAATCCTATGAATGCAAATACGGATGGTGATCCTTTTACTGATATGTATGAGGTTGAGAATTATAACAACGATTCTGATACTAATTTCAATCCGATAGTTGCCAACATGCCGAATTTGCAAATTGGTGTCAAACGAATTGAAGTAATTCCTATTGCAACCATTACGGATAATAATGGTGGATCAGTTAGTAGAGGATGGGAAAAAAGTGTATCTACACAACATTCATTTAATGTAGGTTTAAGTGGTTCAGGTGGTGTAGAAGGCTCAGCAGCCGGTCCTGTTCCTTCCGGAAGTGTTTCAGCAAATGTGGGATACGGATATTCAAAAACAACTACGGAAACGGAGAGTTATACAAATAATTTTGATTGGTCTACTGCAACAACTGTGGATACAGCGAACGCAGCAAAATTACGTGTACATTTGGAATATAAGAATGTAGGAACAGCATCCGCTGAAAATGTTTCGCCTCATTTTAATATTCGTTTAGGAAACAAAATTATTAATACTGTAAAGGCAACACAAGATCGTTATAAAGCAAACTATTTAAGTACAGAAAAAGGTGGACGGAATAAAACAGAAGTAGTAATTGACAGTTTAGAAGGACAAGCAGATGCGAATATTGTCTTATCTTTGGATGAATTGAAAGCTGTTGAACAAGGGGAACTTCTTTCGATTGAAGTTTTACCTACAAGTACAATGGATTTATCTATTGAAAAAGGTGAAGAAATTATGCATTTGGGGGATTCAGGGAGATATGAGTCTAGAGTAAATGCAGCTACTGAACAATTAGAAACAGATATAGGAAATATACCAAAGTTTAGGGTATATACTCCTAAAGACAAATCTCTTGCTGATAAGCCAGTTTTATCCTATAACGAAGTTTTTCAACAGGTAAATATAGATACGAAAAAAGTAAATCATATTGTAAACAAGGCTAAAAGTACTAATAACGTATCAGTGGTTTCAGCTAATAATGGAACTGATGCATTGAACGATTTAAAAGCGGGACAGGGAGATCGCGGTTATTTACATAAAGACTCTGTACACGGAGCTTTTGCAAAACTACAGCACCCAACATTAGTAGAAGGTAGTTATGATTCTGTGACGCAAAAGATTAGGGCAACAATTTTACCTGGTTTATTTGGAGTGAGTAAAGATATTCCTACTACTTATAGTAAGAAATGGAATGCTCCGTCACAAACAGTAACACTGGTTAAACGTGAAAATGGATTTACATATGAGTCTAGAGAAAATATACACCCTATTAAATCTGAAATTGCTGTGCACAGAAAAGTTACATTTGAAATCAATGACGCACACAATCTAACGCCTACACAAAAGATTGATACTGAAATTAAAGCTAATAAAGAATTTGAAGATTATGTAGTAGATAATTCAGGTGAATTTGTTACAGAAGGAGTTCCTTATACCGTGGCTTCATATGGAAATACAGCTTATTTGGGAAGTCATCATGCAGGGAATAAATGGGAGTATCTTTGGGCTGAAAAATCTAGCGATGAAAAAGTGAATGTAATTATTGAAAGAGTAGGTCAACCTAAACCTGGAAAACCAATTAAAAAGGATGAAGAGGTATTAATTAAATTTCAAAATCCTATTTATTCAGATTATGCATATTTAAAACTTCAAGATAGTTATATCCATTTAGATCAAAAACAGAACGCAAGTACTTTTAAATTTAATCATGCATATCCAAAGAATTTCACTGGACACCATAAGCAATGGAACATACTATCTAATGGTAATAAGTTAAAGGTAGGATATTTAATCGATTATATGAAATATGGTAATGGAGAGAATGGGACTGATACTATAGCATGGAATCTATCAAGAGTTCAGTAATAGGTAACAGTTCTGTTGCTAAGTTTGAAAAGAGAACCGGAAATGAATTGTATCTGAAAAGTTAGATGCAAAAATTTAGCTTACTAGTAAGGAATGAGTTCGATGTTGAATCGGACTCATTCCTTTTAATTTATATATGATTTAGAAACTACTATTTTAAATACTTATCTAGTCATATAAGTAATCAGATGTTAAGATTACTATCTGTATTACATGATTTATTTTCCGAGTTTTCATTCGTTTCGAGGGTGAAATGTGGAATTCTGATTTATTTATGTGATTAGTTTTTATATCTTTACCTATAAAGATATTTTTATTGGATAATAGAAAAAATTTTTTTGTTATTGGTGAAAAAGAAGTGAGGATAGTATATGAAGAAAAGAATTTTAATCGTAGAAGATGAAGAAAATATTCGGGAAGTATGCAAACGGTATTTAGAAAGAGAAGAATATGAAGTTTATACCGCTGTAAATGGTAAAGAAGGTTGGGATTTATTTCTTACACATCAACCAGATTTAATTATATTAGATTTGATGATGCCAAAAAAAGATGGATGGGAATTATGCGAGGAAATTCGTCAACAATCAAATGTCCCTATTATTATGTTAACTGCTAAGGGAGAGGAAAGGGATCGAATTTTAGGCTTAACAATGGGGGCAGATGATTATTTAACAAAGCCATTTTCCCCTCGTGAATTAGTATTAAGGGTTCAAATTATACTAAGAAGAGGAAGCCATGTACAAATACAAGCGAAAGAATCCTTATTGGAAGTGATAGAGTTTCCAGATTTAAAAATATATCCAAAGACAAGATATGTACTTGTTTGTAATAAGGAAGTGGAGTTAACGGTGAAAGAGTTTGAGGTACTTTATCTCATGGCAAAGCATCCAAAACAAGTATTTTCTCGCTCGCAGCTTCTTGAATTAATTTGGGATTTTGGACATGAAGGGGCATCAAACACAGTTACCGTGTTAGTGAGTCGTTTACGTGAAAAGCTCGAGAAGCATACGATAAAGAATCGTTGGATTCATACGGTTTGGGGTATAGGATATCGCTTTGAGCCAAATGGAGGAAATGAAACATGAGATTACGTATTCAATTGTTACTCATGAATCTATTAAGTACTAGTATTATGGTAATTGCTATATGGTATAGTGATACGAAAATGTTACTTGAACCGGAACAAACGCGGTTATTAACAGTAATTGCATTTGTGGCATTCATTATTTCAACGTTTATTTATTGGTTAATGACACGTCCTATCATGAGATCTATACAAAATTTAATAAAATTGACGAAACAATTTAGTGATAGACACTTTGAAACGATGTATATAATTGGGCAAGAACCACGTGAGTTTAAAGAATTGGCAACAGCCTTTCAACAGATGGCAAAAAAATTAGAAGAAGGGTTTACTAAGTTAGAGGAACAGGAAAACTCTCGTAAGGAGCTAATTACCAATATCTCACACGACTTACGAACACCTATGACTAGCATGCAAATGATGATAGAAGCATTACAAGATAACCTGATTGAAGATCCTGAAATGAAAAAGCAATACTTAGCAACGGTTTTAAAAGAAATAGAAAGATTAAATGGATTAATTAACGACTTATTTGATCTTTCAAAGTTAGAGTTTGAGCAAGTAGATTTTCACCCAAGTTTCACACATTTAGATAAAGTTCTATTAGATGTATTAGAGTCACATTCTGTCTTATTAGGAAACAAACAAATCCATGTGCAATTGGATGTCCCTGATACATTACCTCGACTTTTGATTATGCCTTGTAAAATAGAAAGGGTCATAGGTAATTTATTACATAATGCAATTCGATATTCTCCTATCTCTGGAACAATTGAATTGACTGTAGTGGAAAATAAACCAACTCAACAGGTCCAATTCACTTTGCGGGATGAAGGAATGGGAATTTCTCCAAATGATCAATTACGCGTATTTGAACGTTTTTTTAGAACAGATCGATCAAGAAGTTCACAATCTGGAGGTTCCGGACTTGGATTAGCTATTGCAAAATCATTGATTGAAATGCACAAAGGGGAAATTGGTGTACGGAATCGCGCAGATGGTAAGCAGGGAAGTGAATTTTGGTTCACTCTTCCCATCACATCAGTAAAAAAATAAGACGGCTGAAAGACTTTTGTAACATTTACGTTAGAAAAATGAAAGACCTTCTTGTTAACATACTACTACACAGTATGTTACAGGAGGTTTTTTACTTTATGAAAAGAAAATATGTATGGCTTATAGGTGGTTTGATAATTGTATTGGGGATTTTATGGTCATTGTTCCGACCAGAGAAATTATTTATTGATAAGCACGTAAATGAATCATTGCCACAAGCAGAGATACAATCAACTGAAGTAAGGCAACAAAGTGATCGAGTAATAAGGGAAGGTCAGTTTCAAAACGGTGTCCATGAAACAACTGGAACGGCAAAAATTTACCAATTAGCGGATGGAAAACGTGTTTTACGACTTTCTGATTTTGCAACATCTAATGGGCCAGATGTACGAGTTGTATTAGTTCCTACAAATCGCTTAAAAAATAATGAAGACGTGAAAAACTATCAGTATATTGAATTAGGAAAATTAAAGGGAAATAAAGGAGACCAAAACTATGAAATTCCTGAAGGGATAGATGTAAGTGAATATGGTTCGGTTTCTGTTTGGTGTAAAAGATTTAATGAAAACTTTGGTGCGGTTTATTTTAATAATTAAATATGAACTTAAAATTTCCTCTTACAGGCAAAATTCATCGGGGTAATGATAATAGTTGCAGCGGACTTAGTTGCTAAGAAGGGCACTCATAAGAGTGTTTTTTTCATATTCTTCAATTTTTGTATATTTTAGAGCTATTGGACGTTTACGGAGAGATTTTATTTAGTGTGGAAGCGTACTGTCTGTGAATAGAAGGATGAATAATATGTTACAGGAAAACATTACTCTTTTATAACTTAATTTTGAAGGAACATATACTTTTTTCATTTATCGGCTTGTAAAGAAGTATGGAAATTAAAGTTTATAATTTAAAAGTCAGCTTAAAGATGCAATAAGCAATTTGAATAGTAATCTTAAGTAAATAAAAAAGAGAGGAGCATCGATGAGCTCTTCTCTCTTTTTAAATCTAATTAGGGTTTCCATAACTGTAAAGGGGATGGTGTAAATTGTGGGATATTACCAAAATATCACTTTAAGTTAAGATTATAAAAAAGAAGTTCCTTTTTTCTGACAATGAATATTAATACAAAATTAATGATTAATATTCAAAAATGATTTTATAGTTCATTAATTTATTACTTGCTATCTATATTAATCATTTATTACAACAGCTTTCATGTCCAAAATTAAATGTTTCAACAAAGGATAATATAAGTATCATTATAATGATTTTCCAATATAATCAATGTGTTAATGAAAGGAACTCTGTGTTATTTTTGCTTTTCTACTAACTAATACAGCTTCAAACAAAGGACACAATTGCTACATGCTAAGTGTAATCTATTACCCATTCAAGATTCTGTTTATTCAATCTTTCTAAAAATAAAAAAATATTGTACTCATAAATATACAAGCTATAATGAGGGCGTCGAGAAAGAATTTATTACCTCTAGAGAAAGTATCAAACCTAGTTTTTTTGCAAAAATCCTAATGACATTGTAAGTAACCTTTTAAATTTGGACATACTCACATGATTACTCTAAGAAAGGTATGTGATCAAAAGGAAAAGTGTATTTGACACGAGAATGAAAGCGCATTCAATTAGATCTTGTTTTGAATCAGTCATTTTAATAACTTAGATTCAACTGTAATTAAAAATAATAAATTATGGGGGTGCTTATATGAACATGAATGTAGCATCTATTAAAGAAAAAAAGGTTGTTAAATACAAAAGTTGTTTTGATGTGATTGGGCCCATAATGATAGGTCCTTCAAGTTCACATACTGCAGGTGCTTTGGCTATTGGAACGGTAGCCAATAAATTATTTCAAGGTCTTCCAAAAAAAGTCGTGGTAAGGTATTATGAATCATTTGCTGAAACCCATAAAGGTCACGGAACTGATTTTGCAATTATTGCTGGGATATTAGGATTTGCTGCCGATGACAGCAAAGTGCCAGATGCTATTGAAATAGCAGAATCTAAAGGAATTGAAATTACCTTTATTGAAGAAGCAGGTGATAGTCCTGCTGGCCATCCAAATACGGCAGATGTATATTTAGAGGATGAAAATCGAAGTATTAGAACGATGGGGATTTCGGTTGGCGGTGGATTAATTGAAATCAAACATGTTGAAATTGACGGATTTAGTTTAGATCTGCAGGGGCCATTGCCAGTTATTATTGCGATTTCTGAAAGAGCTGACTTTGAATTTGTCTTACGCAGGATCTTTAAACAATATGATGTGGAAATAAACAACTTTCATAGTTTAGAAGAAAACAGGAAATATTTATATGCATTCGCTTTGGATACGCTATTGCCTGGTAATGTCCAGGAGGAATTAGGAAATTTAAGCAATATAGCTAAGCTCATTATTCTTTAGTTACATTAAGGAGTGAAAAAATATGTATATGGCCATAAAAGAAATTGTGGATGCAGCTAATAAAAGCCAAAAGACAATTTATGAATTAGCAATTGAACAGGAAATTGAACAAACTAAATCTACTTATGAAGAAGTTTGGAGTAAAATGGAACGAAATTTAGCGACTATGCAAAATGCTATAAATAAAAGTATCGAGGGCGACGGTGTATTTTCTCCAACTGGTTTAACCGGAGGTGATGCTGTTAAAATTAAAAACTATCGAGAAAATAGGAAAACCCTTTCTGGAGATTTGATGGTGTTAGGGATTCAAAGTGCTATCGGTGTTAATGAAGTAAATGCTGCATTAGGAGCTATTTGTGCAACTCCAACAGCAGGTGCGAGTGGGACGATTCCGGGAGTCCTTTTTAGTATTAAAGATACATTGCAGTTAAGTCATGAAGATATGATTCATTTTCTATTTACTTCAGCGTTATTTGGAACCATAGTCGCAAACAACGCTTGTATTTCAGGAGCGTACGGAGGATGTCAAGCTGAAGTAGGCAGTGCCTCAGCGATGGCGGCTGCAGCTGCGGTTGAAGCTGCAGGTGGAACGCCACATCAATCTTCTGTAGCTTTTTCGATTGCATTACAAAATTTACTCGGTTTAGTTTGTGATCCGGTCGCTGGTTTAGTAGAAATTCCTTGTGTAAAGAGAAACGCCATTGGAACGGCAAATGCTTTAGCAGCAGCGGACATCGCATTAGCCGGCGTAAACAATATCATCAATGCTGACGAAGTTATTGAAGCGATGTATAGAGTTGGAAGACAGATGCCTCGCGAATTAAGAGAGACAGGTTTAGGTGGAATTGCAGCTACACCTACAGGGATTGCCATTAAAAATAAAATCTTTGGAGAGAAATAATCAAATCAATGAACAATTACCGGATATATTGTGAAAAAGTTAACAATCTATTCTCTATTGTTCGCCTAAGGATGTCTGTATATTGGGGGAATTACTAATAAAATATACCACTATATAATTGGGATATTTTGTAATTTGTAACAACCCCGTCAGGTTGATGCTTCGCCAATTTTTTGATTTTGATTAACTTAGAAGAAGGATATACGATGTGGCGCACTTTATAAGCAATTCATTTTTCAAGAACGGTCTATATTCCGATGCCTTAAATAGAGAAGTAAGAATAGAAAACTAGGAGGAATTATTATATGAATGGGAATACTGCAAAAAACATAGAATTTCAAGTTGATAATACTGCAGTAAAAAATGAGAAATATCTAGACCCTAAAAAGTGGCATAAACAGGATACTACCTGGGCATTGAGTCTATTTGGAACAGCAATTGGAGCAGGAGTACTCTTCTTACCTATTAATGCAGGTTCAGGTGGTTTATTATCATTGCTGTTAATTACCATACTTGCATATCCTGTTATGTATTACTCACATAGGGCACTTGCTAAAATGATATATGCTTCTAATTCTGCCGATGAGGGGATTACAGGTACAATAAGAGAGTATTTCGGAAATAAGGCAAGTATCATTTTTAACATTGTATATTTCGTTTCAATTTATACGATCGTGCTGATGTATTCGGTTGCACTTACAAATACTGCAAGTAGTTTTATTGTGCATCAATTGCACATGCCGGAGCCTCCAAGGGCCATTTTATCGCTTGTATTAGTACTCGGTCTTATCACTATACTAAATTTTGGTCAAGATATTACTGTAAAGATAATGAGCATGCTAGTATATCCTTTCATTGTTTCTCTACTTTTTATCGCAATATCTTTAATTCCACAGTGGAATACGTCAATGCTAAGTTTTTCAAGTGTTTCTACTGCTTCAACTGGAACAGGATATTTCGGAACAATATGGATGATACTACCAATCATCGTATTCTCGTTTAATCATTCTCCTATGATTTCGTCATTCGTTATGAAACAGAGAGCTACGTATGGAATAGATGCTACTGATGCCAAGTGTGCTCAAATACAAAAAGTTTGTTATATCATGACATTCGTTGTTGTTATGTTCTTTGTTTGGAGCAGTACTTTAAGTTTGACTCCAGATGATCTTAAGGTGGCAAAAGAACAGAACTTGTCAATCCTATCATATCTTGCTAATGAGCTTAATTCGCCAGTAATTACTATTGCGGCTCCTATCATTGCGTTTGTGGCTATTACAAAGTCTTTCCTTGGCCATTATATAGGAGCGTATGAGGTAATGCGTGACATGATTATTAAGTCCGGTAAAAAACGTGGGAAAGATTTAGGAGAGAAAACAGTTAAGACAATGATTCTTACTTTTGTCGTATTAACATGCTGGTATGTTGCTTATACAAATCCAAGTATTCTTGG
>NZ_WIPE01000069.1:71816-121770 GCF_009760835.1 Bacillus sp. EE-W1 | reverse complement strand
AATTGTTATAGGAATACTTACTGTTCTAGCAAGTATTAAGTCATTATTCTAATTCTCTATTGTTCGTTCGGATGCAAAAATAGTAGGATATGAAAAGAGAATAAAAGACTTTTAGCGGAACTGAATTATATATTGTTAAACCATAGAGTTTATGGTTTTGGACAAACTATTCACCTTGGATAGTTTGTCCTTTTTTGATTATATGTATAACTTCTATTGCAGCATTTTTTTTAAGCTGTTTGTAATGATTTTAATCCAAGCATTTGAGGGCGCCTAACCATGTGCATCAAGCTAATATTTTAAAGTATCTCACATCTGTTTTCTTAGGTTAATGGGAATGGGCCGGTACCCCATGTATGGCGAACAACTAAACTGGCTTCCTTATATCCTATGTCCGAAGCCAGTTCATCTCTCACATACTCATTTCGCGTTCCTTGAGGAAGTACTCTTCTTGGCTAGATTTATAAACTTAACTTATTGAGCTTAGGGTGATACTCCCGTTACAATTTTGATAGTTCATTGACCACACTTTCTAAAAATTGCTCTACCTTTTCTTTTGTAGTATCTGGCGAATGATAACCAATTGTAAATGTAAGTCTCCCATTATAAGAGCTTGCCCCCATTGTAAAGAATGGTGCATACATAATTGGTGATGTTATATACCCGTCCTGAGCTTGAACTTCACCAAACTTAATAGGTTCATCAGCTATCGATCCGAAATTAGTAAGTAACGGTAAAGCCATTCCCATTTGTAAAGCCCATTCATATTGCTGTTTATACATTTCCTTAACTTCAGATAGCTTTTTACTTGCCAGTAACTCCATTCCTGCGGCTGAAGAAAGACCTGGATTTTGAGATTTTATTGTATCCATTGATTCTTTGACTCGAACTAGAGTTTGATTAAATGAGTCATCATTTTCCATTTTAATCACTGGCATTTCCATCCCGGATAAGTTGCAAATTGAACCAGTTGTATGATTAGGGAGATATCGGCGTAAATCAATTGTTAAACCAACCATTTTTTCTGCGGTACGAGGTTCTGCATACACAGCGAAATGTGATAAAGAGCGGAAGTATGCAGTCAGGATTGCATCATTTAAGGTAGCTTGTTGTGCCTTTGTCCATAGGGTTAAACGTAGAGTTTGCTCACGGCTTAACCGTCGCACGGCCATTTTTGGATAAGTATTTTTGTTAGGTTGAGATGGAAAAGACCATAATGCTGCTTGTTGTTCTTGGCTGGGACGATACGCACTTTTTATGTCTGTTATTCCAGTATATTTGAATACAGGTGATTGATCGCGAAAACCCTCATTTTTTGCATTAAATCTCTTTATAATTTCATCCTTAGACTGTCCCAGAGAAAGGTGAGTATAAATTGCTCCCAGCAAATTAATATATTCCTTGACTCCAGCACCATCTGAACAAAGATGAGATAATTTAACAACTAATATATTTGTTGAAGTGCCTCGTAATAATTTTGTCTGAACCATAGGCCCTTGAATAGGATCTCCAGATTCCTTTATAAAATCTATTGCCATCACTTCAAGATTTTGATCATCTCCTTCTGCAAAAAAACAAATTGGTGAGTTAGTACTAGATGAATGTTCCTCCCAGTAAGGCATATCACTTTCTACAAAACGGCTGTTTAAAACGGGCTGTAATTGTAACGTTATTCTTACTGATTGTTCAAGTACTTTTTTTGATATACCTATAGGAAAATAAAGAACGGCATTAATTTGTTGATTTGCGGAATAAAGACCAAGTATATAATTCATTCGATCTTGAGGTGTTACTGAATATTTCCTTTGTTCCATAATTTTCTCCCTCTTTTCAAGCTATTTTTGGTTACAATCTTGTTTTTCATAGGGTTGTAACTTTTTTAAAGGATCCATATTGTTTTATTTTCACTTTTTTAGTATTTCACTTATGAAAGTATGATTTCTGTATTGGTTCATGTTGTTATTGGTATTAATAATATTCATCAATTTTGTTTGGTTTTTGCATAAAAAGTAGATAAATCGTATTTTCGTTTGATTATATATAAACATTTTACATAAATGTTTGTGTATAATCTACAAAAAATAATCGAGTCATTTTTATCTTTTTTCGACAGTATCTCCCATCTATTTACTAACGCTATCCCAACATCAAACAAATTAAGGAGGGGGTCTTCTAACATAAAATATACACGTTGTAACTTCTAATCTTACAATATTGTAAGATTAGAAGTTAGATAGTTAGATAGAAGTCATTAACTTATGAAAAAATCACATCTATAATCCAGATATAAATCATTAATTAAAGGAGTATTCTAGTGAAAAAAATTATAAGTTATGTGGTGGTTATTGCTATTTTTATAGGAGTAGGATTAGGAGTAAAACGTTATGTGCAAGGTCCAGGACAACCAGTCGATGGGATTCTAGTTAGTGGTACTGCAGCTGATATAGAAAAAGTCAAACAAGAATTTAAAGATGATATTAAACAATCTAATGAAGTAAATATAAAAGTAATACAAACAAAAAGCGAATATAGATAAAAATTTATTTATATAAAAAATTAGATGTGGTTAGGTTATCAGAAAAAATCCAATAACTTCAATTTTAAAAAGATAAAAAAGGAGCGGAAATACGCTCCTTTTTTATTTATCTTACTATTTTTAGGAGGTTAGTATGAATAAGATATGGATAAAGGGTGAATAGCATTTTTATTGATGAAATTTCACTAAATATTCTTGTGGAATATATGTGAAACATTGTATAGAATAAGCAAGAATGCCAAAAATTATAGGGGGAAAGTTGTGAAGAAAAATAAGAGTTTAATAAGTTTTTTAGGAGTGTTTATTATGTTGTTTTCTTTTTGTTTTCAAGGAAATGTACAGGCTGATGTAAATACTGTTCAATCTGGAAAAATCAAATCAGGAAATGTAACGGTATGGGAAGTTGGAAATGTGGCGAAAGTGTTAGCTGATGTAGAGCGCTTAAATTTAAATACAGTAAATGTACCGATTCAGGTAGATATTCCGAATGTGACTTCTACGAACATGGTAATTAATCAAGCGCAAAAGCAACAGGCTATTCTTTTAATTCAAGAATTATTAAAGCGTAATATTCAAGTTATTGTGGAACCGTTCCCATATATTCAGCAAGGAAATGTTGGGGAAACGGAATGGAATCCGAGTAATATTAATGATTTCTTCTGGAATTGGAAAACGGTTATTCTACAAGATATTTTTAATTCGATTACAAGTAAATACAATGTGTACGGGCTCAAGATTGCCTCTAATTTCGTGAATATGGAATATGCAGAAGGATATTGGAGCGATACGATTGATTTCGTCCGTCAGCAATATAAAGGAAATGTTTTGTATCAAATGAATTGGTGGTTAACAGCAAGCTTTGATCCATCTTATGAAGCGAAGTTTATAGAAAAAATAAATCGTCCATATTTAAAAAAGGTGGATATTGTTAGTATTGATAGTTGGTTTGAAGTTTCAGGAAAAAGAAATCCATCATACGAAGAAGTGAAGCAAAGTTTATTTGCCACAACAGTATATAATCGTGGGCAAAATGTTGTGCAGCAGTTAGAACAATTACATAATGCAACAGGAAAACCGGTTTATTTTGGTGGATTTAACGTTCCAGCACGTGAACTTGGACTACAAAATCCGTGGAATCCAGATGTATCTAATGTGTTTTCAAAGGACGTACAATTAAACGGATGGCGTGCTTACCGAGATATATTAGAAACGAAACCGTATTTTAAAGGCTTTTCAATTTGGTTTATTGGCTCTCATAATAGTACGCATGCGTATCAAATACATAGTAAAGAAGCAGAGGCAGTTATTAACGGCTGGTACCGAAAATAATTTTTATTAAATAGGTAAGTTTTGAATTTTACCACATATATTTCTAGTGAAAGGCTTTTCACCATCTTATCACCTAGGGGGCAATCATAATGAAATTTTTGTCTTACCTTACAGTAATTTTGGTGATTCTTGGCGGTTTGAATTGGTTGTTTGTAGCGTTAGATTACAATGTAGTTGAGAAATGGTTTGGTTCTATGCCGGCGCTTGTGGACACTATTTATTGGCTCATTGGTCTTTCTGCTATTTATCAAATTTTTGATCGGTTCTTCACGGACAATTAGCAATTATACTTTATTACTAGAGTGTTAAGTACGATTATGTACTTAACACTTTTTTGTATGTTTATAAAAAGTAGTTTGCACATGCAAGCGATTCCATTGCGTCTTACGCCGTAATAATAGAAAACAAATTGACCACGTATTATATTTCAGGTTATAATTCAGAAAGTTTAAAAATTAATAAAAATAAGAAATAGGGAGGTTATCAGGGTGATGGAGAGAGTATATAATTTTTCAGCTGGACCATCAATACTCCCTTTGCCAGTTTTAGAGAAAGTGCAAAAGGAGCTTGTAAATTATAACGGGACAGGCATGTCTATTATGGAAATGAGTCATCGATCTTCTTATTTTCAAAGTATTATAGATGAAGCAAGTAGCCTAATTCGTGAATTAATGAACATTCCTGATGAGTATGAAGTACTGTTTTTACAAGGCGGTGCGTCATTACAATTCTCTATGATACCGTTAAATGTAATGAATACGTACAAAAAAGCAGGGTACGTATTAACTGGCTCATGGTCTAAAAAGGCGATGCAAGAAGCTGAAAAAATAGGGGAAGTACAAGTGCTTGCTTCTTCTGAAAAAGAGAAGTTTACTACAATTCCTAAACTGGATGGTTTACCAAATGATGAAAAACTAGATTATGTACATATTACAACGAACAATACAATTGAGGGTACGAAATATGTGGACATTCCACGTTTAGATAGAGTACCGCTCGTTGCAGATATGTCCTCAAATATTTTATCAGAACAATATGATGTTACGAAGTTCGGCCTTATATATGCGGGAGCGCAAAAGAATTTAGGACCAGCGGGCTTAACGATTGCAATTATAAAAAGAGATTTAATTGGGGGAGCAGATCGCTCTTGTCCTACAATGTTAAACTATGAAACTTACAGCAAAAATAACTCCTTATATAATACACCGCCATCCTTTAGTATTTACGTAACGAAACTTGTACTAGAGTGGTTGAAAGAGCAAGGCGGGGTATCTGCGATTGAAGAACAGAATAGAATGAAATCTTCACTTCTTTACAATTTCTTAGATGAATCAAAATTGTTTACTTCACCAGTTGATCCTACGTATCGATCACTTATGAACATTCCGTTTACAACACCGTCAGAAGAGCTGAACAATGAGTTTTTACAAAAAGCGAAAGAACGCGGCCTTGTTACGTTAAAAGGGCATCGCTCAGTCGGTGGTATGCGTGCAAGTATTTACAATGCGATGCCAGTACACGGTGTACAGCAATTAGTAAATTATATGAAGGAATTTGAGCTTGAGAATAGATAGGGAGATGGGGATATGTTTCGTGTTCAAACGTTAAATCAAATTGCGGAAAAGGGTTTGCAAGTACTTAGCGGAGAGCGTTATGAAGTAGGGGATAGAATGGACCACCCAGATGGTATTTTACTTCGCAGCTATTCTTTACACCAAGAAGAATTTTCAAAAGACTTAAAGGCGATTGCAAGAGCTGGTGCTGGTGTAAATAATATTCCTGTCGAGCGATGTACAGAAAAAGGGATTGTAGTATTTAATACACCAGGAGCGAATGCCAATGCAGTAAAGGAACTTATTATCGCCAGCCTTATTATGTCTTCACGTAACATTATTAACGGTGTAAGCTGGACGAAAAATTTAGAGGGTGAAGAAGTACCGCAGCTTGTTGAATCAGGAAAAAAACAATTCGTTGGATCAGAAATTGCAGGGAAACGTCTAGGTGTAATTGGCCTCGGCGCAATCGGTGCTTTAGTTGCGAACGATGCGTTAGCTTTAGGGATGGACGTTGTCGGATATGATCCTTACATTTCAGTTGAAACAGCATGGCGCCTTTCTACACATGTACAAAGAGCATTTAGTTTAGATGAAATTTTCGCAACATGTGATTATATTACACTTCATATTCCTCTTACGAATCAAACGAAGGGGATTATTGGTGAACACGCTGTAGAGAAGATGAAAAAAGGTATGCGTTTATTCAATTTCTCTAGAGGAGAACTTGTAGATGAAAATGTTCTTCAAAAAGCGTTAGAAGAAGATGTTATTACGCATTACGTAACAGACTTCCCGAATGAAAATGTGATAAAGATGAAAAATGTAACAGCGACGCCTCACCTTGGTGCATCTACATCTGAATCAGAAGAAAATTGTGCAATCATGGCAGCGCGCCAATTACGTGAATATTTAGAGACAGGAAATATTCGTAATTCAGTAAACTATCCAAACGTCGAACTCCCTTATATCGGAAAGAAACGTATTACAATCATGCATCAAAACGTCCCGAACATGGTAGGACAAATTACAGGATGTTTAGCAGAACATCATATTAATATTGCGGATATGATTAATCGTAGTAAACATTCTTGGGCGTATACAATGATTGATATTGATAACGGAATTGATGATATAATAAAAGAGAACATTGTGGAAAATATAAGCAAAATTACAGGTGTTGTAGCCGTTCGAATGATTGTGTAAAGGAGAGAGGAAAACTTGGCAAAAATCCGACCGTTTCGGGCCATTCGTCCAGTAGAAGAAAAAGCAGCGGAAGTTGCAGCTTTACCGTATGACGTATTAAATAGTAAAGAGGCAAGAGAGGTTGTAAAAGGGAATCCGTATTCTTTCTTACACGTTGATAAAGCAGAAATTGATTTAGACCCGGCACTTTCACCGTACGATGATCGTGTATATGAAAAAGCGGGTGAAAATTTAAATCGATTTATACGAGAAGAAGTATTCATACAAGATGAAGAGCCATCACTGTACATTTATGAACTGACGATGGAAGGAAGAACGCAGTCAGGTCTTGTCGTTTGTACATCTATTGATGAGTATGAAGATGATACAATTAAAAAACATGAAAGAACGCGTCACGAAAAAGAATTAGATCGTATTCGCCATGTAGATGTGTGTGATGCAAATACGGGGCCTATCTTTTTAACGTATCGTACGAAAGAAGATGTGAAACGTATCATTGCAAGCTGGAAAGAAGAGCATGCGCCAATCTATACATTTACAGCAGAAGATGGCGTGGAGCATGTTGCCTGGAAAATAGTTGATGAGGATGTAATTGCTACTTTAGTAAACTTATTTGAAGATATTTCTAATCTTTATATTGCAGATGGGCATCATCGCTCAGCATCAGCAGCAAAAGTAGGGCTCATGCGAAGAGAACAATATCCGAATTACACAGGAGAAGAAGAGTTTAATTTCTTCCTATCTGTATTATTCCCTCACGATGAATTATCCATTTGGGACTATAACCGAGTTGTGAAAGATTTAAACGGCTTATCAGAAGAACAGTTTTTAAAGCAAATTGCACAATACTTTTATGTAGAAGAAGCAGCTGTTTCTCCGTATAAACCAAATGAGCCAAAAACATTTGGTATGTATGTAAACGAGAAATGGTATAGACTCACAGTGAAAGAGGAAACGTTTGATGCGAATGATCTCGTTAAAGGTTTAGATGTATCTATTCTGCAAGATCATTTATTAAGCCAAGTACTTGAAATACACGACCCGCGATCTGATTCACGCATTGACTTTGTCGGAGGAATCCGCGGATTAGAAGAACTAGAACGCCTTGTAAATAGCGGTGAATATAAAGCAGCGTTTTCATTATATCCGACATCAATGGAAGCTTTACTATCAATCGCAGACGCTGGAGAAATTATGCCGCCGAAGTCAACGTGGTTTGAACCGAAACTGCGTAGTGGGTTGTTTGTACATTCTTTAAAGTAAATATAGACTTCTTTAGATTGAAAAACCGAAATGATTATAGTTTCGGTTTTTCTTATTTATAAAGTGTTTTTGAGGAGGGGTATAGATGAAATTGCAAGTAGGGGAAAAAATCACCTTTGAGCGAACTTTTACGAAAGAGGATGTTGTTTTATTTACGGAAGTATCGAAAGATGAAGGTGTTCATCATGTTACACCAGATGAGCAGGGGAGATTTGTTGTACAAGGACTGTTAACATCAACGTTGCCTACAAAAATTGGCGGTGATTATAACGTACTAGCTCGCAAGATGGATTTTGAATTTGTACGTCCTGTTTTTAGCGGTGATACGATTCGTTGTGACGTAACTATTGAACAATTTGAGCCCGATGAAAAAAATCGTACAAAAATTATTGCGATGTTTATATGTAGGAATCAACTTGAAAAAGAAGTTATGCAGGGGAGTTTTTCTGGGATTATTCTTTAGTTAGTAGGAAAAGTAATGAATAGGTGGGGGGCACATGCCTCTCGGGCTTAGATTTTTAATTCCCCCCATAACGAAAATTTTATGCATTGCTGGATACTGATAATAAGACGTTATGTAATATACTCTGTTCTTTTCTTAACTAATAGAAGAATAGTTGAATAAGCTTGTCAATAAAAAGGACATTCCTAGTATTACAAGAAATGTCCTTTCCACTAAATTATAGGATATTTTGCTGGAATTCAAACTCTAAAATTAGTTTACTGGTTTGACCTGTAAACTGATAATTATAGGACCCTCTTAGTTTTTCTAAGTTACCGGTAGCTTTAATAATTGTTCCTGGGGAATCTAGATTTCCTTTATCAAATATTCCTTGCTCTATAGCTGTAAATGTCCCTTGTTGCCCCTTATAAATTCCTTCGAAGTGTAAAAATCCAGAAATTTTAGCAGTAGCCAAGTGACCATCATTTATATTTGAGTCTAAATAATATAATAAGTATTCAACAAAAGCTTTTCCTTTTAATTCACCATCAATATCATATTCAACATGGGCAATATTAATAGGGAAATCTTTTCTAGTATCATCAATTAGTTTTTCATCCCATTTACTTACTGTAAATGTTGCTTCCATACACGTAAATCCCCCTTTATCATTAGATAAGTAATCTCCCTAAAATGAAAAAATACGCTATTCTTCCTGTAGGATCAGGAAAACATAATTATAAAACTTATGGCTATACTTATTTAAAGTTTTCCTTTATTCCACGCCACTCTCTAAAATAGAGAAAGACCCATTTTCACAATCAATTTCTGCCATCGCACCGTAAGGTAAAATAAACTTCGGCTCGGTATGACCAAAATTTAAATTATAAAGAATCGGCAAATCTTCTAAGTTATGTTCTTTCATAACTTGCAGTATTTCATGTTTATATTCTTCATAATACATTTCGTCTTTTGGTTTACCAAAGATGATACCCTTCGCTTTTTGGAGAATGCCTTGCGCTGCGTAATTTCGTAACCAATACTTTATATAGCTTGGTTCTGGATGGTCTTCAGAAGTTTCAAAGAAAAGGATACTATTTTCCCAATGTTTTTTCTCAGGCCAAAGCTCCGTTCCTTTTGCAAATTCCAAGACTTCTATACAACCACCAATTAAGCGTCCTTGTACGGTAGTAGAGCCTTGAAGTAGTTCATAGCCATTGTTTTGTTGCATCGTACGCCTTGTATCTTTATTTACCTCTATCCATTCTAAACGCTCACTCGTCCATTCATGAGCTGGTTGAATCTCGCCAATTGTCTCATTTGAAAAGAGAGTCCGATTTACCATTTCAACTGTATATGGATCCATCTCTACATTTTCGGCAAAATCAGTTAAAATTGCTGGACCGTAAAAAGAGGAAATTCCTGCTTTATGACAAAACAAGTGTGAAATGGTAACGTCAGAGTACCCCATAAAAATTTTCGGATTTTCACGTATTACATTAAAATCTATATAGGGAAGTAAGCGAATGCTATCTTCACCGCCAATATTCGAAATAATTGCTTTCACGCGCGTATCCTTAAAAGCTGTCATTAAATCTTCCGCACGAGCCTGTGGATTGTTATAAATGAATTCGCTACCTTTTAAACTATTTGGCATTGGGACAACCGTAAGACCGAAAACTTCTTCTAATCTCTTTACTCCTTGTTC
The DNA here is from genome assembly GCF_009760835.1 of Bacillus sp. EE-W1. Lineage (NCBI taxonomy): Bacteria > Bacillati > Bacillota > Bacilli > Caryophanales > Bacillaceae > Bacillus > Bacillus sp. EE-W1. The sequence continues at coordinate 111,733 of NZ_WIPE01000069.1, read as the reverse complement.
ATAACGTCATCTTATCTCAGAATCACCTGCGCCTCCCCATGAAGGACTTACTGTTGCTACGATATCACCTGGCTGTAATCTGTTTGGTTTCTTTAACATATTAACTCCGCTCCTACATAATGTAATGGACTACGATTATACAAACTGTAGTATTGAAAAAATATGATGCATCACATTAGTTTCTTCATCATCAATCCGTTTACCTGCTGTTATGCAAGAATTTAGCAGTAGTATTGAATATAGGGAAAAACGCTTTGTATTTAAAAAGTACAGTATGCAACATTGCATAAGAAAGATGGTTGCTATTTCGTACAACCTGTAACTATAATAGTTACAGGTTGGTCGTATCCAATCAAAAAATAAAATCATCATGAATGGAGATGTTTCATAATGGGTATGAAAAAATTAATTTTAGCAGGTGCTTTAGGAATCGCAGCATTATCAGGAACGAATTTACCAGGATTAGAAGTAACAAAAGCGAGTGCAGCTTCTATTGAATCGAATTTCTCGACGTTAGAAGGGCGAGTGGTAGAAGTAGATAACGGTGTAATTGTCGTAAAATCTAAGCAATATGAGGAGCCTGTTAGTGTATACATGGATACTTTCTCAAATGTGAAAGTAGGAGATGAGGTTAAAGCTACTGGGTCTATGATGCGTAATTTTACAGAATATATGGTTGCAACTGCAATTGAAAATACAACAAACAAGTTAGGCATGCACATGAAAGAAGATGGCTCACCTGATTATGTAATTGGGGAAGTATCAAAAGTTGGAATGATGGAAGAGGGGGGAGAAGGTTTTACAAAATATGTCGTAGTTGAGTATCCATCACTAAACGGTAAGAAAGTCATTATTGATGTTTTCTTAACGAAGGGACAAGTATTTAATACGGGTGAGAAAGTAAAAATTGATATGAAGTATGTGGGCTGGGGCGGAAGTTCTATTAACTGGAACACAACGGACAATATTGAAAAAGTTTATGAGGTAAAGAGCAACGTTGAAAATAATGATGATGTTTGGATTTGGTCTTAATTAAACTTCTGTAAATAACAAATGTATCATGCAGTACCCAGCAAATGGTCATACACATGACTATTTGCTGGGTACTTTTTGTTTGTTTTTACATCATTGTATCTATAATAATTTTTAAAATGCGGGTATACAGTTGAATCGAATAAACCCATATAAACAAGTGTTTTATCCTATTGCTTATGCATTGATTTTATTCAAAATTGAGACTCTATTGGTCGTAAATAATAGATAATTTTGTTTTACTGTTCTGATTAAAATCCGGTCTGTTGTAGCGTATGCTGTTCCAATTCGGATTACGTTTTCTTCTTCTACACCAGCATAGGTTTCATCTTCTGCAACTTCAATAATTTCACTTAATGGAATTTGAATCTTAGCTAGTTGCCATGAAATAATTAATTCTCCATCTGTTTTTTTGACATCGATACCTAGCATGTTACCAAAACCTTTCTGTATTAAAATATCGCTGTTAATTTTATTATACAGATTTAAAGGTTTTATTTCTATTGTGAAATTTGATTTTTCAATTTTTTTACAAGGTATCGTACTACGAACAAAAAAGGTATCCACTAGTACCTGCAATCTTCCTGAAATGAAGACGATCTTTTTTATTTTTTGAATTTTTGAGAATAAGAGATTTTTGATTAGAATATGATGTTTAAATCGCAGCGAATTTAAAAAATAAAATGATGAAAGAGGTGTTTATATATGGAGCGAGATGAGGTTTATTTACGAGCTAAAAAAAGGGTGGAGAATTTAAAAGCTTTTTACATTCATTTAACGGTTTATATTCTAGTGAACTTAATGCTTTTTATTATAAATATAATCTCTGATTCAAGTAAATTATGGTTTTTATATCCACTTGCAGGTTGGGGGATAGGTATCGTTATACACGGTTTGACAACATTTCCAGTTGGGATATTCGGAAAAGAGTGGGAAGAACGAAAGATTAAAGAATATATGGAGAAAGGTAAGTAAATTTATTTCTGGGATGTACGAATATAAAATTTCATATAAATTTCTATGGTCAAATATTTGATGCGAAGTCTATTCTATAGCTTCGCCTATTTGCTTTGTATTCGAAGTTAGTGCGAGTGAGTATTGATATTCATTTTTTTAGCATCAATTGCATGTGAAATCAAAACTTTATTTGCAGCACATAATAAATACAGTTGTTGTACTTTTTTTATGACATGTGGATATAGGATAAAGTTGATTTATCATCCTATATTAAAATAAAAATAAACCACTGTTCGATTTGAATATTCCACGATATAATGGTGAGAGTTTATGACAGAATAAATATTTACATAAGAAGTGAGGTACTGTATGAAAAAAAGAACGACAGACATTATTTTTATTATTATCGGTGCATTTCTTTTTGCGTTAGGTGTCAATTTGTTTGTTATCCCGAACGAGTTTGGTGAGGGTGGGGTAACAGGTATCACGATTATTACGTACTATTTATTTGAATGGTCACCGGGCTTAGTTAACTTAATTTTAAATGCAATTTTGTTAATAGCCGGTTATAAATTTTTAAATAAGATCACAACAATTTATACGATTATCGCTGTAGTTACGAACTCGCTATTTCTTCATTTGACAGAAGGGTGGACGATTGCTTCGGATGAAATGCTCGTAAATGCCATTTTCGGAGGAATATTTATTGGATGCGGGATTGGTCTTATTATTCGCGTTGGCGGAACAACTGCAGGTACTACCATCTTAGCAAGAATGACGCATAAGTATTTAGGATGGAGCATTAGCTACGGTCTACTGTTCTTCGATTTAATCGTTGCGTTTTCATCTTATTTCATCATTGGTGCAGAAAAACTGATGATAACAATTATTATGCTATATGTAGCAACGAAAGTGATGGAATTTGTAATTGAAGGTTTAAATCCGAAGAAGGCTATTACGATTATTTCTGATAACCCAAATGAAATTGCCGGGAAGGTAACTACGTTAATGGGCAGAGGGGTTACCGTGTATTCAGGTCATGGCTATTACACGAAAACTCCGAAGGAAATTCTTTATGTTGTTATTAATAAGCAAGAAGTAGTAAAACTAAAACGGATTGTTCAAACTACAGATCCAGCCGCGTTTATCGCTATACACGATGTTCGGGACGTATTTGGAGAAGGATTCGTTGATATTTCTAAAGCTTAGAACTTATTTTTCATTAAAATAATCTTAAAACTAAAACGTAAGAATCTATTTTGAATAATCTTTTTTCAAAATAGATTCTTTTTCTTTTTCTTGCAAAAAATCCAATTGTTTCTTAAGGTAAGGATGTAGAAGGATGAACAAGAGAGGGTTTAATGAAGATGATACATATTTTATTAGCTGATGATGATAAGCATATTAGAGAGTTGTTACATTACCATTTACAAAAAGAGGGGTTTAAAGTTTTCGAAGCGGAAGATGGAAAAGTAGCGCAAGACATTTTAGAGAAAGAAAATATTCACCTTGCGATAGTAGACATTATGATGCCATTTGTTGATGGCTATACGTTATGTGAAGAAATCCGGAAGTATCATGATATACCGGTTATTTTATTAACTGCGAAAGATCAGTTAGTTGATAAAGAAAAAGGATTCATTTCTGGTACGGACGATTATATTGTAAAACCGTTTGAACCAGCTGAAGTTATTTTCCGTATGAAAGCATTATTGCGTCGTTATCAAATGCTTAATGCTGATATGATTACGCTGCACGGTACGACTATTGATCGAAAAGGGTTTGAAGTGAAGTGTAACGGTCAAACAATTTTACTACCGCTAAAGGAATTTGAATTGTTATCGCAACTGGCTAGTTATCCTGGAAGAACATTTTCAAGGGAAGAATTAATTGAATTAGTATGGGGAATGGATTTTGAAGGGGATGAACGAACGGTTGACGTTCATGTGAAACGACTGAGAGATCGCTTCTCAAAACGAACAGATGATTTTCAAATTACGACAGTACGCGGACTCGGTTATAAGTTGGAGTTGAAATAAAATGAAATCATTATACTCTAGATTTGTTTTTATGACGGTTGGGATCATGCTACTTAGCAGTATTATCGGTTTTTTATTAACAAATGTGTACTATCAAGTGAAGTTAAAACCGTACAACAGTGAAAAGATTTTAATGTATGCGGAAGAAGTAAAATCGTTATATGAAAAGCAAAGTGAAGAAAATCAAGAGGCATACTTACAGTCTATTGCGAAGTTAGGATATGAAATTTATATTGTCGATGATAAAAAGAATGGAAAACGTATCGGCAACGCGTTTCGTAAGACAACAATAAGTGATGATACCGTTCATAAAGTATTGAATGGCGAAACGTTTAATGGTGTTTCTACGTATCCAACACGTCTCTTTATTACAGGTTTTTTCGATAATGAATTAATAAATAGTGTCGGTGTACCAGTGCGACACGGTGATAAACAGTACGCTTTATTTATTCGTCCTGACATTCAGAACCAATTTGGCGAGATGCGAATTTTCTTAGCGGTATTACTTGGGTTTATCGTATTATTAAGTATTATCTTTATAGCGATTGCAGCAGGTTATATCGTTCGTCCCATTCGAACATTTACGAAAGCGACTCAAAAGATTGCAAGTGGTGAATATGATATCGAATTAGATGAAAATCGAAAAGATGAAATTGGTACATTAGCAACTAATTTTCAAAAGATGACGAAAAGTATTAAAGAATTAGATGAGATGAGACAAGAATTCGTTTCGAATGTTTCACATGAATTTCAATCGCCACTTTCTTCTATACAAGGGTTTTCGAAAACATTGCAAACAGAAAAGATGAGCGTGGAAGAAAGAAACCATTACTTACAAATTATTGAGGGCGAAAGTAAGCGAATGTCTAGTTTATGTAAACAGTTACTTACGCTAGCTTCACTAGATAAAGAAGAAAAAGTATTACAAATAAAAGAACTCAATTTGCAGAAGCAAATTAAAGACGTTATTTTTATGCTCGAATGGAAATGGCGTGAAAAAGATATCGCCGTTGAATTTGATGTGCCGGATATTACAATACAAGGTGATGAAAACTTACTTCATCAAGTATGGAGTAATATTTTTACGAATAGCATTAAGTTTTCAAACGACGGCGGAACGATTGAATTTGTTGTAGAAGAACTAGAGTCGAGCGTGATGATCTCTATATCAGACAACGGAATCGGTATGGAAAAAGAAGAAATGGATCGTATATTTGATCGTTTTTACAAAGTAGATACTGCAAGGGCAAGAAACGTAGAAGGTAGTGGTTTAGGATTATCGATTGTGCAGAAAATTGTTGAACTGCATAACGGAAACGTTTCAGTATATAGTACGAAAGGGGAAGGGACTACTGTTCAGGTGGAGCTTCCGAAATAGATGGAAGAGGCTGCTTCGGAACAGCCTCTTCTTTTTGTCATTTTTTGTCGATAAATCGATATAATCGGAAAATCGCTGATATAATTTGAGTTGCGCCGATATATTATGAAAATCGCTGATATAATCCGAGTTGCGCTGATATATTTGAAAAATCGCCGATATAAATTTCACGTACTGCCACTTCTGCTATAAAGCTGTACTTTTCCCGCGCTCTACTTTAAACCGAACCCCAAAAGTATCCGCTGTAATCTCATCAGCTTTCGGCAATGCTCGTAATTTTGGATGAAGTAGCCATACGAGAGAAATAAATAAAATACCGATGCTAGCGAGCGCGAAAATGAGTTGGCTACTAAATAGATTTGCGGCGTATCCACCAATTAAAGAACCGAACGGCATAGCAATTGTGCCCATACTTCGCATGACTGAGTTTATGCGTCCAATATACTGATTTGGAATTACAATTTGACTAATTGTCGCAAATAATATGTTGGTTGCACCAATTGGAATCCAGGCTAGACCGAATAAGAGAATAGACAACCACTGAAACGGTACGATTGTAGAGAGAAACCAAAAGATAGCACCAGTTGCAAAGCCAATAATAGAGACACGGCCAACATTACGTTTACCAACCCATGAACTGCATAATGCTCCAATTAAACTGCCGGCTGATATAGCGGCTAAGAAGAAGCCATATGATTTCACGCCTCCTAAAGAATCAGCGAAAGAAGGGAGTATTGCCATCGTCATACCGATTGAAAAATTAGCGACTACTGAACCGATTAAGAATACGCCCATTAATGAACGGAAGACGATCGAAAAACCTTCTTTTAAATCAGTGAAATATTGTTTAGTTGAAAGTGATGTATTGGTTTCTGCTTGCTTTGGCATTTTCAATGAAAAGAACAAAAGGGCAGTAATCGCGAATGTAATAGAGTCAATTACATATAAAGTGATTGCGCCAAGTAGTGCTACTAATATGCCAGAAAGCGTCGTGCAAATTAAATCAATGCCTTGATACGCAAATGAAAAGAGAGAATTTCCTTTTAATAGTTGTGTTTTATGAAGTAGAAGTGGTAAAGCTTTTGACTGTGCGGGATAGGCGAATTGTTCGATAAAGGCTACGATGGGCATGATGATGAGTAGTAGTTGAACTGTTAATAGATCGAAGTAGTGTGTAATAGGAATGATTAAAATAAGCATGCATTGCAAAACTTGTGTAATGACGAGAGTGTTTTTTATTGACCATCTATCAACGAATGGACCAGTAAGAAATTGTAATGCAGAAGGTAATAATGTAAGGAAACCAGCCAATCCAGAATAAAAAGGATTACCACTCAGCTTGTATACGAGCCACATCGCGGCTACATAATACAAACTATCTCCTATGTTTGTAAAAATTCTCCCTAAAAACAATAAGAGGAAATTCCGGTTTTTTAATAAGTCCATTTAATCTACTCCTTTATAAAAAATTTATTCGGTAAAATAAATTTGACCGTTACTGTAAAAAAAATCGTATTACGATTTTTTTTCTTTTTTCACAAATCGCTGCATTGCTTTTTCATCGATTTGTAGTGCAGTAGTAGAGATGTAATAAGATTTACTATTTGGATCTTTATCTGCGTCTTTTGCGATATCATTTAATTCAGCCATTAATTCATGAAATTTTTTCACCCACACTTGAAATTGTTCTGGCGTGGCATCAAACTCCCAGCAAGATGAAACGTAATTCCACTCAGCTGGATCTTCGCTTACTTTTCGTAATGTAAAAGCTTCTTCTGGTGCAGCGAGAATATGACTTTTCGTTCTTTCCGTCATTTGTAAAAAGATTTGGCGACCTGATTCGCTTAATATTTCTAAATGAGGTAATAGGTCCGCGGCAGGGGTGAAGCCTCTAGCGACAGATTGATAAAACTTTTGAATGATGCCATTCTTTTCTTCTGTATAAACAATTTCTATAAAACCATTCTTTTCTAATTCTTTTAAATGATAATGAATTTTAGCCCTTGGAATGCCGAATTTATCAGATAGTAGTTGTCCTGTATAAGGACGTTCACATAGACGCATCATCATTTCGACACGAAGTGGATCGCTTATTGCTTTTAGTTGGCTATAAGTAGTTAGTGTTAACATGGGCTTCAACAAGATCAACTCCTCAAATAAAATTACTCGGTCAAGATTATTTGACTGAATTGTATCAAGGATTCTGGTTATTTTCAATACTTTCCGAAAATTAAATCTTCTCCTCTGTAATCTTCTGTTCATATTCCGTTCATATTTCTTTTTTATGATAAGTGCATAGAAAGAAAGAGGAAGGAGCGAGCGAAATGTTTTTAGCTCTGCGTGAATTAAAACAATCAAAATTAAGATACGGATTAATCGGACTGATTATGGTGTTATTATCATTTTTAGTTCTTGTTATTTCAGGATTAGCAAATGGACTATCATATGATAATGCTTCATCGATTCAAAATATGGAGGCAAATAAGTTCGTTTTAGCAGATGATGCGGAAAATAAATTACTTCGTTCACAAATTAAGAAAGACGATGTAGATAACGTAGTCAATCAAGTAGGCGACAAAGAGGCCGTTCCGTTTCGTGTGAAAGTTTCAACGTATGAAAAGAAAGATAGTTCGAAAAAAGTAGATGTTGCTATTTTCGCAAGTGAACGTGATTCATTTTTAGAACCGAACATTGTAAAAGGTGAGAAATTAGGTACAGCAAATAACGAAATGGTTGCTGATGAATCAATTAAAGAAAAAGGAGTCGATATTGGCGATACAATTATTGATCCTGTTTCAAAGAAAGAATTTAAAATTGTTGGATTTACGAAAGATCAAATGTTTAGCCATACACCAGTCGTTTATGTAAATGAAGATGTATGGGGATCTATTTCACAACCAAACCAAAAAGATTATAGTGCAATTGCACTGAATACAGATAAAGAAATTAAAAATGCACATGTTATCGACAAAAAAGAAGTACTGCAAAGTATTCCAGGATTTAAAGAAGAGCAAGGAACATTAACGATGATCATTGCGTTCTTACTAGTTATCGCTGCGTTACTAATCGGTGTATTCTTCTACGTCATTACATTGCAAAAAACACAGCAATTAGGTGTATTAAAAGCAATTGGTACGAAGAATTCTTATTTAGCAAATAGTTTAGTCGTGCAGGCGTTATTCTTATCAGTCGTTGCGATGGTAATTAGTATTGTTCTTGTACAAGGATTAGAACAAATTTTACCAGCAGGTATGCCGTTCTTATTAACAACACCGATGATTGCACAATATGCAGCAATCTTCATCGTAATTAGTATTTTAGGAACACTTATTTCGTTATACCAAGTATTAAAAGTTGATGCATTAGAAGCAATTGGAGGCGGGATGTAATGACTTCATTATTAAAATTAGACAAAGTAAGTAAAGTGTACGGAGAAGGGAATACGGAAGTAACAGCCCTTCATCCGATGTCGCTTAATGTGAAAGCTGGAGAATTTATCGGAATCGTCGGTCCTTCTGGATCAGGGAAAAGTACGTTATTATCAATCGCGGGTGCGTTATTATCACCGTCAAAAGGGGATATTTACATTCGTGAGCAAAATATTACGAAGCTATCAGAAAAGGAAATGACAGACATTCGTTTGAAAAAAATCGGCTTCATTTTCCAGTTTGCAAATCTTGTTCCATATCTAAATGTAAAAGAACAATTGCTTTACATTGCAAAGCTTAAAAAAGAAAACAAACAAGACTCAGAAAAGCGTGCGGATCATTTATTAGCGGCATTTGGATTAGGAGAAAGAAAAAGTCATTATCCAAATCAACTATCTGGCGGGGAAAAACAAAGGGTAGCAATCGCTCGCGCGTTCATGAACAACCCAGATTTAATATTAGCGGATGAACCAACTGCAAGCTTAGACTCAAAACGCGCACGTGAAGTTGTAGAAATGATGAAACGTGAAGTGAAAGAGAGCCAAAAAGCAGCAATTATGATTACGCATGATGAAAGAATGCTTGATGTATGTGATCGTATATTGACGCTAAGAGATGGGAAGTTAATATAAAGAAAAAAGACAATCGCACAAGTGTGCGGTTGTCTTTTTTATAATTGCTTTATTTTGAGAATAACGCTTTAATTTTATTTCGTGTAATTAATAAAACGCCGCCTAAGACAGATAACATACCTAAAGCCATAGTGTTTGATTGCTCACTACCAGCGTTAGGAAGTTCTTTAGCGTTATTGTTTGTGTTTGTAGTACCAGTCTTTGTTTCTGTTTGTTTCGATTGAGATACTTCATTAATTTTGTTATCTACATTTTGCTTCGTTGTATGTACCTCAGCTAATTTGTCCTCAATTTTTTTCTCAGTATGTTTAAAGTCGTTGATTTTAATATCTAAGTCTTGTTTTTTCTTTGTTAAATCATCTGAAACGGTTTGTTTCGCTTGTTTTATTTCGTTAATTTTATTTAGTAATTCTTCTCTAGCTTTTTGTAATTCAGCAAGTTTGTTTTTTACATCTTGTTTAGCTAGTTCTAAGTTAGCGGAAAGACTATCTAAATTACCTTTAATTTTCTTAAGTTCCTCTAACGTGTTCCCAGTATGCGGCTTATTTTCTTTTAGCTCAGCAAGTTTGTCCTCAGCAGTTTGTTTCGCTTTCTTTAACTCAGCTAATTTTTCATCTACCTGTTTTTTAACTTCCTTAAGTTCATTAACCTTTTGATCAATGTTCTCTTTATGTTGCTTAATTTCATTCACTTTTTCATCGACAGTTTGTTTATGTTCTTTAATCTCATTCACTTTGTTATCGATATTTTGCTTATGTTCTTTCACTTCAGCAACTTTATCTTCTACTTGCTTTTTATGCTCTTTAATTTCAGCGATTTTATCTTCGGCGATTTGCTTGTCCTGCTGAAGTTTTGCATCTAGCTCTTCTTTACGTTGTTTTATTTCGTTAATTTTTTCATCAGCAACTTGTTTACGCTCATGTAGTTCATTAACCTTCGTGTCAACATTTTCCTTAACTTGGTTAAGTTCATTCAACTTTTGATCCACGTTTTCTTTGTGCTGCTGTAATTTCGCATCTAATTCTTGTCTATGTTGCTTAATTTCAGCTAATCGATCTCCTGTACTTTGCTGAGGAGTAGCATCAGTTACTTCCGCATGAGCAGAATTTGCGCCAGCAATCATTGCTAAAGCTAGTGTAGACGCAGCGATAGTTTGTTTTGTTTTCATATTTTTGTACCTCTTTTCTTTCATATGCATGAGCTGTTTTGTGTAAAATTGAGCATATAGAAGTAGATTATCTTATCATTATATACCATGTAGGATGTCTAGAGGAAGTATTTGCATAATAATCTATCATTATGTAATTATGAAATTCTCTTATTTTGGAGTAGGGGACAAATCTTTAGCAAGGTGAACAATTTCTTCTATAGTAGAGTTTACATCATTACTATTACGAATAACAAACAAATAATCAGCCTCGTTTTCTATAGGATTTACCACATCTTCGTGAAGTGATTCAGACTGTTGTCGATCGAGTACTTCTTTGAAACTACAATAATCACCTCTAAAAATATTGGTACTTCGCGTGCTTCGAGCTACTCTTTCGTAAAGTGCATCATTTGGAATGTCAAAATGAACGAGTATACGTACATATTCCTCTTTCTGAAACAATTCATTTAGCAAATACATCCGGCCGTTTTGGTTTCTATTTGAGTTGCAAATAATAAGATGTAAACTTGTATGTTCTTTTGCATAATCAACAATGAATTTCGAAAGACCGTGTTTAAATGTATTTGGGCCTTCGTCCGGCTGTAATTTTTCATAATGCGTGTTAATGAATTCAGCTTAGTTATCTTGATCCATAACGAAAGAGTGGGGTAACTTTTTTTCTAGTTCTTTAGCAAATGTAGTTTTTCCGCTGTGTGTTTTACCTACTGTAATGATCACTAATCGTTTCATATTGTCCTCCATATGTATTGTTATCATTTGGGACATTCGATGTGAATTGACAATTTTCCTGCTAGAGAATATACAAAATGTCGGAGTAGCAGGCTGAAAACTTGACAAAAAAACTTATTTATGCTATAATTTACCAATATGAAAATGAAGTGTATAATAGGGTTCTCCTGGCCAGGGGAACCCTATTTTTGTTGTGAAAATGAAGGAGTGTATGTGCGTGAAAAAAGGTGAAGCGAGTGTAACGTCGCTAGTATCAGCTTTCGGAAGGGCGTACCATAGTGAATTTGATAGTCCTAAAATCTTTGATGATTATGTAGCTAAAGATTTCATTTCAAAAAAAGAACGTAACGATATTGAAACAAATATGGTCCAAGGAATCCATTTTTTCAATACAGACATTGCACAAAAGTTTCAAGACAATACACAAGAAATATTAAAATGGATTACACAAGTTCAATTATCACCAACACCTTTGGCACGTGCGGCATATTGTGAAAGAGTATTGCTACATGAAATTACATTAGGCGCAAAACAATACGTCATACTCGGTGCAGGCTTAGACACATTTAGTTTTAGACACCGAGAGTTAGAAAATAAAATAGAAATATTTGAAGTGGATCATCCTTCTACGCAAGCGTTTAAAATACAAAGAGTGAAAGAAGCAGAGTATGAAATGCCAAGCAATCTTCATTTTGTTTCGATGGATTTCACTACAGATTTCTCGAGGCAAACATTAGTAAATGAAGGATTTGAAAATAAAAAGACGTTCTTTAGCCTATTAGGTGTTACGTACTATTTAACGAAAGAGGAGCTTTCTAGTTTAATAGTAAATTTATTCGAGATGGTTCCAGTGGGGAGCTCTATCGTATTCGATTATCCGGATGAAAACTTATTTACGGAAAAAGGATTGTCCAATCGAGTTGAAAATATGGTGAAAATGGCTGCAGTAGGCGGAGAACCGATGAAATCGTGTTTTTCTTATGCTGAAATGGAAGCACTGTTAGAGAAGGTAGGCTTACTCATTTATGAGCACTTATCACCAGAGGATATTCATACATTATATTTTGAAGGACGAAACGATTATTTAAAAGCTTTTGAGACGGTGCATTATGTGCATGCGGTGAAGAAGTAAGGAATTAGTAGGCATGGGGAGAAATCTCTGTGTCTTTTTTTATGAAAAAAGGAGATGGGGTGCAGTGGTGGAAAGTATTAAATACATTGCTATTGGAAGGCGGGGAATGATGAAAAATTATATAGGGGTAGCCGCTGCTATAAGTATTTTTATCCTTACAATTGTTTTTCTATATTTCAACCCATATAGCAATCAAGAGCTTGATAAGGAAGTATATATCACTGTATTTTTCATGTTCTTACTTCCTTCTTTTCTAGCAGTAATTGCGGTAGTTGCTAGGAAAAAGACTTTTATGATCGTTTGCTGCATTTGGATGTTGCCAGGAACTCTTTATTTAGGTGTAGTGGCGATACCTAGTTTATGGAATACATACGTTATATTTTTCATAATGTATTGTTTAGCTATTGTTTGGACGAGGAGGAGAAATGCTTAAAGAAAGTAGTTCTCTTTTTTATTCATGTATTGAAATGGTAGTGAAGGGACGAAGGTGTAATGAAGCGAAAACTATCGAAATTAGCAGATATACTAGTCAATCATTCTACAAAAGTACAGCCTGGTGATCAAGTGTTGATCCAAAGTGTTACAGAAATAGATCCCGCAGTCGTTCGTGAAATTATTAAGTCCGTAGAAAAAGCAGGTGGATATGCGCATGTATCAATGCGCGATGTGTCTGTAACGAGGCAATTAATTTTTTCGGGATCTGAAGAACAATTTAAGTTGTTAGCAGATTGGGAGTGTTACCGATTAAGTAAGATGCAAGTGTATATTAATCTCCGAAGCCCTAGAAATGCATATGAATTAGCAGATGTACTAGCAGAAAAAATGAAATTATATCAAAAGGTATTTGGAAAAGCGCATAGTGAAGCAGTGTATAAAACGAGATGGGTGACAACGCGAATTCCGAATGCAGCATCTGCACAAGAAGCGAATATGAGTACTGAGGCTTATGAAAAATTTTATTTTGATGTATGTACGCTAGATTATAATAAAATGTCCAAAGCAATGGAGCCATTAAAAGAATTAATGGAAAAGACAAAACGAGTGAGGATTATTGGAGAAGGAACGGATTTGGAGTTTTCCATTGAAGGAATAGGCGTTTTAAAGGGGGATGGCACGGATAACATTCCGGATGGCGAAATATATACAGCACCTGCCAAAGGTTCTGTAAATGGAGTAATAACATGTAACACAGTATCTGTTCAACAAGGTTGTGCATTTCGAAATATAAAGTTACATATGAAGCATGGGAAAATAATAGAGGCATATGCAAATGATACAGAACGAATAAATCGAATTCTTGATACGGATGAGGGAGCAAGATATATTGGAGAATTTGCACTGGCGTTTAATCCCTATATATTACACCCGATGAATAATACGTTATTTGATGAAAAAATAAACGGTAGTTATCATATAGCAATTGGAGATTCGCTACAAGGTGCAGACAACGGAAATAAATCAGCGATACATTGGGATTTAGTAAACATTCAAAGGCCAGAGTATGGCGGCGGTGAAATTTGGTTTGATGATGTACTGATAAGAAAAGATGGACGGTTTATTTTACAAGAGTTGTTCGGATTAAATGAAGAAAATTTGAAAAGATAAAAACTACGTTTATTTAAGTAGGCTACATAAAATAATCAATCTTTTTCATAAAAATTTAAGGAAGCCAAAAGAACCCCACACATTTTAATCAAAATGTGTGGGGTTCTTCTTTTTATAGAATAAATATTTGCAGCAATACTTTGGTCAAATTCTAATTAAAACTAAAATCCACCTTTTCTATTATAAATTTTTGTAGTTTGGAATATATCTATTTGATTAACCAAACTAGTATTTTAGGGGCCTTAACTCAAACAATAGATATAACTTCATATCAATCTTGTTAATGAATTTCATTGCCCTCAGATAAAGGACAATAGTAGATCTTTGATTTTTATTACAATTTTGTAAGGTTAAGTAATAAAAATCGATAGAACAGGATATTAGAATGGGATACTCTGATTAACGGATAGAATATTCTGAAAAAAGGTGGAGCAAATGAAGAATAGACAAAAAGCATCGATAATATGCAAAAGTATTTTATGTTTAATGATTTGTATATTCATTACGAATGAAGCATGGTTTACAAATGTGGTGAGGGCAGAATCGGGCATGTTGACTGATAGGTGTATAGAGAATTTCAAAAAAAAGCTGGATGAACAGGTACCAAAATGGCAGGAGAATTATGAGGCACCAGGGGTTGCAATAGGGATTGTACATGAGGGGCATATTGCTTATACACTTAACTACGGTTATGTAGACAAAAAGACAAAAAAAGCGGTGAGTGACGATACATTGTTTCAAGCTGGTTCCATATCTAAAAACCTTACAGCGTGGGGAATCCTACATCTTGTAGATGAAGGTCGTTTATCACTAGATGATCCCGTTGAAAAATATCTGACCAAATGGAAATTACCAAATTCAGAGTTTAATAATAATGAAGTCACAATAAGAAGATTGCTAAGCCATACAGCAGGGTTGTCTGCACATAAAGGATACCTCGGCGTTGCACCAGGGAAAAATCTTAATTCTATCGAGGAGTCTTTGTCTGGAAAAGGATGGATTAATGAACCAGTGGAGGTTACCAATAAACCAGGTTCAAAAACAATTTACTCTGGTGGCGGATATACAATTTTACAACTTGTAATTGAAGAGGTTACCGGAATACCGTTTGATCGTTATATGGAAGAACAAATTATGAAACCTTTAGGAATGAAATCTAGTTCATTCTTACAACGTCCTGAAAACCATAACCTTTCGAAAGCTTATGGATATTTTGGAGAGGAGCTCCCTAGTTACCAATTTACCGAGCAGGCTGCTGCAGGTCTTAAGACAAATGTTACGGATATGATGACATTGATACTTGCAAGCATGGATGCACATAATAAAGGGAATGGTGTCATCAAAAGTGAACGTGTTACGGAAATGCAAAAGCCAGTATTAGGGGAGAATGGTTTAGGTATATTTGAAAAAAACCTATCTAATCAATGGAAATTAATTTATCATTCTGGTGACAATCGAGGGTGGCATTCTTTTTATGGTTTCATTCCTAATACAAAGGATGGATTGGTAATCCTCACGAATAGTGAGGGTGGTATAGACTTACGACAGGATATTTACCACGCATGGATTCAATATGAAACTGGAAAATTACCTGAAAGTTACTTCTCTCTAGCTGAGCAGAGAAAAAACAACTCTATTACATCCATTGTTATTGGAGCCACACTTGGTTTATATTTGCTGCTATTTGTGATTAGATTGTACAAAGGTAGAAGAACTTTCATTTTTAAGCAAGAGAAGAGATCCTACATCGGATTAGTAGTTAGGACATTTTTACTTATTATTACTGCTATCCTCGTTTTTTGTGCTGCCTATTTTTGGAGAGTTTTCAGCTTGAATTCCGGTAATACAATAAATTTTATTCTAATAATGGTATGGATTATAACATTATTAATTAGTGGATTTTTCCCGAAAATTAGAAGTAATAAAAAACAACGTATGAAACGAAAAGATTTAACATCAAAATTTACATGTATGTAATGTTAAAAGCTAGAAAGCTAGATTGGCGTAAATCGCTAATTGTGGAGTGCGAAAAACGACAAAATCTCTTAAAAAACACTTAACTTTTAACTCCATCTATCTTTACAATCCCTCCTTATAATGTGAATTGGACAAGCACCTAAGAGAAAGCAGAATATGTCAGTTTGTACATTCTATAATTAGGGGGAGAATTTGTATGAAAAAGACAGTTGCTTCGTTAGCAGTTATGGCGGCATTATTGCCGACGTTTTCAGTGTATGCAGAAGGGAAAGAGCAAGTTCGAAAATCAGCTACAACTTTTAATGTTATTAGTGACATTCAAGGGGATTTAGGAGACTTTGATCATGTGTTAAAAGATATGAACAAAGTGACGCCACTTTCTAGAGCGCTTATTATGAATGGGGATATAACGCCAACTGGACAACAGTCACAATATGATGATGTGAAGCGTGTGTTAAACAAAAATAAGCATTCCGAGAATGTATGGTCAACTGTTGGGAATCATGAGTTTTATGCTGGTAAATGGACAGCTGATGGAAAGCTCTCTCAAAGTACATGGCCAAATGGTGTAACGGAAGAAACGCTATTTAACCGCTACTTACAATTTAGCGGGCAAGAAAAGGTATATCATAAAAAAGAATTAGACGGTTATCCGCTTTTATTTTTAGGAACTGAAAAATATATGAAATACCACGATTCAAAAATGTGGGATGAAGTATTTATGAGTGATGAGCAATTAGGTTGGTTAAAACAAAATTTAGAAGAATATAGCCAAAAAGATAAAAATAAGCCCATTTTCATTTTCTCTCATCACGTTTTACCGGATACAGTATCTGGATCAAGACAATCACCGTATTTAAATGACTATTTAAACGTGGATAAATTGTACGATATATTAAAAGATTACCCGCAAGTTGTTTTCTTCACGAGTCACACGCATTGGGATTTAAACTTACCGGACTGGGCTGGAAAAAAGAAAATTGCAGGCGGAGATGAAAAAGGATTTACAGTTGTAAATACGGGCGGTATTGAAACTGGATGGATGTCGGCTGGACCAAATGGCGGAGAGAAGACTGCTCCTGATGGCTATTCATTTAAACAAGGATTACAAGTGAAAGCATATGGTAACGATGTAATGGTAACAGCTTACGATTATAAACGTGATAAGGATATAAAGAAGCTATTAATTAGTGATGCGAAAGTCGCACAAATGGCACCAAATGTAACAGCTGACGATAGTAAAAATGTAATTGTCGGTGCAACGGAATATATGGAGTACTCTGTAGAAGGAACGAACGAATGGTTGACGTATAATCCAGGGAATGCTCCGAAATTTGATGGGAACAAGGTTGTACACGTACGTCATAAAGGCGAAATGAATTTAGAGCCAGGATTAACACAGCTTCTTCGATTTTCGGCAAATAAGTGATTAGTAAGGGCCTACTTTTTAATAAGTGGGCTCTTTTGTGTTGTCGTTTTTTATCGGTAAGTCGATATATTTCAAGTTATGGACGATATATTTGAAAAAATCGTTCATATAAACTTCATGTACCGAAATAAAGTGAAAGTTATTAATGTAATTTCACGTACGTATTGGAGTTAAAATTATTAATACAATTCCATTCACAAAAACCGAATTCCAACACATTTTTCACCCAGAAAGATGACTTCATCATTTTTACATGTAATAATAGTATCGTTACATACATTGTGAAAGAAGTACAAAAGGAGCGTTATTAATGAATTTAGCTAAATTCCCGAGAAAAAAATATACAGAGTCATATACTCCAATTGAAAAATTAAACAATTTTTCTGAAGCACTTGGTGGGCCTACTATTTATTTTAAACGAGATGATTTACTTGGTTTAACAGCTGGTGGTAATAAGACGAGAAAGTTAGAGTTTCTAGTTGCAGATGCACAGGCAAAAGGTGCAGATACGTTAATTACAGCTGGTGGTATTCAGTCAAATCATTGCCGTCTAACACTGGCAGCTGCGGTAAAAGAAAAAATGAAATGTATCCTTGTATTAGAAGAAGGGCTTGAGCCAGAAGAGAAGCCAGACTTTAACGGAAACTATTTCTTATATCATTTACTAGGTGCTGAAAATGTAATTGTTGTACCAAACGGAGCAGATCTTATGGAAGAGATGCATAAAGTAGCGAAAGAAGTAAGTGAAAAAGGTAATACACCATATGTAATACCAGTTGGTGGATCAAATCCTACTGGTGCAATGGGATACGTTGCTTGTGCGCAAGAAATTATGGCACAATCATTTGACCAAGGAATTGATTTCAGTACAGTTGTTTGCGTAAGTGGTAGTGCTGGTATGCACGCTGGTTTAATTACTGGTTTTGCTGGAACACAAAGTCACATTCCTGTAATCGGAATCAACGTAAGTAGAGGAAAAGCAGAACAAGAAGAGAAAGTAGCAAAACTTGTAGAGGAAACGTCAGCTCACGTTGGTATTCCGAACTTTATCCCGCGCGAAGCTGTTACATGCTTTGATGAATATGTAGGACCAGGTTACGCGTTACCAACACCAGAAATGGTGGAAGCAGTTCAATTACTTGCGAAAACTGAAGGTATTTTACTCGATCCAGTATATACAGGTAAAGCAGTAGCGGGACTAATCGACTTAATTAAAAAAGGTACATTTAATAAAGAAGACAACATTTTATTCGTACATTCAGGTGGTTCACCAGCGTTATATGCGAATACATCTTTATTTGCGTAAGTGTAAAAAAGCATTGGGTATCCAATGCTTTTTTGTTATATAATGGAATTATTCTGGAATGAGAAGGGAGTTTATATGAGTACAAGTGTAAAATGGACCATATATACGGGTACTTAGCATTTCTATGTTACTAATTTTATTTGTGGCTTATGGAGTTTATTTATATTTCAATTAAGTGAAATGGTAACCAAACCAAAGGAAAAATAAAATAATCGCTGTGTTAAATAGAGTAAAACATAACCCGATAATGGCTAAAATTTTTTCTCAGCTCGGCTACAAAAAGAGATGACCGCTAATAGGATTGCTATAACAGCGGAAGCTAATATGAAGTAGGCGAAAGGTACGACATATTCTACTCCAACTCTGTCTAAAATAGGTGAGAAGAGAAAGAGATTAATAGTAACGAATATACTTACAATGAGAAACGTATAACTTTTCCAAGTGTATGTTTTTAACTGCATGGAACGATACTCCTTTCTCTTTATTATGTATATTTTTAAGTTTAAATTAATTACCTTTATTTTACAAATTAAAATATTTTGTATTGAAAAGAGGGTATTAATATGAAATTTAGAAATTGGTCTCTAGTTATTATTAGTATCTGTATATTCATAATAACCGGCTGTTCAAATGTACTAGAAAATGAAGATCAAAGAATCGAAGTGCAAAAACGTATTGGTGATAATGACTATGAAGATCTTAAGGTAGTGACAGATAATAATGAAGTGTTGCAAGTAAAGAAAATATTAAATGATACTACTTTTGAAAATAAAAAAGTGGAAATGTCTCGTCCAGCTGATTATCACTTCGTTTTTCAATTTAAAAACCCGAAAATAGAGGCGAAAGCTGTGTCGTATCAAATTTGGGTAAGCCCTAATAAGGATAAAATAGAAATCAAGACGGGGGATAATCGGTACGCTCAATTAGAAGGGAAACATGCAGCCACGTTTTTTCAGATCGTTACAGGGGAGAAGTTAGCTAAGTAAACATATATGGTTATAGGAATGCAGTGCGTATTTTGCATTTTGAGAGATACTTAGTTTTCAATAACAATAGTTATCTTTTGATATTGGAATAAATATTGAGAATCGGATAAAATGGAAATTGGACATTGACTTGATGAGCATGAGGTTCTACGCTTATAAGCGGATTCATGCACCTTAAGGTGTGCAGTAATCCGCTAATGAATAATAAAACTAGGAAATATATTGTTTTTACAAAGATTCGATGTTATGTTTAATTTTCTTAATATAATATTTCCCTTATATAGGAGTGGCTATTTGAAGAAGTTAATATTATTAGTTTTATTGGCTACATGCTGTCTCACCATTGCAGGATGTTCTAATAATAGGATTACACCAAAGGATGAGTCTAAAACTTCAACACCTGTAAAGGTTAAACGTATCAATAAAGCGTGGTACAAACATATATAATAGTTCAAAGAAACTTGAAATTGTTGATGAAAAAGATTATAAGGTGAAATTAGTTAGGCCGATAGTAATGTTGTGAAACCTGGCGAAAAGCAGGGAGCATGGTTTGCATTTAAATGTATAAAATATGCGACATTAAAATATTCACAAAAAAGAGTCTACATGTAGTCCCTTTTTTGTGGATATTTTTCATAAATAATAGACATTCTATGGTGCCTTCCCCTGATTTGAACCATCCGGAAATTATTTTACCAAGTTAAGTAGTGTCGCCCTTCAAAATTCGGCGAATGCGAGGGACCCGTAGTAGCTCGATTGATATGGTCCTTTTTTCACTTTATCTACCATCTTAATGTATCTGTCTATTAAAAAATCTAACTTTAATCGATTAAATGAGATGAAATCTGTTAAAAATAATGAAATTTCAGGAAAAATAAGGTACACTATTCAATGGTTTTGGTTTAAAATCGATTGACGTTAATGTATACGGGGGAAAGATTAATGAACAACAATACAGTAAATGAATCTGTTGAAGAAGTTGAGAAAAAACGGGTAAGATCAAAAAAACGCTTTACAAATTGGAAGCTTATCGCAGCGGGTGGCGGTTTAATTGCACTTCTTATTGGAGGAATGAGTTATTATCAAGCAACTCACTTCAATTCGAATGTTACGATTAACGATACAAAAGTCGGTGGTTTGAGCGCTGATCAGGCAATACAGAAATTAAAAACATCTGGACTAGCAAACAAGGTCTATATTGATCAACAACAAATTTTAGATGAACAAGATACAAAAACGGAACTGACGGAAAAAGACTTGCCACAAGTTAAGAAACTATTAAAAAGCCAGTGGACATTTTTCCCTTCTACAAAGGAAAAAGATTATTCATTGCTACCGGAAAAAGCGGATCAGTATCGTAGTGAAACGATGAAAAAACTTGTAGAAGAAAAGCTTGTTTCTATGAATGAAAAATTAAAAGCGCCTCAAGATGCTATGGCGAAGCTTGAACAAGGGAAAGTTGTAATTTCGAAGAGCGTTGATGGAAAACAGTATGACGTTACAAATCTACTAAAAGATTACGACAAGCAGAAGCATAAAAGCGAAATTTATCTGAAGTCTGCATACATACAGCCTATTAAAGAAGACGATCCAATCATCAAAAAAGAAGAGAAAGCATTACAAAATCTTCTTACGCAGTCTGTTGATTATAAAGTGCAGGATGAAGTGTATTCATTAAAAGCGAAAGATCTAATTCAAAATGCTACTATGTCAAAGGATATGAAAGTAAAAATCGATGCGAGCGACATTAAGAATAAGGTTGCTGAAATTAATAAGGCTAAATCTACATTACATAAAGACTTTGCTTTTAAAACACATTCTGGCTCGGTTATTTCAGTAAAGGGACAAGGATACGGCTGGGCACTAGATGTGGAAAAAGAAACAAAACAAGTTCAACAAGCCTTTGAGAAAGGCGAGAAATCGCTTTCTGCTTCTAATATTCACGGGAATGGTTGGGAGAAGGAAGGGATCGGCTATAAAACAACATCGAATAATGGCATTGGAGACACATATGCAGAAGTTTCTATTGCAGATCAACAAATTTGGATTTATAAAGATGGGAAATTAGTTGTCACAACCAATGTAGTAACGGGTAAACATAGCACGAGTGAAGATACATCACCAGGTGTGTGGTACGTTCTATATAAACGAACACCATACACGCTTAAAGGAAGCGCAGTAGGTAAAGCTGATTATGCAGTGAAAGTAGATTACTGGGTTCCATTCACAAATAGCGGTCAAGGATTCCATGATGCAGGCTGGCGAAAAGACTGGGGAAATAATGCTTATTTAACAGGAGGATCAGGCGGGTGTGTAAACCTTCTTCCTAACGTTGCAAAAACTGTATATGATAGTTTGAACACGTATGATCCAGTTATTGTGTACTAGAAAATAGTTACATATTAAGAAATAAATAAAGCGGGAAATCTTACTTGATGGTATATGAAAAAACACCTCTTGAATTCGCATGCGAATTCAAGAGGTGTTTTTTGTTTGAAAACAAGAGTTCATTGCTTCTAAGAAACAAAGTAGAAAGAGATTAAGATGAAGAAACAAGTATTCAAATAGTCAATAAAATTGACATTGAATATCATTTTCACTTATTATAGAATCATTGCATTTAATTAGACATGACTTTTTTATTAATATAATAGATTTTTAATAAGGTGTCCCATTAAAGAATTTAAATGTAGGAAAGGGTAATATAAAAATGAACTGGAAAAAAGGCGGATTATGGATTATTATTTTTTTCATTGTAAAAGGTACGATTTCTACACTGTTAATCGTTACAGGTGCTAAATATTTTAATTTATCATTTATGCAACTTTTCGCACTAGTACTGATCTTATTACTGATTTCTCTCATAAGCCGAAAATTGCTGTATAAACATAAACAAAACAAAAAGCAAAAAGAGCTAAATATATAATGAAGCCCCAGAGACCTTTGGATTTCTGGGGTTTTATTTCGATAGTTTTTTCTACATGTATATCAACTTAACAGAAAAGGTTGTCCAAAATGATAAAATCGATGTTGTTTAAAATGTGTCAATTATTTTTACATAAGGATTGAAGAGAGCTTTTGAATCAATCTTTATTTGGAAGCTACAGATGCGCATAAATTATGCTTGTTTTTCCATTGGTAGTTTAAATGTAAACGTACTGCCTTCTCCTAATTTACTTTCAACTGTAATTTCTCCTCCGTGTAGTTCGACAATCCATTTTACCATCGACAATCCTAAACCTGTGTTTCCGGTGCTTGAAGATGTTCGTGCTGCGTCAACTCGATAGAAGCGGTCCCATATTTTCGTAATATGTTGCTCGCTGATGCCTATGCCATTATCGGAGACTTTACCTATTATGTTGGTTTCATCACGGAACAGTTGCATATGCACAGTGCCGTTCGCTTTGCTATAAGCAATCGCATTCGTTAGTAAATTCATTAATAAACGCATCATCAATGTTTGATCTGCTTTCATAAACAGGTCTTCCTCTATATGAGTTGTGATATCAATCGAAGCTTCTTGAACCATTAATGAAAGCTCTTCTACAACGATTTCCGTTAATTCACTCATATTGATACATTCAAATTGGAAAGTATTATGGTTTTCTTGGTCAGCTCTTGCTAATAATAAGAGTTGTGAGATTAGCGCGGACATTTTACGTGATTGCTTTAAAATTACTTCTAACGATTCTTCCATTTCTTTCGGATTATTTCTCAGTGATAAAGCGTATTCGCATTGTGAAATAATAACAGATGTGGGTGTTCTTAATTCATGAGATGCGTCAGATGTAAATTGTTTTTCACTTTCGAATGATGTCTCCAATCGCTCAAACATTTTGTCAAAGGTTTGTGCTAAATGATACATTTCGTCTTTCGGTGAACCTTGTAAATTAATTCTCTTCGAAAGGTCTTTACCATCACCAATTTTACTAGCGGAATCACTCATTTGTTGCACAGGTCGAAACGCTCTTTGCGTAATAAAATATCCTCCCACTGCGGAAATGAGAATAAGTAATGGGAATGAGATGAGTGTTACCACAATAAGCGTATTCATCGTTGATGATAATTGGTTCATGGTCATAATTCCACGAACCCAGACTTGCTCATCGCCGCCTGCATTATGGAGAAAATCATATACAATCCATTCTTTATTACCGTCTTTAATGGTTTGTATTTCATCGGATTTAAGCGATATCTTTTTATTAAAGCTTGTTGGACTATTTCCTGCCAGCAGCTCACCTTGTTTATTATAAATAATGATATTTACTCCATCTTCTAAGGGTTCAAAATCATCGTCCATCTTTAATTGTCCATGCTTATATTCAATATCTTCCATGCTTTCTTTTACTGTGCTCTTCAATTGATCTTTCATATTAAAAAGCAAAACTTTATCTGAAGAAGTTAAAATAAAAGCTAACACGAGTGCCATAATAATTACAATTAGCCCTGTATACCACAGGGTTACTTTCATTTTAATTGATAGTCTTTTCATGATTCTACTCGCAATACATAACCAGTTCCTCGTATTGTATGAATTAACTTCGTTTCAAACTGGCTATCAATTTTTTTACGAAGATAGCGGACGTAAACATCAATAATATTCGAGCCACCTTCATAGTCGTAATTCCACACATGTTGTTCAATTTTATCTCGTGTCAGCACAACGTCTTTATTACGAATCATATATTCTAAAATAGCAAATTCTTTACTGGAAAGAGTGATAACTTGGCCTCCTCTTGTTACTTTATGCATATTGCAGTCTACCACTAGGTCAGCGATTTCAAACACATTAGATGTGCTTCCTGTATTTCTTCGCATTAACACTCGAATTCTTGCTAGCAGTTCGTCAAAAGCAAACGGCTTTACTAAATAATCGTCTGCACCTAAGTCGAGTCCTGTTACGCGATCATCAATTGTATCTTTAGCTGTAAGAAGCAAGACAGGGGTTGTATGATTGTCCGCGCGTAATCTTTGTAATACTTGTAAGCCATCTATTCCGGGAATCATAATGTCAAGTACAATCAAATCGTAGGTAGCCATGTTTATATAATCTAAGGCATCTTCTCCATTCCCACATGCATCGACACTATAATGTTCAGCATTTAATCGTTTTACTAATATATTTTGTAAGTCTTGTTCATCTTCGACAATAAGAACTCGCATTACCATTCTCCTTTTCTTCTTATTAATATGTATCACTATAATTCAAAAACATTAAAGAAAGATTAGAAACTATTTAATTATATCATTTTATTTTTTTGTACATTAATCTTCCTTTAATGTTTGTTCAGTAATATAAAGGCAAGGATAAGGTGCACATGTAAAGGGAGGAAACAGAATGAGAAAGTGGATGTTGATTGGAGCATTCTCTTCTGTATTGTTAACAGCTTGTTCTACTCAAGCTGATAACAATACAGAAGTACAACAACTGAAAGTGGAAAATGATACATTGCAAAAAGAAAGTGCTCAACTACAAAAAGAATCAATCAAAACACAAGCTGCTGCGAATGATACGAAGCAAATACAAGATTTCAAAAACGAAGTCACATCTATCGTTGAAAAGGCAAATAACACGAAACCAGTTGGAGCAAAGGAAGAAAACTTAAATACGTACTTAGCAGCAAAAAAAGAAATTGATCAATTAGATGACAAAATAGATCTATCTGATAATCAGCTAGAAGCAGATTATCATGCTGGAACGATAACTATTGAACAATATAAAGCGCAAGAAAGAGAACACGATATACTGGAAGATCAATTAGAGCAAGCAGAAAATGCGCTTGAAGCAAGATTTGGAATAGATGATTAATCATGAAGGAGTGGATGAAAATGTTAAAACATAAAAAGAAAATAATGATAAGTGTAATTGCTATTTTAGTAAGTGGTATTGCTATTGTTGGGGGATATTATGGTATGGGTTACAATTATGCAAAAAAGAATGAAAACTACACAGAGAAACAAGTTCGTGAAATTTCTTTATCTCATACAAAAGGAGAAATTATTAATGTGAAAAAAGAATTCGAATTAGAAGATGACAACTTAGCACAATCTACATTTGAATATGAAGTGGAAATTAAGACACCTGATAATCTGTTAAATAGTTTAAAAGTTAGTGCTAGAACAGGTACAATAGAAATCAATAGTGAAGATTAAAAAAATATCGCATATTTGAAAAAACTCCTAACAAAATTTGTTAGGAGTTTTTTCATGTTTTGTGTTTGGATATTCGCTTTTCTTAGCATGATGGCAATGTAGTTCTACCCCTTATAAATGTTACAAAAATCTTTCAAATAGTTCTAACTTGCACAATGCTTCCCGTTAATATAATACGCTGATTCTGTGAAAACCGTAAATACAACCTCTACTTCTGGAAGGCCAAAATCCATTACATATGTAGTAATGGCCTTGGCAAATCGATCACGAATTTCCTGTCCACGCTCGAACCATTTCACTTCAATAAGAGGAAACGCTTCTATTTCTTCTCCATTGAATACAAACGTAGAACTTGGTAGTTCCAACGTAAAATTATCCGTACCACACTCACAAATCTCTGCGAGCTCTTCTATTAATGGCTTGCTTATGCATTTTAATTGTTCAGTAGTAATTCCACGAAACACAACATGCGGCATGTGAATCCCTCCGTTAGATAGCTTTATATTTGCTCACATCATAACACAATTTATTTTGCTGCACTAACATCTATTGGTACATTTCAATGACATTCTTAAGAATGTCATATGTTATTGAAGCAATACATGTATTGTAACTATTTAAAACATTTGAGAGCTCGGTAATTGGGTAAATAAAAAAAGCCTTATCATTCTCCTTGTAAGGAGGTATGAGGGGGAGGCCTCTATTATGAAAGGGATGGTGCGCTTATATATTTTAAAAAGAAAAGACACCCTAAGGTGCCTTCCTCCGACTTGATAACCACTTTAATTTTAATAACATTGGATTCCCATCCGAATACTATTTTACCACGTTAAATAATGTTGGTCATTGAGAAAGTCAAATACGTAGCGTTCATATATAGTGACCCCTAGGAGTATGCAAAATTTAATACAATTTTTTTGTTGATCCAACAACAAAAAAGAACCCTAAAACCGTGCCAGGATAGGAATGTATAAAAAAATGCATAGGTCGATAGAACAAAGAAAGGAGGTTCCCTTGTAAGGGGAAGATTCCTCCTTGTCCTTGCTACTGATAATGATGCGTTATGTTAACTCCATATGTATAGAGTATACAGTCAAAAAAGTACAATACATCGCTTCTTCTAAATGGTACAATTAGGGAAAAGGGGTGGAAGAATATGTATGATTACAAATTTGTGAAAGTCGAAATTGATGGAAAGGGCAACCCAAAGAAGATTATAAGCGTATTATTATAGAACATGCTGAGGATGGTTGGGAATTTGTTCAAGTCCTTACGCTAACACTCGCAGGATATACGACTTCTTTGGAGATTATCTTTAAACGAACCATTTGACAAGTATTTAGAGGGGATAAGTGATGTGAACGATATATATTTAAAAGAGATTGAAGACGTTGCTGAAACAATAGGAAAATAGGTAAAATAAACGATATTTGTAGTGCCAAATAAAATGGAAACAAATATAAAAGTGGAAAGAATAGAAAAAGCATTTTAAAACAAAGGGGTATATGTCAATGAAACGTAAGATTTTATCTTTTTTAGTAGTTCCAATGTTAATGTTAACTGGGGTTGGATGTGAGACAAAGGTTAAGAAAGATGAAGCAATGGAAGCTTCTGTTAAACAGAATAAAAAAGAAGACTTCAGTAAAAACCTAGAATATTTAATGAAAGATTTCTCCGAACAATCTAAGGAAATAGACGGTATTGTAAAAAGTAGCAAGTCAATGAAGAAAAAGTCAGAAGAGTTAAAAGAAGTATCTAAACCTTATTTAGAGTTAGTGGAAAAAATAAGTAAGTTAGAGTATAAAGAAAAAGATCACCCAGTACAACATAATGTAGGTGTAGCGATGATTCATGTAAAAGATGGAGTGGCAATCATACAAGAAGGTTTAGATAAGGGTAAAGAAAATGAAGTTGATGCTGGGGTTGAAAGATTAGAGACTGCTTCTAAGTTAATAGATAAAGCAAACAAAGAATTAAAAAAATCTAAGTAACCTAACTATAGGGGAATGTGTTATATCTACAGGCCATCCTATAATTAATGAATCCTAAAGCTTAATACCATTTAAAATACCGGTTCTAATAAGAACCGGTATTTTAAATGGTATTATTTTGAAGTACACACTAAATGAAAATTCTCTTTCTCTACAATTAGTTATTTTGAGAATTCAACTCATTTTTTTCTTTTTGGGGGTATTTACTTTTCTTAGCTTGATTGCGATGAGCGGTACCCCATAAAGGCCCCTGATACATAATTGATGTTCTGCCATTTGTAGAAAACAATCCACTTATACCATTTTAACAAGAAGAAATATCTCGTCCATGTTGTAATATTGGCTTACGTTAAGCTTGTGAAAAAAACATATTCATGTATAATGCAATTGATGTATGATACATTAGTTGTAGGAGGGTGACCTTTTTGAAAAGAGAAGATGCTTTAAAACTAAGAACAGATATTAAGAAAATGATTATAATAACTGGGGTTTTTGAATCTCAAAATTTGCCCAATGGACCATTTGAAAAACCTTTACCAACTTCTCAAATGATGGCGTTAGAGGAACTAGAGGTGGAAAAATTAACTGTTTGGCAACTATCCAATAAACTTAGATTAGAGACTTCAACTGTAAGTAGATTGGTAGATAAGTTAGTAAAAAAGGGGCTTATTTATCGTGAAGTAAATGAAAAAAATAGAAGAGAACTTTTTCTGCACCTCACAGAAAAAGGTCACATAACTGTTAATTGCTTAAGAGAGCAATCCATTACATTTTATCAAAGTATTCTCAATAATTTATCAGAATCAGAACAAAAAATAGTTGTGGATGGTTTTGAATTATTTATTGATTCTATTTCTAAGCCTTTTGATTAGAGTGAGGTAAGTCATAACATTTGGAGGATAAAATGAGTTTGCATTTTGAACGTCCTATTATTGAATTAAAAGAGAAATTTGATGAATTAAAGAAAATTATGAAAGAAAATAATGTAGATTTATCGTCAGAAATTCATGAATTAGAAAAACGTTTAAATAAAATGCAAGATAAAATTTATTCTAATATTACACCTTTTCAACGAGTTCAAATTGCAAGGCTACGTAACAGACCCACGACATTGGACTATATACCTTTATTGTTTACAAACTTTCTCGAACTTCATGGTGATCGATTATATGGTGATGATAAAGCAATGATAGGTGGTATTGCAAAATTTAAAGGAATGCCCGTTACGGTTATTGGTCATCAAAGAGGTAGAAATACAAAGGAAAGTATAGAAAGAAATTTTGGAATGGCACATCCAGAAGGTTATAGAAAAGCGCTAAGACTTATGAAACAAGCTGATAAATTTAATCGCCCTATTATTACATTTATTGATACAATAGGCGCCTATCCAGGGATAGGGTCTGAAGAACGTGGAATTTCTGAAGCGATAGCTCGAAATCTATTTGAAATGACTACACTTAAAGTGCCAATTGTTTGTATTGTAATTGGAGAGGCATCAAGTGGTGGAGCTCTTGGCATTAGTGTCGGTAACCATATCCATATGTTAGAGTATTCATGGTACTCGGTAATTTCGCCAGAAGGAGCAGCATCTATCCTATGGAAGGACGCTAAGTATGCTCCAGAAGCTGCTGAACATATGAAAATTTCAGCAAAAGATTTAAAACATTTAGGAATTATTGATGAAATCATTCCTGAAATTAAAGGTGGAGCACAAAATGATATAAAATCACAGGCAAAAATGATTGAATCTGTAATCGAATCATCTCTAAAAAAATTGATACTATCATCCTCGGAAGAGCTTATACAACAGCGATATGAAAAGTATAGACAAATAGAGAATTATAAATGAAAGTATTTAAAGTCCGTATTACATTTCGGAGGATTATCACAAAAAATTCTAAATATTTTGTAAGTAACCTCTTGAACTGGGATATGCTGATACTATTACTCTACAAAAGATGTGTGATCGATATGGAAAAGGAAAATTTGTTCAAATGGAAGCATTATCACATACCCATCAACTTAAGAAATTGATTGTTCCCCAAAACGAAAAAATGAGCTGAATTCTCATAAATAACTGTAAAAAGGTGAAAATTTCGTTATGGGGGGGGTATCTCAAAAGCTTAGGTTGATGGCAATGGGGTGGGCCCCCTTTTAGCAAAACCGGAGTGGAAATGATGAGTATAAACAGTTTTGTGAGATTGATAAAGGACGAATTATTAAAAGAGGTAAGCATTAGAAGTGAGGATGAATTCGAGCCTGTAATAGTTAAAGATATTCCTAGACTTTGGCAGTGTTTAGGAATAGGTAATTATGCCGCAGTATTTTTGCATAAAGAGTACAAAGATTGGGTAGTGAAAGTTTACGCACGAGAAGGAGAAGGAATTGAAAAAGAGTCGGAAGTATACCGAAGAATCGGAAACCATCCTTCTTATTCGAAGCTTATATATAAAGGAGAAAATTTCATAGTATTGAAACGTTTAAAAGAAATTACCTTATACGATGCTATTCATAAGGGGATTAAAATTCCTAAGCAGGTGATCCTTGATATCAATGAAGCTTTAGAGTATGCAAGGGAACAAGGATTAACTCCTTGTGACGTTCACGGAAAAAATGTGATGATGGAAAACGGAAGGGGATATGTAGTCGATGTATCTGATTTCTTAAAAACAAAAGAAGATAGTAAGTGGAGAGACCTAGAAAAGGCATATTTTATATTTTATTTGCCTTTCATTTATAAATTTCCTTTCCCTGTTAAAGTACCGTATTTTATGTTAAACATTGTTAGACGTTCGTATAGAAAATATAAGAAGTTTAAAAAGAAATTCAAATTGTAAAAGGACCACATACTTATCTTTAGGCTAGGTAAGTGAACCACTAGTAAACAAAAGGACCTTACATTTTAGATATGTCTAATATGTAAGGTCCTAATTTTATAACTTTATGAAGTAAGCTTTACATTTCCTTTTTTCACGCAATTACTTATTTTCTTCCTCAAACCCTCTATTCTTTTTCTTGTTTATTTCGCAAGAATTGATGCGTTATTTGAGCTCTGTTTGGTTATACAGTGTGGTTTTACTACTCCAGATTCTATTTGCCACACTCTTGAAGTTAATTATATTTTTCGACGTACTAAATAAAAAGCTAAGGACCCCATAATTACAGGTGCAACGAAATCAAAGAAATGGGAAAAATTAAAAGGAAAAAGCAAAAGAAATGGTATAAGTGTATAGAGAACTGCTTGTCCTATAAATACAGGGATTCCAAATTGAAATTCTCTACATCGCTTGATTTTCCTGTATAACACTTCCCCGATTAGACAAGCTATAAGAGCTGGTATACTACCATAAGTGAAGATCGTTTTAATGAATCCTAATACAACGTTCGGGTGAATAAAGCTAGGATGAGAAATATATGAAATCAAGAACCATCCAAAAATAAAAGCAAACAGACTTGCAACATAACTAATTACAAATTTTGTCAACGTAATCATCCTCACAGTTTTCTAATATTAACTCCATTGTATGACATGAAATCCTATTATTGGTAGCGAGAAAAAAGCGAATCCCTACTCTAAAAAGTATCCACTCATCCTTCTATACTTGTTTTATTTTCTTTGCTCTAGCAAACTTCCAAAAAGCTGCAAGTAGTATGAGCAGCGGTATTCCCTGAATAAAGAGAAATCCTCCCAAAAAATAAAGTGCACGACTAACTAGAGGAGGAGCTGTTGCCGACTCACCCGCGAAATAAGCCCCATAATTAGCCGCTACACCTGCATAATCAGCTATCCCACCTATAAGAAAAGCCGCTGGAATTATGATTAAATTTATCCCTAAACAGATCATTATTGAAGATAGGTTTTTAGCCTTAATTTTTGGTGAAACAGACAAGAAAAATAAGAATATTGCAGTGCCGTTTATAAGAAGTAGTGTTATTACAAAATAAATTCCCATAATATCCCTCCATGATTTTAATTGTACCATCAGCAAGGATAACTTTGTATAAATTTGGATGGATAAGGTCTTCATGTGAGGTTAACGTAACGTCTCATTAACAGTAGTCAATGATGCATATAATTTTCGTTTCTGCTTTCTTGTCTGATCTAGATAGCGGTGGGGTGAGTCAGAAATTGTGAAACACACTCTTAAGTTATTTAATATGAAAAATTGAAATTCTCCTTCTGTAATTTATTCAAATGACTCAATCTCCGCATCTTTTGAATGCCCTGAAAGTGCTAAACATATGCAAAATAATTAACTATCCCATGCAAGAAAGTTAGGCTAGTTAATCGCATATGTTTTATGGAAGGGGTGTGATTGAACTATGGAACGACCGAATTGGGGAATTGGAGGATTAGTATTTGTTGGCTGTATGTTTCTTGGTGGAGGAGTGGGATCTATGTTAGGTAATGCTCAAACTGGATGGCTCATAGGAATGGGTGTTGGATTTCTTGGGATGGCTTTAACGAGACTGATCAGAAAGTAATATAACGGAGATTCTTAATACCATAAGAGCTCGATACATTACAGTTAGAAGCTTTTTTTATATAGGTCTCCATACATAGATAGGATTTTCAAGTCGCAGGATGGCACCTTAGGGTGTATTTTTTATGCTTTCTAAAAATATATTACCATATAATGGAATTCGTTAGGTTCTGATAATCTTTTTTGTAATAGAATAGATTCATTACCGTTTCAGACCTTTGTATTCATTCATAACCTAATAGTAAAAGGGGGGGATGATGGAAGGTATGGCGTGTAATGATGAATTAATTTGTCAACAGTTTGCAAGAATTATTGGTGGTCAAGAAGGATTTGCCGGTGGAAAATGCGTGGCAACGATAAACCGGGATGAAATAAAGGCAACAATCTTAGGGAAACGTTTTAGGGTAACAAGTTCTTTCTCATTCGAATCAAGAGATCAAAAAACTGGACGGGCATTATGTTTAGGACGGGTAGCGCTCTTACAAAAAGAAGTCAATGGATTTGTTGCTACAATTATTAAACAAGGAATAATCGTTTCGTCTATACACAATGAGTGGTTATGTGATGATCCAAATTTAATCTACGTTAATATTGAAGACGTTGATGATCCGCTAAGCTTCGCAAGGAAAGTTAGAATAGCGTTATGTAATTAATTAACAAGTTTCTTTCGTTAAATGAGATGCTATTACATGCGGATTTTCAGTCGACTTTGGATGAACAGGAAAAAGATTCTATAAAGATTTGAATACTTTTCAAATAAATTAAAATTAAAAACCCGGTTCTTTTGTAAAGGAACCGGGTTTTTGCGTTTTGTTGGTGCTACCACACCTCTATAAAGTTATTAGATACAAGATAATAGATGTTTTTATAATTTGAAAGACGAGGAAACGAATTTGGAGGGAGTATTGAAAGCATGTTTAAGAAGATGGAATCAATGGAGAAAAGGAACTGGTTTTTAAGTCGGGGCTATGGACCTATCCTCTCGTTCTAATCCACTAAAAGAAGAACTTCCCCATACCCATTAGACTACTAAGCATTCCAATTCCATTCATAGTGCCTTTTCCTACTGTAAGTAAGTTTCCAAGCATTCCTGGCTGGCCGTAACCTCCGTTATTCCCCCATCCCATGGGACTTATCTGTCCTCCCCATCCTGGAGGGTTTCCCAAAATACCCCAGTTATTATTGGTATTAAAATTAAAAGCTTTAGCTGGTGGCGATAGTAAAGCGGCGAGATGACCTTGTGCGAACATCCCTGTATGATTGAATGGTTGAGCCCAGGGTAAGGGAGGTTTTGGGAAATTACCTGCATGGCCTGGTAATGGAGTCCAATTAGCAGGATGTCCTTGGGGCATCATCCCTGCATAATGGATTGGCTGACCTAAAGAGAAGGGAAGGGGCTCGGGATTGAAACCCGTATAGTTGGCTGGTGAATCCCAACCAAATGGATAGACTCGACAACTCCAATTCTCAGGAATCTTCACATCATTCATTCCCTCAGCTTTAGCTATTTGGGGCTGTAAATATAATGATGACATTGCAATTTGGTTATTATATTGCTCTCCATTTCCCTCTGAATTCAAATACCAATATTGGTGCATAAGTTTATTCCCCTCACTTTAAAAATGTAATGTTAGACTTAGCCTATGTAATATTCCTTTTTATGGATGGTTACATAACTAGATTTACAAGCCTGTATTTAAAGGAATAGGTGTATTGACTTGTTGATGTATCCCGCAATTTGTGGGCAATAAGACAACTCCACCTCAAAATTCAGTGAAAGCGGCTGCCTGTAAAAGCACCACTGATTAAAGTTTCACTTTATTTTAAGGGTATTTTCAATTGCTCCTTTTGTTTAATTCAGCCTAATTTAATTTCGGTTAACAAACGTGTTTATAAAGGTTTAATCAGTAAAAAAATTTTAACATTTTATGTCGAGCAAGTAGAATTGCTAAAAAGAGAATATCCATTCGAAGAGTTTGGCAAAATACTGCAAGGGTAATATATTCTCGTGCAAATATGCAAACGAGTTAAATTAATCAATGGAATTGATAATGAAGGGGCAAATAAATATATGAGTGAAACGTTACATAAAAGAAAACCACCATATGTAATGCTTGTAATCCTTTTTATTGGGGCATTTGTTTCATTTCTAAATAACTCACTTTTAAATGTAGCCTTGCCATCAATAATGAAGGATTTAG
Organism: Bacillus sp. EE-W1; assembly: GCF_009760835.1. Taxonomy (NCBI): domain Bacteria; kingdom Bacillati; phylum Bacillota; class Bacilli; order Caryophanales; family Bacillaceae; genus Bacillus; species Bacillus sp. EE-W1. Next base: position 77,103 of record NZ_WIPE01000069.1, on the reverse strand, counting down.
ACATTAAAGATTATTCAACGATTCAGTGGCTTTCTACAGGGTATATGCTTGTAAGTGGTATATTAATTCCGGCATCAGCATTTTTAATAACCCGATTTTCCAATAGGAGCTTATTTATTACATCTATGATGATTTTTATTCTTGGTACGGCCTTAGCGGCTGTAGCACCGAACTTCGATTTATTACTTACTGGCCGGATGGTTCAAGCAGCAGGTTCTTCAGTCATGGGGCCTTTGTTAATGAATATTATGCTAGTAAGCTTTCCAAGAGAAAAAAGGGGAACAGCAATGGGGATTTTTGGATTAGTTATGATTACAGCCCCAGCAATTGGACCGACACTATCGGGGTATATTGTAGAGTATTATGACTGGCGTTTGCTGTTTGAAATGATATTACCGTTAGCAATCATTAGCTTACTGTTAGGGATTTGGAAATCGGAGAATGTCATGAGGCAAAATAAAAATGCAAAACTTGATTATCTCTCATTATTATTATCTTCTGTCGGTTTTGGCGGTCTGTTGTATGGATTCAGTTCTGCAAGTTCCGATGGTTGGACGAATAAAGTGGTCTTAACAACCTTAATCATAGGCGCTATTGCCTTAATTGCTTTCATTATCCGTCAATTAAAAATGAATGAACCTTTATTGGATTTACGTGTTTACAAGTACCCAATGTTTGCACTTGCGTCTGTAATTGCAATTGTCAATGCAGTGGCCATGTTTTCGGGTATGATTTTAACACCAGCTTATGTACAAAATGTCCGCGGTATTTCACCGCTGAGCTCTGGGCTGATGATGCTTCCAGGTGCGGTAATAATGGGAGTTATGTCACCAATTACAGGTAAACTATTTGATAAATATGGCCCTCGGATTCTTGGTATAGTAGGACTTTCTATTACAGCCGTTTCAACTTATATGCTGGCAAACCTGCAAATTGACTCTAGTCACACACATATTATTCTTATTTATACACTGCGGATGTTTGGGATGGCGATGGTGATGATGCCACTTATGACAAATGGCCTTAATCAATTGCCAACTCGCTTAAATCCGCACGGTACAGCTGTTAATAATACAGCTCAACAAGTGTCCGGTTCAATTGGTACTGCTATTCTTGTTACGATTATGAATTCTGTAACAAAAACAAAAGCTGAAAGTCTAATGTCTGAATTAGATCCAACAACCTTCACAGAAGCTACGAAGGCAATGTTAACTCAGAAGGCTTTATTATCCGGAATTCAATATTCATTCTATGTAGCGCTTGGCATGAACATTGTTGCACTACTATTAGTTTTTTTCGTGAAACGTGTAGATACAAGTGTGGAAGCTGTCGAGAGGTTAAATCGGTAGAGCAAAATAAAACTTTAGATTATAATTTCTACAAGTTTTTAATGTTTAGTTAGACTATGAAGAAATGCAAATTTCTGCTGCTAAGGCGCTGGTATTTAAATTTGGAAAAGAACCAGTGAAATAATTATATATAGTAAAAAGGATCTGATATTCATATCAGATCCTTTTTCATTAGCAACACAGTATACTTACTTATCGTATTTGTTTGAATTGACATTAGAAACTACTGGTTTTCCTAATACTACAATCTTTAGCTCTCAAATTCTGATAAACATTATAATAATACGCTTCATTTTCATTTAGTATTTTTTCTGCAAGTTATACATGTAATAGCGACAAACAACTTAGATTAACAACCTTATAAGCAATATCATAATCGTGAATAGTTAGGGAAAAGATAAAATAAGGTAATCAATTACATATCTTTATCCCAGGCGATTCATTGTTTATTGAATGGGATATTTTATTTTATGTTTTTTTGAAAGGGTGTTTTTAATGGATAAAAAAGTATCTGCCATTCCTCAACCGAAAACATATGGATTGCTGGGGAATCTCCCATTAATCGATAAAGATAAACCCACCTTATCTTTTATCAAGATAGCGGAAGAGTATGGTCCTATTTTTCAAATTCAAACTTTAAGTGATACCATCATTGTCGTTTCTGGGCATGAACTGGTAGCAGAAGTCTGTGACGAAACAAGATTTGATAAAAGTATAGAGGGTGCTTTAGCGAAAGTTCGCGCCTTTGCTGGAGACGGATTATTTACAAGTGAGACTCATGAGCCTAACTGGAAAAAAGCTCATAATATTTTGATGCCTACATTCAGCCAACGAGCAATGAAAGATTATCATGCTATGATGGTCGATCTTGCCGTACAACTCGTTCAAAAATGGGCACGGCTTAATCCGAATGAAAGCGTAGATGTACCGGAGGATATGACTCGCCTTACATTGGATACAATTGGTCTATGTGGTTTTAATTATCGATTTAATAGCTTTTATCGTGAGACCCCTCATCCTTTTATTACTAGCATGAGCCGTGCTCTAGATGAGGCGATGCACCAATTACAGCGGCTGGATATAGAAGACAAAATCATGTGGAGAACGAAACGTCAATTTCAGCATGATATTCAATCTATGTTTTCCTTAGTGGATAATATTATTGCTGAACGTAAAAGTAGTGGAAATCAGGAAGAAAATGATTTACTTTCCCGTATGTTAAATGTGCAGGATCCGGAAACTGGTGAAAAATTAGATGATGAAAATATTCGTTTCCAAATTATCACTTTTTTAATAGCTGGGCATGAAACAACAAGTGGATTATTATCTTTTGCAATCTATTTTTTATTAAAGAATCCGGATAAATTGAAAAAAGCCTATGAAGAAGTAGATCGGGTTTTGACAGATCCTACTCCAACATACCAACAAGTTATGAAACTTAAGTATATACGGATGATTTTAAATGAATCGCTACGTCTATGGCCTACTGCTCCAGCATTCAGTCTCTATGCAAAAGAAGATACAGTGATTGGTGGGAAATATCCAATTAAGAAAGGAGAAGATCGTATTTCTGTTCTTATTCCACAGTTACATAGGGATAAAAACGCGTGGGGAGACAATGTGGAAGAATTCCAACCTGAACGATTTGAAGATCTGGATAAGGTTCCTCATCATGCTTATAAGCCATTTGGAAATGGTCAACGGGCATGTATCGGTATGCAGTTTGCACTTCATGAAGCTACACTCGTAATGGGAATGCTTCTTCAACATTTTGAATTCATTGATTATCAAGACTATCAGCTGGATGTAAAACAAACATTAACGTTAAAGCCTGGTGATTTTAAAATTAGGATTCTACCCCGAAATCAAACTATTAGCCATACTACTGTTCTTGCGCCTATAGAAGAGAAACTGAAAAACCATGAAACCAAGCAGCAAGTTCAGAAGACTCCTTCTATTATTGGGGCCGATAATCTTTCGCTTCTTGTTCTATATGGATCGGATACAGGGGTAGCAGAAGGTATTGCCAGAGAACTAGCAGATACAGCTAGTTTAGAAGGTGTTCAAACGGAAGTGGTAGCTCTTAACGATCGAATTGGAAGTCTGCCAAAAGAAGGGGCGGTTCTTATTGTAACTTCTTCTTATAATGGAAAACCGCCAAGTAATGCAGGGCAGTTTGTGCAATGGTTGGAAGAATTAAAACCGGATGAGCTAAAAGGTGTTCAATACGCAGTTTTTGGTTGTGGAGATCATAATTGGGCTAGTACTTATCAGCGAATTCCAAGATACATTGATGAGCAAATGGCTCAAAAAGGAGCAACAAGATTTTCTACACGTGGAGAAGCGGATGCAAGTGGTGATTTCGAGGAACAGCTCGAGCAATGGAAACAAAGCATGTGGTCTGATGCGATGAAGGCATTTGGATTGGAACTTAACAAAAACATTGAGAGAGAACGCAGTACATTAAGTTTACAATTTGTTAGTCGTCTTGGAGGATCTCCTCTGGCGCGAACATATGAAGCAGTTTATGCGTCTATACTAGAAAATCGTGAACTTCAATCATCTAGCAGTGAAAGAAGCACGCGACATATTGAGATATCCTTGCCAGAAGGCGCTACGTATCAAGAAGGTGACCACCTTGGTGTGCTGCCAATTAATAGTGAGAAAAATGTCAACCGAATTTTAAAACGCTTTGGATTAAATGGGAAGGATCAAGTCATACTGAGTGCAAGTGGACGAAGTGTAAATCACATACCTTTAGACAGTCCTGTTAGTTTATTTGACCTTCTTAGTTATAGTGTAGAAGTGCAAGAAGCAGCCACTCGAGCACAAATACGAGAAATGGTGACATTCACAGCATGCCCTCCTCATAAAAAGGAATTGGAATCATTATTGGAAGAGGGAGTTTATCATGAACAAATATTAAAGAAACGTATGTCAATGTTGGATCTTCTTGAAAAGTATGAGGCTTGTGAAATCCGATTTGAACGCTTTTTAGAACTTCTTCCTGCGCTCAAACCGCGTTACTATTCTATTTCAAGCTCTCCACTCGTTGCACAGGATCGTCTGAGCATTACGGTTGGGGTTGTTAATGCACCTGCATGGAGTGGGGTAGGGACATATGAAGGAGTCGCTTCTAATTATTTAGCTCAGCGTCATAATAAAGATGAGATTATCTGTTTCATTCGAACGCCACAATCGAACTTTCAATTACCTGAAAATCCAGAAACACCAATTATCATGGTTGGACCAGGTACTGGAATTGCACCATTCCGTGGATTCTTGCAAGCGCGTCGTGTTCAAAAGCAAAAAGGTATGAACTTAGGACAAGCACATCTATATTTTGGTTGCCGTCATCCTGAAAAAGATTATCTCTATCGTACAGAACTAGAAAATGATGAAAGAGATGGATTAATCTCGTTACACACAGCTTTTTCTCGCCTGGAAGGACATCCTAAAACATATGTACAGCATTTAATAAAACAAGATAGAAGCAATTTAATTTCGCTATTAGATAATGGAGCTCATCTTTATATATGTGGTGATGGAAGTAAAATGGCTCCTGACGTAGAAGACACCCTTTGTCAAGCATATCAAGAAATTCATGAAGTAAGGGAACAAGAGGCAAGGGATTGGTTGGATTCTTTGCAAGATGAAGGGCGATATGGAAAAGATGTTTGGGCTGGAATCTAAATTCTTCTTAATTAGATAAGTACTATTTCATTCACGAACTTCTTTCGACTAAGTATAATTTTAAACAAAATAAACTGATTTATAAAAACCCTGTATTTTTTATTGAATATGGGGTTTTCTTATTTTTAAATAAAAGGGACGTATATGTTGATTCAAAATCCAATAATCTTTATGCTTTATATACACAACATGGTAGATTTGACTTAATAAAAAGAGGAAACATCAGGGAGAAGTAGACTTTAATT